>CACMHR010000005.1:0-81210 GCA_902613655.1 uncultured Pelagibacteraceae bacterium
AGTAATATCTTTATACAAGAATAATTTACATAGTTTATTATAAAAATAACTCTGGTTCTCATTTATATCCTTATTAAGTTCGGGATTGTTAAAATACCTTTCGCTGTTATTTAAAAAACGTGAGCAAATAATAGCATCATTACCATCGGACAACTCTATAAATTTTTCAAGATATTTTGGTGGATGCTGAAAATCTGCATCCATCCATACCAAATTATCAAACATAGATTTTTTTATTCCATCATTTAATGAGTCAGCTAAATTCTTGCTTTTATTTTCTCTTACAATGAGTTTTAAATTTAAATTTTTTTTAAGCATATTCTTTATTGTTTCGACAGTACCATCTAATGAATTGTCATCTACGACAATGATTTCATAATCAATTTGTTTATTTTCAAAAATATTGGAAATATTATTTATTAAATCTTCTATATGACCATTTTCATTAAGTGTTGGTAATATAACGCTGAAACCCATTTTTTTAATAATTCTTAAGAGTTAATTTTTTGTTCAAACATATGCTTTCAACAAGACTATGCATTAAAGGAAAGTTTTTTTTGTGGTAATTGTTTAATATTTTTGGACCAAGTTCAAAAGCTAAATCAGCTCCTTCTACTGTTTCATGTTTCATGAATTTTAATTTAGCTTTCCTATATGTGTAACCATCACCTAAATATTTTCCCATTTTACTATTTCTTCCGCCTGCACTGCTGACATGCAAATCTGCCAGTCCAGCTAAACCATAGGCTGTTTTTTCTTGTCCTCCATACATTTTGATAAATTTACTCATTTCAAGAAAAGATTTATAAAAAATTACAGATGCTGTATTTAAATCACTTACTGAACCAACGATCATTGAGTAAAAATTTTTGATAGCGGCACAGTACTGTACACTTCTATAATCTTTTGAACATTCAATTTTATAATAATGAGTTTCAAAAATTTTTTTATGTCTATTTGCTTTTTCTAAAAATTTATTAGAAAAAACAACAGATGTTGTTTTTTTCTTTGCAAGACTCTTTGCTATACAAGGACCAGCTACAGAGGTTATAGATAAATTTTTAAATTTAGAAAATTGATTTTTTTTGATTATTGATAAAAGTTTATAACTTAAGGGTTCTATCCTTTTATTAAATATTGTTAAACCTTTTGTAAGTAAAATAATCGGCACTTTAGGGTTGTGAAATTTTGAAAGTATTTTGCCTATCCATTCAATACCCATTGAATTAACCGCTATAACTACTACATTAGGTTTTGATTTGAAAGTTTCATATAATTTATTAGCTTTAAATAATTTTAATTTTTTGGGTAAATAGCAATCTAAAGTTTGATGGAATCTTCTACCTTTATTTAATTTATCTATTAATTTGTCCTCCAAAGGAGAACCTATTAAAGCTACACTGTGATTATTATCAACGCAAGTAAGAGAAAAAGCTGTTCCCATAGCACCTGCACCAATTATTAATATTTTTGACATAAACTAACTTCTTAAAAAAACCTTTCTAATAATTAAAAAAACAGCAAGTAATTCAATTTTAGCTATTATCATAAAAATTATAAGTGAAATCTTTGAAAGAATGAATAAATTACTAAAATTAATACCCTCTAACCCATAAATTCCTGATGTTGCTGTATTTGTTAATGTCAGTATAGATAGTTTAAAAGAACTTTCAAAATCAAGAGTGTCTACTAACAAAATACTGCTTAAAATTAAAAGACTCAGAAAAAATAAAATAAATACTAAAAAAGTTATTCTTATATTTTCTTTGTTAATTTTTTTATCAGAAATCATAATCTTTGAGTCTAAAATTACATTAGGTTTAACAAGCCGATAGATTTCGATAAAAAAAGCTTTAATTAAAATATAAATTCTTATTAGTTTGATACCTGATGTGTTTGACAAAACAGAGCCACCAATTATTGTTAATACTAAGAAAAATAAGTTGTAGTTACTTGGAATAGATGTGGTGGACAATCCTGAATTTCCAATACTACTTAAAACGGTAACCAAAACAGTTAATAAATTAAAACTACTCAAAAAATAGAATATTAAAGAAAATAATAAAAAAATTGAAAATAAATACAAGTCTTCACTATGATATTTTAAATCATCTCTTTTAAAAAAAATATTATAAAGTATATAAAAATTCAAAATTGAAATTAAGAAAGAAAGAGTAAGAATAAACAATTGTATATTGGTTGTTAATATATCATTCAGAGAATTAGATGGTAAAAAACCACCAGATGAAATCAATGTCATAGATAAATTTAGACTATTAAAAATTCTTAATCCGGAAAAAGAAAAAAGCAAAAATATAATTAAAGTTAGAGTTAAATAAATAAAAAAGATTCTATACGAAACATTTGATAGATTCTTTGAGAAATTTATTTTTTTTTCAAAATTATATACATAATCGGTCATCTTAAAATTTATTTGTTTATTAGAGAAAATTAAAACCAAACAAACTAAAAATAGAAAACCACCTAACCATTGTGAAGAAGATCTCCATATTATTAATGGTGGATCAAGATTTTTAATATCTGTGAGAATACTAAATCCAGTTCCAGTTAGACCAGATATTGACTCGAAATATGAATCAACAAAACTAATTCCATAACTACTTAGATAAAAGGGAATTAAAATAAAAAATGAACAAAAAATATAAATTAAAAAAACTAGAAGAATTTGTTCGTATATTCCTATTTCATCTTTCTTTGATTTTCCCAATAAAATAAAAGTAAAACCAATAATTAACGATAATAACAAAACTATAATATAAGAATTTACATCTAATAAATACTCAAAGTAGTAAGAATAAAAAATATTTAATAGCGATAGCAAGCTAATTGGAAAACAGCTCAGACCTAAGTAATATAAACTCGGTTGAATTTTCATTTTATGAAGTTATTCTGAAAATATCTTCAACATCTTTTAATTGTTCTCTTTTGGATAACACAATCACTATATCGTCTTTTTCAAAAATAAATTTTGAACTTGGCATCATCACTTTGTCCTTCCTTACTATAGCCCCGATTCTAACTTCCTCGGGAAGATTTGAATCTTTGATCGATTTATTTACTAGATCAGATGTCTCTAATATTTTAGCTTCTAGAAATTCATATTGACCATCTAACAAAGAATAAACTGTATCTATAGTTCCCATATGTACATGTTTCATGATTGTCGAAACAGTTGCCATTCTTGGGTCAACTAAGTCATCAATTTTTAATGACTCTTGTAAGATATTATAATTTTGCTTGTTAATAATTGCTATGGTTCTTTTTGAAGGTGTGTATTTTTCTGCCAGAACACATGCCATTATATTATCCTCGTCATCTTCGGTTAATGCAAAAACTGTTTCTACTTCCTCAATATTTGCCTCTTTTAGAATTTTTTCATCTAAAGGGTCTCCGCATATAACTATCGATGATGAAAGTTCACTTGCAATTTGCTCCGCCCTAATTTTATTTTTTTCAATTATTTTTGTTCTTAAACCCTCTGATGTTTCAAGAAGTTTTGCTAAATGAAGTCCAACATTACCGCCACCTATAATAAGAATTTTTTTGGCAACTTTTTCATCATGTCCAAAAACTGAGAGCAACTTATTAATTTGGTCAGTACTAACAACCAAATAAACTTTATCACCTACTTTCATTTGATCATTTTTTTTAAAAAAAACAAATTTATCTTTTCTTTCTGCTCCAAAAATATAAGCTTTAAATTCAGGAAATTTCTTTGTTAAATCATTCAAAGGCATGTTTGCTATAGGACATTTTTTTTCAATTAAGATTTCAAGTAATTTAACTTTATCCTTCACAAAAGGCACGTTATCTAAAGCACCAGGTGCTTCAAGTTTCCTAAATAAAGATTTAGCAACCTCTCTTTCGGGTGAAATAATTACATCAATTGGTATATTTGATTTACTATATAATTTACTCCATTTGCCCTCTAAAAACTCTTGTGACCTTATTCTTGCAATTTTTTTGGATATGTTAAAAAGTGAGCTTGCTATTTGACATACTATCATATTGATTTCGTCATTTCTTGTTACAGCAATGATCATATCGGTGTCTTTTGCTCCAGCGCTTTCAAGAACAGATGGGAATGTTGCTCTACCAACAATACCTTTAACATCTTGTGTATCATTTATCCTTTTTATATCTTCAGAGGATTGATCTATGACTGTTACAGAGTGACCTTGTGCTTGTAGTTGTTTGCTTATAGAAAATCCGACCATGCCGGCACCACAAATTATAATATTCATTATTAGTTGATACCTTTAATACCTAAAGATTTTAATTTTCGATGAAGAGCAGATCTTTCCATTCCAATAAATTCTGCAGTTTTTGATATATTTCCTTTATTTTTTTTAAGCTGTGTAAGTAAATAGTTTTTTTCAAAATTTTCTCTTGCCTGTTTTAAAGGATAATCCATTGAAACATTTGTATTTTCTAATGTCTGTGATGTATTTTTGCTCAATATTTCATGAAGAAATCTGCCGATATTAGCTTTGTTTTCATTTTGAGATAATATTGACACTCGTTCTACTAGGTTTCTTAATTCTCTTACATTACCAGGCCATTGGTACGAGTAAAGCAAGTCGTCGTTAACGTTAATTTCAATTTTAGGTATACCATTAATATCAGATAATTTTTTTTGAAAATAATCAATTAATAGAGGTATATCATCAGATCTCGAACTTAAACTTGGAATTTCTATTGGAACTACATTTAATCTATGAAATAAATCTTCCCTAAAGTTCCCAATTAATACTTCATTTTTTAAATCTTTCGATGTTGATGAAATAATTCTGACATTTACATAAATATCTTCTTTACCGTTTAATCTTTTGAATTTCTGATCAATTAAAATTCTCAAAATTTTAGCTTGGGTATCAAGTGGTATTTCTGAAACCTCGTCTATTAAAAGAGTTCCTCCTTTTGCTTTTTCTAAAAATCCATAAGTGGTTGTTCCATCGGAGCTTTCAATACCAAATAAATCCGAATCATACTTATCTCCCTTCAGCAAAGCGCCATTAACAACAATAAATGGTTTTTTATTTCTTTGTGAATATTTATGAATTTTTCTAGCCAAAAGCTCTTTTCCTGAGCCCGTTGGACCTGAAATTAAAATTCTACTATCTGTAGATGCCAATTTTGTTATTAATTTTTTAATTTTTAAAATTTGAATATTTTTACCGATAAAATCGAAAGAGTGGAAAGATCTGTTTTCTAAATTTGAATTTTCCTTTTTAAGATTAACATTTTCTATACCACGACTAATAAAATTCAAAAGCTGCTCGGGGGCAAAAGGTTTTGTAATAAATTCATAAGCTCCAAGTTTAAGAGACTCTACCGCCATTTCAACATTTGCATGTCCAGAAATCATAATTACAGGAACAAGATCGGTTATCCCTTTTATTTTTTTTAGTAACTCTATCCCATCTTTATCACCCTTATCTAATTTAACATCTATAACTGCAATATCTGGAAGTTTTTTATCAATTTCTAAAATTGCTTGATTATAATTAGCTGCTTCTCTTACATTATAATTTTTGTCTTTTAAAATTTCAGAAATTAAGTTTCTAATATCAAAATTATCGTCAATAACTAATATTTCTTGTTTCATCAATAAATTGGTAAAGTTATTTCTATTTTAGCTCCGTCAGAATTTTTAAAAAAATTTATATCTCCGCCATGGTCATTTATAATTTTAGATACTATAGGAAGCCCCAAACCTGTTCCTTGTTTTTTTGTTGTGAAATAAGGTTTGGTGATATTTGTAACATCTTTAAAGCCTATGCCATTGTCGAGCATTTTGATCTCTATATATTCATTATTTGTGTCTATTTCTAGAGTAATTTTTCCCTTTAAATTGGGTTTTTTTTGTTTTTTTTCATCGATTGCTTCGATAGAATTTTTTAATAGATTTAAAAAAACACGATTTAAATGTTCGCCGTCGCCATTTATATAAATATCGGATTTATTTTTCTTATTAATATTTAAAATCAAGTCTTCATTAGACAATTTATAAAAAGATACTGCTCTATTTAAAATATCATCAATTTTAATTTTTTTTAAAATTGGTGAGGGCATTCTAGCAAAATCTGAAAATTCATTAACTAGTTTTTTAATATCTATAATTTGTCTATTAATAGTTTCTAAGTATTTGGAAAAATCAGACTTATCATCTTTAAGTTTATCTGAATATTTTTCTTTTAATCTATCAATAGATAATTGAATTGGTGTTAAAGGATTTTTAATTTCATGTGCTAATTTTCTTGCAACGGATTCCCAAGCAGAATATCTTTCTGCTACTAATAATTTTTCTTGTTGTCTCTTTAATCTGTCGATCATGTTATTAAAATTTTGATTAAGACTCTTAATTTCTTCATCTGATTCAATTTCAGGAACCTTACTATCTAGTTTGCCGTTACTAATATTTTTAGATGCTGTGATTAAATTAATAATTGGTTTTGTTAATCTTCCAGCAAAACTTATAGCTAAGACGATAGTTAAAAATAATAGCATTGAAACTATGATTACATAAATTATTGCAAAAGTTATTTTTATACCCGTTCTATTATTTTCAACAGTATAATAAAAATTTACAGCTTGTTGCGTATCGTCAAGATATTGTAGTAATTGAGGCTGAATATTTCTTGATACGTAGAGATAGGTATCAATAAAATTATTTAATTTTAACATAAATGCTGTTTTATTATCTGACCCAACATTTATAGCAACAGGTTTTCCACTTAATGCAGAGTCAAATTCATCTTCAGTAGGCAATAAAAATTCGTCATCAGGGTTATTAGTTTCTCCAAGTAGAATTGTTCCGGCGCTATCTATTAAATAAATTTCATCAAGTCTTCTTAAGTTTTTCTGTGTATTAATACTGCTTTTAACTCTTTTTGGGTTTGAAAATAAAATTCCTGAAAATCTATTCAAATCAATTCCTACTAAAAAAATATCTGCCTCAACTGAACGCTTTGTTTCCTCAATATAATTTTTTGCAACCTCATAAGAATTATTAACTGCTGATGTAATTTTTTTATCAAAATATTTTTGTAAACCAACATTAAATAAAATTAGTGAAAAAATTGCAATTACAAGTGATGGTATAAACGCAAACAGTGAGAATTGAAGAACATAATTTAAGCTTGTTTTAGAACCTTCTTTTCCAGATTTTATTTTTAAAAACAGTTTAGTTGTTTCTCTGACTAAAAGCATTAGAAACAATATTAAAACTGTAACGTCCAATATGAGTAAATATTGCAAGTAATCTTCATTCAAAAATATCAATTTTTGATTTATAAAAGTAACAAAAGTTAATAAACCCAATAAAATTGAAATAAATGAAATGGTAAAGAACCATTTAAAATTTTTAATAGTATTTAACATTATAATTCCTTAACATTTTACATAAATATAAGATAAATTAATATATATAATGAGTTTTTGCGTAATTTTATTAGCCGCCGGAAATAGTAAAAGATTTTCACATAAAATCCCAAAACCTTTCATTAAAGTTGCCGGGAGAAGCATTTTAGAGCTTTCATTGTTAAAATTTAAGAATATCAAGCAAATAAAAAATATTATCATTGTCATTAACAAAAAACACCAAAAATTTATTAAATCAATTAAATCGAAAAAGTTTGCAAAAATAATAGGTGGAAAAACAAGGCAAGAATCCACATTAAAGGCGCTTAAATATATTAAGAGAAACCGAATAAAATGTTCTAAAGTACTTATACACGATTCTGCAAGGCCCAATTTTTCTCTTCAATTAATAAAAAGGATTTTAAGTAAGTCAAAAAAGAATACTGTGGTGCCCAAAATTCCAGTTAATGATGCTTTAAAAATAATGCTTAATAAAAATGAATTATCAAATTTAACTAGGGAAAAATTTTTTTTAACTCAAACACCTCAATCTTTTAATTTTAAAGAAATACTAAATCTACACTCAGATAAAAAAAATCTTTATAAAGATGATGATCTGTCTTTAGTAAATTCACTTAAAAAAGTTAAATTTATTGAAGGAGAAAAAAGTAATTTTAAAATAACAAATCAAGAAGATTTGAAAATGTTGAAAAATTATATGAATTCAAAAACTAATATTGGTATTGGTTTTGATGTTCATAGACTTGTACAAGGAAGAAAACTTTATTTAGGAGGTTTAAAGATTAAATCTAAACTTGGGACACTGGGACATTCAGATGGTGATCCAGTTTTGCATTCTATAACCGATGCTATTCTTGGAGCTTGTAAGATGGGAGATATAGGTAAATTATTTTCAGACAAAAATAAGAAATTTAAAAATATAAGATCAACATTTTTATTAAGAAATGTTATTGAGAAAATTAAATCTGATAGTTATTACATAAATAATTTAGATGTAAATATTATTGCTCAAACACCAAAAATTAGTAAATATAGAAAAAAAATGATTAAAAATATTGCTAAATTATGCGAGATTAATGAGAGTCAAATTAATATTAAAGGTAAAACGACAGAAAAATTGGGGGTTATTGGAAAAGAAAAAGCTGTTGCTGCAGAAGTAATTGCGTCAGTAATTCAATATGATTAAAAATTTTAATTATTATTTTATAACACTTTTTATTTTTGGTGATACAATTGAAAAATATAGAGGTACCTGGGCTTCGTTATTTACAACATTATTTTTATTTGTATTAATCCATGTTCTTCAAATACCTGTTTTGATTATTTTATTAGCTTTAATATTAATTTTTTTTTATTCATTTTTCGCAATAAAATCATGCTTG
Organism: uncultured Pelagibacteraceae bacterium; assembly: GCA_902613655.1. Lineage (GTDB taxonomy): Bacteria > Pseudomonadota > Alphaproteobacteria > Pelagibacterales > Pelagibacteraceae > Anoxypelagibacter. The sequence continues at coordinate 8,787 of CACMHR010000005.1, forward strand.
AAAAACTTTAAAGATGAAGATCCTCAAGAAATAGTAATAGATGAATTTGTTGGACAATCAATACCAATAATAATGTATGAACTTTTTCACCCTGATAGATCAATTACACTAGTAGAAATACTTCAAATCTATTTTTGGTTTTTTCTTTTGTTTAGATTGTTTGATGGTCTCAAGCCATTTCCAATAGACTATATCGATAAGAAATTCAAAAACTCTTTTGGTATTATATTTGACGATATTTTAGCTGGGTTCTATGTAATAATATGTCTTATTTTATTTATGGTGGGAAAAACCTTTTTTAATTGATGAAAAACTTGAATAAAAAAGTCGTCTCTATTTTAAAAAAAAAAAAAGTTAAATTAGCTATTGCAGAGTCTTGTACTGGTGGAATGTTGTCAAGTGCTATCACTTCTGTAAGTGGTTCGTCTAAAGTGTTTACTATGGGCTTAGTTACTTATTCAAATAAATCAAAAAATCTTCTTTTAAAAATTCCCAACATTATTATTAAAAACTATGGCGCTGTCAGCAGCCAATGCTGTTCGTATATGGTTAATAACTTATCAAAAATATCTAAAACCAATTTGGCTGTTTCAATAACGGGAGTCGCTGGACCTGGAGGAGGAACCAATTTAAAACCTGTGGGATTAGTTTATATCGGAATTAAAAATAAAGATAAAATTAAAATTTACAGATATTTATTTAAAAAAAAAAAGCGATCTCAAATTCAAAAATCTACCGTAAAAAAGGCTCTGCAATTAATTTTAGATATTTTTAAATAGCTTCATAGCCCTTTTTTCAAAAGCATTGGCGATTTCATTTAGTCCTTTATTGAATGATTTTTTCATTATCATATTGTAAAAGACGTTTTTGATTTCAAAATCAATTGAAAAATCAACTTCGCTTTGATTATTAACTTCCTTGATTTTCCATACATTTTTAAGATGTTTTAAGGGCCCTCCTATATTATTAACTAAAATAATGTCTTTATTTTTGTAATAAGTCACGTGGCTTTTATATGTTTGGTTTAAAAATTTTTTTCCAACTGTCAAGTCTGCTTCTATCTCAACAATATCATCCATATCATTAATTTTGTATATCTTTCCATTAAGACACCATGGAACAAATTCAGGATACTTTTCAATATCAAGTACCATTTTAATAAGATCATTTTTTTTACAAGGAATAATCTTTTTTATTGAAGCGTTTGGCATTTGGATTGCTCATCTCTTACTTTTTTTAGTTTTTTAAAATCTTCGTCTGCATGGTAAGAAGATCTTGTTAAAGGAGATGAAGCAACTAATAAAAAACCTTTTGATAAAGCAATATTTTTTAATTCGACAAATTCATGCGGTTTATAATATCTTTGAAGAGGATAATGTTTAGGTGATGGTTGTAAATACTGCCCAATGGTTAGAAAATCTACATTCGCAGTTCTCAAATCATCCATTACTTGTAAAATTTCATTTTTGTTTTCACCTAAGCCTACCATCAAGCCAGACTTAGTAAATATATTTGGTTTAATTTTTTTTGATGACTCTAATAATTTTATTGAAGCAAAATATCTAGAACCAGGTCTAACACTCAAATAAAGACTTGGCACTGTTTCGATGTTATGATTGAACACATCAGGTGATGCTTCTAAGACTTTTTCAAATGCATTTCCTTTTCTTAAAAAATCTGGAGTTAAAACTTCTATTGTAGTTTGAGGATTATTTTTTTTTGTTTCTAAAACAACCTCTTTAAAATGATTTGCCCCACCGTCCTTTAAGTCGTCCCTATCTACAGACGTTATCACTACGTGATTTAAATTAAGTTCTTTTACTGCTTTTGAAATTTTTAAAGGCTCAAGTGGATCTAATTTATTTGGTTTTCCTGTTTTTACATCGCAAAAAGCACAACCTCTTGTGCAAGTATCGCCCATTATCATAAATGTTGCATGTTTTTTACTCCAACATTCTGTAATATTTGGACAATTTGCTTCCTGACAAACAGTATTTAAACCGTTTTGATTAACTACTTCTTTAGTTTTAAAAAAAACTTTTGTATCCAAAATTTTAGACCTAATCCAATTAGGTTTTTTTTTAATTGGATTAAAAGGTTTGTTAATTTTTTCTGGATGTCTACTTTTAGTCATTTATTTTTATAATAATTTCCTCTTTTTTTCCTAATTTTAATTTATCCCTAATAAGAATATCGACAAAATCAAAATTTAAATTTTCAGAAAGTAACGAATTTTTCTTATCTAAAATTTGGATTTCCTCAGTTAACACAATTTTTGTTTTAGTTAATTTTTTTTCAAGTTCACTTTTTTCAAAATAAGCCATAAGACCTCTTTCACCAGTCAATAAATTAAAAACTATATATAAAAATAAAAAAATGTTTAAAAACAAAATTTTTCGTTTTTTTAAAACATCAAAAAAGTTCATAATTAGATTTTAGCCATTTTTGCTAGTTTTCCAAGAGTATCTTCTATTCTCAAAAGTCTATTATATTTAGATACCCTCTCAGATCGAGCTAATGAACCAGATTTGATTTGTGAAGATTTTGTCGCAACACATAAATCAGCAATAAAAGTATCTTCTGAGTCGCCTGATCTGTGCGAAATAATTGTTTTAAAGCCGTTTTTTTGAGCAAGATTTATTACTTCTAATGTTTCGCTAACAGTGCCAATTTGATTAAGTTTAACAAGAATGGCGTTAGCAGAATTTTCATCTATTCCTTTTTTTAATCTCTTTTTATTCGTTGCAAAGAGATCGTCTCCAACAATTTGAATATTAGTGCTTTTAGTGAGTTTATTCCAAGATTCCCACTCGTCTTCAGAAAAAGGATCTTCAATAGATTTAATTGGATACTCTTTTATCAAATTAGAATAATATTCAATTGTTTTTGGTTTTTTTAATTCGTTTGCAGCGACGTCTAAACAAATAGACATATCATCACCTGGTTTAAAACCAGATTTTTCAATAGATTTTATTATTATTTGAATTGCTTCTTCATTGCTTTTTAAATTTGGTGCAAATCCTCCTTCGTCACCCACATTAGTATTGACTAGCATTTTTTTTAGATTTTGGATTACAATAAAGCTACGCCTTATTGCTTCAGAAAATGAATTTGTTTTTTCGGGACGTATCATAAATTCCTGAATATCAAGATTGTTTTTTGCATGGACTCCACCATTGATGATGTTTAACAAAGGTATTGGTAATAAATAATCATTTTTTTTGGACAAATATTTAAATAGAGGAATTTTTTTTTCAATTGCTGCTAATTTGCAACAAGCCATAGATACACCTAAAATAGCATTAGCGCCAAGTTTCTTTTTTTGTTCAGTTCCATCTAGTTCGATTAAAATTTTATCTATCTTTAATTGGTCAGTAATTTTAACATTTTTTAAAGCTTTAGATATTAGATGATTTATATTTGAAATAGCTGTAAAAACACTTTTGCCTAAATAATCTTTATTATCTTTGTCTCTTAATTCAAATGCTTCATGAGTTCCAGTGGATGCTCCCGAAGGTACTATTGAAAAGGCAGATCCGTTTTCTGAAAATACCTCAGCCTCTAGTGTTGGATTACCTCGGCTATCAAAAACCTGTCGGCCTTTAATATTTTTAATTTTTGCCATTCTTAATTAAATTATCTATTTCTACTAATTGCTTTAAAAGATTAGGCATCATTGATAAAGGAACCATATTAGGTCCATCAGACGGCGCGTTATCTGGATCAGGATGTGTTTCTATAAAAATAGCTGCAACTCCAACAGCAATAGCTGCCCGAGAAAGATGTTCAACAAATTCTCTTTGACCGCCACTCTTGTCCCCCATCCCACCAGGTTGTTGAACGGAATGTGTTGCATCAAAAACCACCGGATAACCATTTTTTGCCATAATAGGTAATGATCTCATATCAGATACCAAGGTATTATAACCAAAGCTTGCTCCTCTTTCGGTAAGCAAAATATTTTTATTTCCTGAGTCTTCTATTTTTTTAATAACATTAATCATATCCCATGGTGCTAGGAATTGACCTTTCTTTACATTAATAACTTTTCCAGTTTGTGCAGCAGCTACAAGCAAATCTGTTTGTCTACATAAAAAAGCTGGTATTTGTAATACATCAACGTGTTTAGAGACTATCTTGCATTGATCTATAGTGTGAATATCAGTTAATACAGGAACATTAATTTCTTTTCTAATTTTATCAAAAATTGGTAAAGATTTTTCGAGACCAGCACCTCTTTTGCCCTTAAGACTAGTTCTATTAGCCTTATCAAATGAGGTTTTATAAATTAAACCTATTCCAAGTTCATCAGTTATTTTTTTTAATTTAGAAGCAACATCTAGAGCGTGTTTCTCATTTTCTAACTGGCATGGTCCAGCAATTAATGTAAATATGTTGGTGTTTGAAATATTTAATTGTCCACATTTAACAGATTTACTTGTCATTAATTACTATCTCCATTAACTCCGGCAGCTTTAATAAAAGAGGAAAACAACGGATGTGGTGTAAAAGGTCTCGATTTAAACTCTGGATGAAATTGTACACCAATAAACCAAGGATGACCTTTTAATTCAATTATCTCAGGTAAAGTTCCATCTGGCGATAAAGCTGAAAAGATTAAACCTTTTTTTTCAAAATCACTCTTGTATTTAATATTAACTTCATATCTATGTCTATGTCTCTCTTTTATTTTCTTCTCGGAATAGATCTTAGATATCAAAGAATTGTTTTTTAATACAGCATCATATAAACCTAATCTCATTGTTCCGCCTAAATTTTTTTCAGTACCTTTAATTTTCTTCTTTCCTTTTTGCCATTCTTCCAAAAGACCAACTACTGGGGTACAATTATTTCCAAATTCACTTGTTGAAGCATTCTTTATATTCAATAAATTTCTGGCAGCTTCAATTACAGCCATCTGCATACCAAAGCAAATACCGAAGAATGGTATATTATTCAATCTTGCATATTTTATGGCAGCAATTTTACCTTCGGTGCCTCTTTTTCCAAAACCTCCTGGAATAAGAACCCCTGTTACATCTTTAAGTAAAGGTTTGATTTTATCAGGCTTTAAATTTTCTGAGTCTATTCTCTTCAAATTAACTTTTACATTATTTGATATACCCCCATGAATTAATGCTTCATCTAAGGATTTATAAGCATCTTTTAGATCAACATATTTACCTATAATTCCAATGTTTACATTTTTTTTTGGGTTTAGAACTATAGAAGTAATATTTTTCCATTTACTGAGATCAGGTAATTTTTTTGTTTTAATATTAAAAAAAGAAAGAACCCTATCATCTAGTTTTTCTTTATGAAAACTGATTGGTGCTTCGTAAATAGTTCTTACATCAACAGTTTCAATAACATTATCAATTGGTACATTGCAGAATAAAGATATTTTCTTTCTTTCTGTTTTTGGAATTTCTCTTTCAGATCTACAAATAATTATATCTGGTTGTATACCTAAACTTCTCAGTTCTTTAACTGAATGTTGAGTTGGTTTTGTTTTTAATTCACCAGAAGCTTTTAAATAAGGAACGAGCGTTAAGTGTATAAATAAACTATTTTTTTTTCCAACATCATTGGAAAATTGTCTTATTGCCTCTAAAAACGGTAAGCTTTCTATATCACCAACTGTTCCACCAATTTCACAAATTATAAAATCTTCATTTTTAACATCTTGTGAAATAAATTTTTTAATTCTGTCCGTAACATGAGGAACTACTTGAACAGTGCCTCCTAAATAATCTCCTCTTCTTTCCTTTTTAATTATATCACTATAAATTCCTCCGGTAGTAATATTGTCAGATTGAGTAGCTGAAATTCCTGTAAACCTTTCGTAATGTCCTATATCTAAATCTGTTTCAGCACCGTCATCTGTTACAAAAACTTCTCCATGTTGAAATGGGTTCATTGTTCCGGGATCAACATTTAAATAAGGATCTAATTTTCTTACTCTTACTTTAAAACCTCTTAATTGAAGTAAAGATGCAAGAGAAGCAGATGATAGACCTTTGCCTAGTGAGGAGACCACGCCGCCAGTTACGAATACATATCGCGCCATGGAAGAACATTATAACTACTTTTTAATTGAAAATAAAGTTTATTTTGAAGACTCTGGAATTTTTGGCTGTTCTAAATCTTTTTCATCCTCAATTTTCTCTAAAACTGATTGAGTTTCTTGCAAGTCAGCTCTTGATAAGACAACTAAAGAAATGCTGGATATAATAAACAAAGCAGCAATAATAGCAGTTGTTTTTGTTAAAAAGTTTCCAACAGACCTTGTTGAAGCAAAATTATCTTGCGACAACCCCAAACCTAGCGCTCCACCCTCAGACCTTTGTAATAAAACAATTATTATCAACACAATTGCGAGGACAATATTAGCTACTATTAAAATTGTTTCCATAGAGGTTATTTATAGAAATTTTTTATTATATCAATAAAATTCTTTGAAGATTTAGATGCTCCACCGATCAGGAAACCATCGAGTTCTTTGATGGATTTAAAGTGCTTAATAGTATTTTTGTCAACCGAGCCTCCGTACAGAAATTTTGGATGAGATTTTATACTAAATTTTTTCTCAATAAAATTCTTCAAAATCTGAATATTTTTTTTTAATTCTGAAGACGAGGGTATTGACCCGCTACCAATAGACCAAACAGGTTCGTAGGCAATTATAATATTTTTGAAATTACTCTTTTTGGGAATAACTTTTAAAATTTGTTTTTTTAATACTTTTGCTGTGCTTTTAGTTTTTTTTTGAATTTTATTCTCACCAATACAATAAATTACTTTTAAATTATTTTTTAATGCCAATGAAAATTTTTTCTTTAGTATTTCATCCGTTTCACCAGCAGACCTACATTCAGAATGTCCTAATAAGGTGTAATTAACACCGAGACGCTTAATCATAAAAGGACTTACTTTGCCTGTGTAAGATCCAAATAAATCTTGGTGATAGCAGTTTTGAGAAGAAATAATTATTTTTTTATTTTTAAACCTTTTTGAAAAATCATGAATTAAAGTATTAGGGGGGGCCATTATTATTTTGTATTTCTTTTTATTTATTTGATCCTTATGATAAAACTGATTAATTTTATCTAAAATTTTATAAGAGCCTGGAACACCGAACATCTTCCAATTTCCAACAAAATACCTAAGAGAATTTGCCATATTTAAGACTTTCTTTATAGATTTATAATCACAATTAATTTAAATTTCATAAATTAAAATTATGCTAGGATCAATAAGAAAATTTTCTAAAACATTTTTAGCGAAAATATTTATAGCTATAATTGCTTTGCCATTCATACTTTGGGGTATGGGCGATATATTTAGGTCTGGTAAACAAAATATTTTAGCAGAAATTAATGATGAAGTAATAAGTTCAAAAGAATTTATTGGATATATTCAAAAGATTGAGCTTTCTCAAAAAGAAATTGAAAGTTTGGGAAAGCCCAAAATTCTAGAAAATATCTTGAGCAATTATTTAAGTGAGAAAATTATTGAAATTGAAAGTGAGGCTAAAGGAATATTGCTTACTGACAAAGGTCTTAAGAATATAATAATTTCAGACAAAAGTTTTGAGAAAGAAAATAAATTTTCAAGGGTAAAATACGAAAAATTTTTATTAAAAAATGGTTATTCGGCACCAACATATGAAAAATATATTAAAGGACTTGAGGTAAAAGCTCAGCTTTTAAATTTTTATAGCGGGGGGATTAAATTACCTAATTTTATAATTGAAGATTTAGCTTATAGGGAAAATCATTCAAAACAAATTAGTTATTTAAACTTAGATAATATTTATTCAAAAAAGATTATTGGTGAAAAAGAAATTAAAAAATTTTATGAAGATAATAAAGAATTGTTTAAAGAAAGATTTATTTCTTTTAGATTTTTGGAATTAACACCTGAAGTACTAATTAAAAATAAAGATTATAATGAACTATTTTATCAAAAACTAGATGAACTTGAAAATGAAATATTAGACGGAAAAACTTTTTTAGAAATAACCAGTGAAAATAAAAATAAAATACAGAATATTGAAATGGTAAATATTAGAAAAACAAAAAGAAATGGAAGCATTGTGGAAAATTTAAGTGACGAACTATTTAATGAAATATTTAAAATATCACAAAAAAATTTACCACGGTTTATTAATTTGGAAAATAAATTTTATATTGTAGAGGTCATTAACCAACAAGACATGTTTTTGACTTTAGATGATGTAAATCTTAAAAGAACTATTAAAACTCAAATTGATATAATGCACAAAGTGACTGAGAATAAAAAAATTATAGATGAAATCAATAATAAAAAATTTACAAAAACAAATATGAATAAACTTGCTTCAAAAAATAACATAAAAGTTGAGAATTTAAATATTAACGGCTTAAATGATAACAAGGTACTAAACAAAGATATAGTTCAAAAAATTTATAACCATTCAACAAATGAAATATTTTTGGTAACAGATAATCTTTTTAAAAAAAATTATTTGGTTAATATAGATAAAGATATTTATCCAAAAAATATTAATAAAAAAGATATTAAAAAATACAGCAGTAAAGCAAATTCAGATTATGTTTCAAATATTTATAAATCTTATGATAGATATATAAATACTAAATATAAAATTGATATAAATGAAAAAGTTTTAGAAAGGCTTAAAAATTCTTTTTAATGAAGTTAAGTACAAGTTTAAATAATTTTAAAAAAAATCATAAAAAAAAAAATAGTCAGACAATTTATTTTGCTGAAAATTGTAAAGATTATACATTTGTTGAAAATTTATATAAATTTATATTAACCCAAAAAAATAGTTTCATATTTGAGTCTGTTGAGAAAGGTAAAATTAGGGGAAGATATACAATAATTGGTTACAATCCAGATAAGATATACAATATAACTAAAAATAAAGTTACAATTGATAGTTTTAAAAAAAAAAAAATTATAAAGACCAACACGCTTCATTATTTAAATAGTTTGGTTAAAAATTTTAAGGTAAAATCATCTAGTAAGTTGCCAAGAATGTCTTCGATGTTGGTGGGTTATTTCTCATACGATATTATTAGGTTGATTGAAAAAATCTCTGATAAATGTAAAAATGATATTAATATCCCTGACATAAGATTAATAAGGCCAAAAAATTTAATAATTTACGATAATTTAAAGAAAAAAATTTTTTATATACATAATATTTTTCAAGATGAAATAATTGAAAATTATGAATTAAAGTATAATTTGATTTCAAAAAACTTTAAGGAATTACAAAATTTAGGAAAAATAAAACTTCCCGAGCATTTTCATAAGAATAGAAAATCAGTTAATATTAAATCCAATATTTCAAAGATTAAATTTAAAAAAAATATTTTGAAAGCTAAAAACTATATTAAAAAAGGTGATATTTTTCAGGTTGTTTTAAGTCAAAGATTTGAAGCGAAGGTAGAAAAACCACCTTTAGAAATTTATAATACCTTGAGAATTTTGAATCCTTCACCTTTTATGTTTTATTTCAACTTTGAAGACTTTAAAATTTTAGGAAGTAGCCCTGAAATACTTGTCCGACTTTTAAATGGCGAAGTTACGATACGGCCGATTGCTGGCACAAGACCAAGAGGAAAAAACAAAAAAGAAGATAAAAAACTAATTAATGAATTATTAAATGACCCTAAAGAACTCGCTGAACATTTAATGCTTCTAGATTTGGGCAGGAATGATGTTGGTAAAGTATCTAAAACAAATACTGTTAAAGTTACAGAGAAGTTTAAAGTAGAGAAATATTCACATGTTATGCATATTGTCTCAAACGTTGTTGGAAAACAAAAAAGAGATTTATCTATTTTTAATACTTTTTTATCTGGTTTTCCTGCTGGTACAGTAAGTGGCGCTCCTAAAATAAGAGCAATGGAAATAATCGATGAATTAGAGAATTCTAAACGAAAATTATACGCTGGTGGAATTGGTTATTTTACTTCAAAACAAGATTTTGATACCTGTATTGCCCTTAGAACTGCCCTGATTAAAGATAGAAAAATTTATGTACAATCAGGTGCAGGTATAGTTGCTGATAGCAATCCTAATAGTGAATATGAAGAAACTGTAAATAAGGCTAAAGCATTATTAAAAGCTATAAGTTAGATGAAAATATTATTGATAGATAATTACGATAGTTTTACTTACAATCTTTATCACTATCTTCTGAAGTTAAAATGTAAAGTAGATGTCAGACGGAATGACAAAATAACCTCAAATAAAATTATTCAAAATAGGTACGATAGAATTGTTATTTCACCTGGACCAGGTAACCCTAATCAATCTGGTAATTGTTTAAAAATTGTCAAAACTCTGCACACCATAGTACCTACGCTTGGTGTTTGTTTGGGGCACCAAATTATTGGTCAAGTTTTTGGATCAAAAATTATTCAAGCAAAAGAGTTGATGCATGGTAAAACTAGTAAGATTATATCAAAAAAAATTGGAATATTAAAAAACCTTCCAAGAAATTTTGAGGCGACTAGATATCATAGTCTAGTCATTGATAAAAAAACTATTTCTAAAGATTTATATATTACTGCTGAAACTGAAGATGGATTGATTATGGGGGTTCAACATAAAATTTATAATGTTCATGGGGTGCAATTTCATCCTGAAAGTATTAAAACTGATTTAGGATTAAAAATTTTAAAAAACTTTTTAGATTTTAAAAATCATTGGCTTGGGCATGAGCGTCATTAAATGAAAACATTCATAGATATTATAAAAAATAGAAAAAATTTGTCATTTGAAGAAAGCAAATCAGCTTTTCAAATTTTAATGGAGGGAAAAGCAAATAATCAAGAAATATTCGATTTTTTAAGTTTATTATCCTCAAAAGGTGAGTCATCTGAAGAAATTGCTGGTGGTGTTTATGTTTTGCGTAAGAAAGCTAATAAAGTAAATGTGCCTGATGATACAGTCGATACTTGTGGAACTGGTGGGGATGGAAAAAATACCTTGAATATATCTACTGCTGCAGCGCTTCTTTTATCAAGTTTTGGAGTTAAAGTAGCAAAGCACGGTAATAAATCTGTTTCCTCAAAATGTGGTTCTGCTGATGTTCTTGAAAAATTAGGTGTAAATATATCTCTTAACGCTAAAGAGGTAGAGACTAGTATAAATAATCTTAATTTTGGATTTATGTTTGCTCCAAATTATCACTCTGCAATGAAATATGTTGGTCCTGTGAGAAAAAAGATTGGAAAAAGAACTATATTCAATTTAATCGGGCCTTTAAGTAGCCCCGCAAAAGTAAACAGGCAAGTTATTGGGGTTTTTGATAAAAAGTTACTTAAAGTTTTTGCTGAAGCTTTAAAAAATTTAGACTTAAAAAAAGCATTAATAGTGAACAGTGAGGATGGATTAGATGAAATTTCTCCATACGCTAAGACAAATATTGTTGAACTAGATGGTAAAAATATTAAAGAATTTATTTTAGATCCAAAAGAAATTGGAATAAATGCAAATAATATAAATAATATTATTGGCAAAGAACCTGAATATAATTCAGAAAAAATTAGAGAAGTTTTTAACGGTAAAGATAATGATTTTTCTATTGCTATTTGTTTGAATGCAGCAGCTGGTTTGCTTGTGGCAGATAAAACAAATTCTTTTAAGGAAGGTTATGATCAGTTAAGAAAACATATACTTTCAGGAAAAGTAGAAAACCATCTTTTAAAATTAGTAAAATGAATAACACATTAGATAAAATTATCGCTGATAAGAAAATAAGTATAGAGAATTATAAAAAAAACTATTCAATAGAAAAACTAAAGAAAAACATATCTACATTTAAAAATTATATTACTTTCAAAGATAAACTAAAAAAAAATAAGATAAATGTAATTGCCGAGATAAAGAAAGCTAGCCCGTCTGCAGGGATTATAGTAGAAAATTACAATCCCAAGGAAATTGCAAAAAAATACTATAAATCTGGTGCTTCTTGTCTATCTGTATTGACTGAGGGAAATTATTTTAAGGGTAAATTAGAACATGTTGAAGAAGTTAAAAATGAGGTAAATTTACCAATTTTATGTAAAGATTTTTTTATTGATCCCTATCAAGTTTATCTTGCTAAAAGTTTTGGTGCAGATGCTATATTAATAATATTGGCTGCTATTGATGAAAAAACATCAAAGGATATCTATGGTGTTGCTGAGGAATTAAAAATTAACACAATAATTGAGGTCCATACCCAGGAAGAGGCAAAAAAAGCACTCCACTTTAAAAATTCAATAATTGGTATAAATAATAGAAATCTAAAAACATTAAAAACAGATATAAAAACTACTTATGATTTGTATAAAATTTTAGCCAAACATGAAGGGCCTGTTGTTTGTGAAAGTGGTATTCAGTCAGAGAAAGAAGTCGAGGAAATAGTAAAAAAAACTAAAATAAACAATTTTTTAATTGGTGAATCACTTTTGAAAAATATAAACAAAAACACCTCGCTATTAGAAAAAATAGTTCAAATAAGCCCGTAATTTAAGGTTAATTTGGCATTGATATTGTAGTAGAACTTTTGTAGAACATAAATGTACGGGATTTGTTCTATGCTTACAAAAAAACAAAAAAACTTATTGTTATTTATAAACAAGAAAATTAGATCGACTGGAGTTTCTCCTTCGTATGAGGAAATGAAAAATTCGCTCAACCTTAAGTCGAAATCAGGAATTCATCGATTAATATCAGCTTTAGAGGAAAGGGGTTTTATAAATAGACTTGCTCACAAAGCTCGAGCATTAGAGGTTGTTAAATTACCAGAAAACGCTAGCGCACATGATTTGTTTAACAGTTTTACCCCAAGCGTAATTAAAGGAGGTCTTGATAAAACATCGAACAAGTCTAGTAAAATTTCAGTTTTAGGTTCAATAGCTGCTGGTACTCCAATTGAAGCAATACAACAAGAAGTTGATAAAGTAAATTTACCTTCAGATTTAAATAAAAATGATGATCATTTTGGATTGAAAGTTAAAGGTGACTCGATGATTGAAGCAGGTATAAATGATGGCGATACAGTAATAATTAAAAAATCCTCAAATGCAGATAATGGACAAATAGCTGTTGTATTAATTGACAACGAAGAAGCAACATTAAAAAGAATTCGAAAGAAAGGCAACACAATAGCCCTCGAAAGCGCGAATAAGAAATACGACACGAAAATATACGCCGCTAAAAGAATTAAGATTCAAGGAAAATTAGTTTCTTTATATAGAAACTTCAATTAAAATAGTTTAATTTCATTTAATGTCTTTCATTTGCAGGTTTGCTCCCTCACCTACTGGTCCGTTACATATTGGGGGTGTAAGAACGGCTCTTTTCAACTGGCTTTTGGCCAAAAAAAATAAAGGAAAATTTTATCTAAGAATAGAAGATACAGATAAAGAAAGATCTAAAGATGAGTTTAAAAAACAAATAATTGAATCTCTGTCATGGGTTGGAATAAAACATGACGATAAAGAATTTATTCAATCCAAAAATATTAATAAACATAAAGAAATTGCTGAGGAACTTTTAAAAAAAGATTTTGCTTATAAATGTTACTGTTCTGAGGAAGAAATTAAAGAGCAAAAAGAAAAATGTAAAAAGCAAGGTATCCCATATGTTTACAATAGGAAATGGAGAGATCCTAAAGATCTTCGAATACCAAAAGATGTAAAACCAGTTATCAGATTTAAAAGTAAAGTTTCGGGAAATACTATAATTAAAGATTTAGTTCAGGGTGACATTAATATATCAAATTCGATTATTGAGGATTTTGTTATATTAAGACAAGACGGATCTCCAACTTACCAGTTATCCGCGACAGTTGATGATCATTCAATGAAAATTTCCCATGTAATTAGAGGCGACGATCATAAGATTAATACATTTAAACAAAAACAAATTTATGAAGTAATGAAATGGGATATTCCTTTATTTGCGCACATACCTTTAATTCATAGTGAAAAAGGATCTAAGCTCTCGAAAAGGGATAAATCCTCAACTATTGATGACTATACTAAAATTGGAATTTTACCCGATGCACTTAGAAATTACTTATTACGATTAGGTTGGGCATATAAAGATAAGGAAATCTTTTCTTTAGATGAAAGTATTAAACTTTTTGACTTAAAAGGTGTCGGAAAATCTCCATCAAAACTTGATATGTCTAGAATACTTTCACTTAATGAACATTATATTAAAAACATAGATGAAAAAATTCTTTTTGATTTTTTGAAGAGTTATGCTCAAAAGTATAAAAAAACTATCGATCCATCTAAGGAAGAAGTTATTATTAAGTCTTTAAATTTCCTAAAAAATAAGGCCAAAACTCTTGATGACATTTACCAGAATTCACAATACATACTAAGCAAAGAAATAAGTATTTCCCCAGAAGATTTGAAGCTTTTAGATGCTAATTCTAAGAAAATTATTGGTGATTTCCTAAATGAATTTAAAAACATTAATAATCCAAACAAAGAAAGTGTTGAAAAATTAATTAACAGTTTAATCAGTAAATACAAAACTAACTTTAAAGGTGTTGGTCAACCACTAAGAATTGCTTTAGTGGGTTCAAGATTTGGCCCTGGTATTTATAATATCGTCCTATCACTTACAAAAGATGAAGTCGTAAAAAGAATTTCTAAAATTAATTAAATTCTTTTCATTAATTAAACTTGACGATCTTCCATCTTACCTTTATAAAAAGAACAAATCAAGAACATTTATGAAGCTTAAATTACCTTTTTATATTCACAAAGTTGGCGCTGGTTTCCCCTCGCCTGCAACAGATTATATCGAAGACGATGTAGATTTAAACACACATCTAATAAAAAATGCGCCAGCAACATTCATAATAAGAGTGCAAGGAAAGTCTATGACTAATGTCGGTATCTATGATGGAGATTTATTAATTGTTGATAGAAGCATTAATCCAAAAAACTCATCAACAGTAATAGCAAACGTAAATGAAGAGCTAGTGGTAAAAACTTTCATAAGAGGAAAAAATAATAATTATTTAGCTTCTGGTCCTAATAAAATTGAATTAAGTGAAAATCCTAACGTAATAATTTGGGGAGTAGTTACTTATGTCATCCATAAACTACAATAAAAAGAAAATTGCCCTTGTAGACTGTAATTCTTTCTATGTTTCTTGTGAAAGACTATTTAACCCAAAAATCCAAAATAAACCAGTTGTAGTCCTATCAAATAATGATGGTTGTGTGATTTCAAGATCTAACGAAGCAAAAATCTTAGGAATTAAAATGGGTGAACCTTATTTTAAAGTTAAAGAATTAATTAAGAGAAATAAAGTTTATATTTTTTCATCTAACTATGCATTGTATGGAGATCTATCACGTAGAGTTATGAGGGTATTAAAAACTTTTTCACCTAATGTAGAGATCTATTCTATCGATGAAGCGTTTATTGATTTATCTTTCTTAGATGAAAAAAGTATAGAAAACTACGGGAAAGAAATAAGAAAAAAAGTTTTAAAATGGACAGGGATACCAACAAGTGTTGGGATATCATCAACAAAAACTCTAAGTAAAGTAGCGAACCATATTGCTAAAAAAGAAAAAACAGGTGTTATGTATTTAAATGAAAATATAGATGAAAAACTTAAAGAATTTCCTATAGGAGATGTCTGGGGTGTTGGAAGACAATTATCAAAATTGTATATCAAGAATGGAATAGATACTGCGTATAAACTAAAATCAACATCAAATACCTGGGTAAAGAAGAGTACAAATGTTTTAGGGTCAAGAACCGCAATGGAACTTCGTGGTATAAATTGTATTGGTTTACAAACACACGAGGAAAAAAGAAAAAATTGTTGTGTATCTAGATCGTTTGGAAAAAAAGTAACTGAACTACAAAAATTAGAGGAAGCTGTAACTACATATTGTTTAAATGCAGCTGAAAAAATAAGGGGAGATAATCAAATATGTAGAGCTCTAACAGTTTTTATTAGAACTAGTCCTTTCAACAAAAATAGAAAATACTATTCAAACGGACTAACAGTAGATCTACCAATAGCAACGAGCAATAGCATAGAGCTAGTTAAAAGTGCAAGAAAAGCATTAAAAAGCATATACAAACCTGGTTATTATTATCAAAAAGCTGGAATAATTTTATCAAAATTAAAAGATTCGGATGGTAAAGATATTAATTTATTAACACCTTTACTTGAAAATAAATCAAAAGAACTGATGAAAGCAATTGATTATACAAACATGAAATATGGTAGGCATGCAATTAGTATTGCAAATGCAGGAATAAGTAAGGGATGGAAAATGAGAAGAGAACATTCATCAAAGATAGATACTGCCTCCTTTAATTATCTACCAAAAGTAAGTGCGTCATAATTATTAAAAATCAATATTGATAATAAGGTAAAAAATTGTCTATAAAAACTTGTGGAAAAAAAAATATATATAATTCATGAAAATGATGAATGGCTTGTTCCATTAAGAGAGAGTTTCAAAAAAATTAAAGCTCCTTTTAAAGAATGGCATATGGATAAACAAAGTTTTGATTTTAAAAAATCTCCACCAAATGGTATTTTTTATAATAGAATGAGTGCTAGTGCACATTCACGGGGACATAGATATGCTCCAGAAAATACAAAAGATGTCCTTGATTGGTTGGAAAAAGATAAAAAAAGAGTTGTGAACAATTCAAGAGCCTTGGAGTTAGAAATAAGTAAACAAAAACAATATGAACAATTAAAGAAATTTAATATAAATTTTCCTGAAACATATTATGCTAAAAATAAAAATGAGATCCTGGAAAAATCAAAAAATTTTAAAAAACCATTTATTACAAAACATAATAGAGGTGGAAGAGGTCTCGGAGTAAAATATTTTACAAATTCAAATGAACTTGAAAAATATATTAATGGAAATTTTGAAAACTCTATTGATGGAATTACTTTATTACAGGAATATGTAGAATCTGATCCAAAAATAATAACAAGAGTGGAGTTTGTAAACGGAAAATTTTTGTATGCAGTTCAAGTTGATGCTAGTGAGGGTTTTGAGTTATGTCCTGCTGATGCTTGTAATGTTGAAGAAAAGTTTTGTCCAACAAATCCAGATGGTAATAAATTCATGATTGTCAAAGATTATAGCAATCTTGAACTAAAAAAATATGAGGATTTACTTAAATCGAACAATATTGAAATTGCTGGTATTGAATATATTAAAGGTAAAGATGGGAAACATTATACCTATGATATCAATACAAACACAAATTATAATTCAATTGCAGAGAGAAAGAGTAATTTGAAAGGAATGGATTCTATAGCAACATTCCTTTACAATGAATTAAGGAAATAAATTTTAAGGGGTGTCTACAAAGACTGAGATCATACTCTTTGAACCTGACCGGTAATTCAGTGAGGGAATATGAAAATAAAATTAGCGCTTGAGTGGTTTATAAATCCTGATCATCTACCATTTATTGTGGGTCTGGATAAAGGTTTATATAAAAAAAATAATATTGATCTAGAAATTATTGAGCCTGAAGGACATTATGATGGTTTTAAAGAACTTGCACAAAACAATATTCAATTAGCAACTAATGAGCCTTTACACTTAATTGAAAAATATCAAAATAATATTTGCTCAATTGGAAACTTTTTTGAAACTAATGGGGGTATTATATTTACCATTAAAGGCTATGAAAATTTAGTTAATGGAAAAGAGATTAAAATTACTTCACCGGTTAGTAATCCTATTACAGACAAAATAGCTAATGATATTATTCAAAGACATTTGAATAAAATTAATAAAACCAATAAGAACATAAAAATTGTAGCTAATGATTTTTATCATATTAAACATCTTAAGGCTGGATTTGATGCTGCATGGTTGTGTTTTGAAAACTTTGAGGGTGTAGAGTCAAAATTAGAAGGTTTGGAGGTAAAAAAATTGTATTTAGAAGATGTCGAAATACCTAATTTTTGTGCATTAGACGTGTTTGCCTCAAAATCTTTTGCTCATGGTAATAAGAATTTGGTAAATGACTTTAAATCTATGGCGCAGGAAAGTATCAAAATTTTAAGTTCAGACTTAGATTATTCTAAATCTTCTTATTATTCTTATACTAAAACAAAGCCTAGTCCATTAATGGATAATATTATTAAAGACACAATTCATAGATTTAAAAATCCTTTTGATAAATCAAAAAATAAGTGGAAAAATTTGCATAATTACGTAGTCACACAAAAAATTTCAAATATATCTGATGATCAATACTCAGATATGTTTATTTAATTGGAGACTTACCAATTAAATGAAGATTTACAACTGATGCTGCTATATCAGTGGATTTATCAGTCCTAAATTTACTTATTACACTTTGAGTTTTTGTAATTTGATTTTCTAAATGTTGTTTATTATTTAAAAGGTGATTAACTGTATTAAAAATATTGTTTGCAGTGCAATTTGATTGCAATAATTCAGGAATAATTTCTTCATTAGCTGCAATATTAATTAAATTCACAAATTTTACTTTAACGAGCATTTTAATAATAAGAAAATTAATAAAACCAATCTTATATATAATTATTGAAGGAATTTTTGCTTTACAAATTTCTAAAGAAATTGTGCCAGATTTAGCCACTGCAAACATAGAGGAATCTAAAATATGAGATTTAATTTTTTCATCTCCTATTGCCCCGCAATTTTTTAAACCCTCTTTTAATAACAAATTTTGGATTAACTGGACATGTTCAGCAGTTGAATGAAATACAAAAAATAATTCTTTATATTTTTCGTTCATTTTTTTTACAAAATCAATTAATATAGGCATTAAAACATTAATCTCAGACAATCTACTTCCTGGAAAAATAGAAAAGATTTTCTTATTTTCTTTTATAACTTGACTTATATCAATTTTATTTTTTTCTCCTTTTTCAAGCAAAGGATGGCCAGTAACAGTTGATGGAATTTCTTCTTTATCAAAATATTGTTTTTCAAAGGGAAATAATAATAAAATATGATCCAAAAAAGATTTTAGCTGCTTTACTCTATATTCTCTCCAAACCCAAACTTGTGGTGCTACAAAATGAATTGTTTTTATACTTGGATCACTTTTTTTAACTTCTTTTGCTACACGTAATGTAAAATCGGGACTGTCAACTGAAAAAAGAATATCTGGTTTAAATTTAATAATTTCTTTTACAGTTTCATTTATTTTACTCTTTATTTTAAAAATATTTAACAAAACCCTTGTAAACCCAAGAAATGTAATCTCTTTTAAATCATAAATTGACTTAATACCTAAAGCATTTAAATGTTCACCGCCGACTGATAAATATTCTATATCGGATCTTGTACTTTTAAGTTTAGTAATGATTTTTGAGGCTAATTTATCTCCAGACGGTTCACCGGTTAATATAAATATTTTTTTCATCCCCAGATTTTGTTTAATGTTTCTTCCCTTTGGCAACCTTTTTTGTACATCAAGTATCTTATAAAATTTTTCTCATAATAATCTTGATGGTAAGTCTCAGCTTTATAAAATTCCTTGAATTTTTTTACATAAGTAACAACTTTTTTATTAAACTTATTTTCAATATTTTTAATTGAAGCATCTACAATTTTTTTTTGATCACTGTTCTCAAAAAAAACTACAGACTTATAGCTTTCACCTTTGTCACAAAATTGGCCATCTGCATCAAACGGGTCAATATTGATCCAATAAATTTCTAAAAGCTTTTCAAAATTTGTAATTGATGAATTGTAAGTGATTTCTAAAGTTTCATAGTGGCCAGTGGTGTTTTTAACAACATCTTTGTATTTAGGGTTTTTAACATGTCCACCAGAATATCCAGAAATAGTTTCTATCACACCATTAACCTTATCAAATGACTCTTCCATGCACCAAAAGCAACCCCCAGCAAAATAAACTTTCGATATATTTTCTGCATTTAAATTTGCTGGTAATAATAAAAAAAAAACAATTAATAAAGTTTTTTTCATTTGTACATTTTCCAAAGTTCTCCATAATCTGATAACATATACAATTCACCTGTATCTTTATGTATTTTGATATCTCTTATTCTTCCAATATTACCTTTAAAAATTATTTGTTCACTTAAAAATTTATTATCTTTAAATTTTATTTTTCTTAATGACTGATCTTTTAGTGAGGTAATTAAAGCATCCCCGTTCCATTCTTTAAACTCATCACCTTGATATATAGCCATCGCACTTACTGCTATCGAAGGAACCCAATACTTAATTGCTTTTGTAAAACCTGGTTTCCATTTCGGCCCTATTTTAGTTCCGGTATAATTTGTTCCACCCCAACCTAAAATTTTCCAACCATAATTTTCAGCAAAATTAGCTGTACCAAACCAATCACCGCCTTTAGCACCATGATTTGTCATATAAATTTTATTATCAAAAGGAGATAATGACATTCCCTGAGGATTTCTTACCCCAATTTGGAAAATTTCAGGTAACCAATTTTTTTTATTTTTAAACTTAGGATTGTCTTTGGGAATAGATCCATCAAGGTTAATTCTGATTATACTACCAGGATGTTTTGTGAAATCTTGAGCAATCATTCCCTGGCCTCTTTCACCGGCAGAAATATATAAATGGTCATCTTTTTTAACTATTCTTGAACCAAAGTGATATCCAGAATCAATTGGTGGTTCAGCTCTAAAAATATTATTGAATTTAATAGAGTTCTTATCGAATTTACCTTTTGCAACAGAAGTACTTGTTTTCCGACCCTCTCTTTGTTCAGAATAGGATACATAAACATTTTCATTATCATACAAAACATCGAGAAGACCTCCTTGGCCATCCTCAAGAACAGATAGATTGTGTTTAATTTCAGATAATGTTTGATTTTTTAAATCTAAATGAAACAGCTTACCTTTTTTTTCAGTATAAATAAGACTGGAATTATTTATAAATGATAAACTCCAAGGCTTGTTCATGCCTTCTACGATCTTTTCCAATTTAACTTCTAACCCAAACAAATTTGAAAACCAAAGAAAATATATAATTAATATTATTTTTTTCATTTTGCTATAAGAAACATTTTATTTTTATTTGCAAAATTAATACATTTTTTTTTCTCAAGTAAAATGTTACTTTTACTTTTAAGAACTATTCCTTTTAAACCAGCTGCTTTGCATTGAACAAAAGTTTTTAATCCAACGGTTGGTAGATCGATTCTTAAGTCTTGTTTCTTTTTTGGAAATTTAACTAGTACACCTTTGTTTTTAAATATTTTACCTTTGCATTTGTTTAGCATTTTTTGGGTCCCACCTTTACCTTCAATAGCTATCACTTTGTCATTTCTAACTACAGTACCTTGACTATAATTGTATTGATTTAATCTATTGAGTGTTTTGATAGCTTTATCAATATCTTTATTATCATCTTTGGTTGGCTTGATTTTAGTGTAGTTTCCTTTATGTAAAGAAAGTTCAGGATTAAATATTATTGAACTGATAGTTTTAATTTTTTCTTTATTCAATATTTTAATTATTTCTTTTAATATTGACGCATCTCCGTGTTTAGAACTTTTTATTATTCTAGGCATATAATAAATACCTTTTAGATCTAATCTTAACTTTGAAAAATTCGGTTTTTTGACGCTACCAGCAAAAAGAACTTTCTTACAATAATTTTCTCTTAGGATATCAATAATCTTGCCAAATTGTCCTATTGATACTGGAAATGAATTTTTCTCTTTTTTAAAAAATTTTTTTTGGGTTAAATCAATAATTAAATATTTTATTTTCTTTTTTTTAACTTTTTTTAAGATTTCTTTTGGAAATGATTTTTCCCCAAATATTAAACCAATCATTATTCAGATAAGGGTGAACAAATAGGTCTTTTTTTATCCTTTTCAATAAATTTAGTGACCTCTTGTACTAATTCATTTTCTTTAAATTCACCATTAATTTTGCTGAGATTATCATGAAGATTATTTGAAGAAAATATTTTTTTATATGCTTTGTCTAGTTCAATTATTTTTTTGTTGTCATATTTTTTTCTTCTTAATCCGATTAAGTTTATACCTTTCAAATAATTTCTATTACCAAAAGAAAGCCCAAAAGGAATAACATCTTTTAAAACTCCGGTCATCCCTCCAATCATAGCTAGTCTTCCAATTCTAGTAAATTGTTGTACTGCCGAGTTTCCGCCTATAACAACTGAGTCCTCAATTGTTACGTGCCCCCCTAAAGGAACATTGTTAGCAATAACAACGTTGTTTCCTATTTTACAGTCATGAGCTATATGCGAGGAGATCATAAATAAACAATTATTTCCTATGACTGTTTTACTACCTCCACCTGCTGTGCCAGGGTTAATAGTTACATACTCTCTTATTGTATTATATTCTCCAATATCTAAACTATTTTGTTCACCTTTGTATTTTAGATCTTGAGGAGATGTTCCAATGCTAGAAAAAGGATAAAGTTTTGTAAACTTTCCTATTATTGTATTACCTTCAACATGAACATTCGACATTAGTTCAACACCCTCTTTTAAATGAACATTCGATCCAACAAAACAAAAAGGCCCAATCTTAACGTTCTTTTCAACTATCGCTTTTGGATCTATTACGCTTGATTTGTGTATCATTTATTTCTATCAACAATTGTAGCCGACCATTCTGCATCAGCCATTTTTTTATCATTAACTTTAGCAATCCCTTTATATTTCCATACTCTTCCGTGTGATCTCACTGCCTCAATTTCAAGATGTAATTCGCAATCAGGCATAACAGGATTCCTAAAACGAGCTTTTTCAACACTCATTAGGTAAACTAATTTATCCTTATATTCTTTTGGATCTATTCCATGGGCTGTGAGTGCGGCTGCTGCTTGCCCAAAAGCTTCAACAATTAAAACTCCCGGCATTACAGGTTGGCCAGGAAAATGCCCATCAAAAAAGAATTTTCCTTTTTTAACAATAACTATTGCGGTAGCTGATTTCAGTGGAACTATATTAATTAATCTATCGATTAAAAGCATTGGCTCTCTGTGAGGTAATAATTTTTCGATTTGTTCTTTGTTGATACTATTTGTCATTTTTTTTTAGAAATTCCCTTAATGGTACGGCGGGATAACCCATAACTGTTGTTCCATCTGGTATATTTTTTACAACACCGCTACCTCCACCAATTCTTACATTGTTACCAATTTTTAAATGACCAGAAACACCAGCCTGACCTCCTATCGAAACATTGTTACCAATCGATGAACTTCCAGCAAAACCAACTTGTCCTGCGATCATACAATTTTCTCCAATTTTAACATTATGTGCCATATGTACTTGGTTGTCTAAAAAAGTATTGGTTCCAATTATTGTATCACCAATAGATCCTCTATCTATTGTACAATTAGCACCTATTTCAACATTGTCATTTATAATTACTCTTCCAATATGAGGAAACCTAAAATTTTTACCTTTAGAGGGAATAAAACCAAATCCTTTAACACCAATCTTTGAACCGTCTTGAACCACAACTTCTTTTCCTATTAAAACATTTCTTAAAGTTACATTTGCACCAATTATACAGTTTTTACCAATTTGAACATCATGTTCAATAATTGTATTACTGCCTATTATTGAGTTTGACCCTATTTTTACATTTTTTCCAACAAAAATATTCTTACCAAATGTAACGGAGTCGAAATTGGATGAAAGTTTATTAGTTTCAATAAGAGTTTGGTCTGGGTAGTCTATATCAGCATCAGGATAAAATTTTTTAGATACTTCTGCGATTGATAGTAATACATTTTTAACAACTATAGTTAAGCATGTTTTAGGTAAATATTGTTTCAATTTTGAGGTTGTAATACATGCTGAAGCTTTAGTTTTTTTGGCTAAATCAATATAATCATTTGAATTCAGAAAAGTGATACTGCTCTTATCAGCTTTGTCTAAAGTCTTAACATCGGTGATTTTAGATTGATTTTTTTGAACAGAAAGCTCTTTAAATAAGTCATTTATATAAAATGGACCTTTAGGTACAAAAAAAGAGGTATCTGACATTTAGACTTATTCTAATTTAATGGATTTTACTTCTTTATCTAATATTTTCAAAATTATTTCTGTTAGATCAAATTTAGAATTAGCTAGAAGTACATATTTTTTATCTACAATCATTTCTATATTATTTTCGTTCATATATTTTGTCAAAATTGGATTTAAATTTTGTATTAGTTTTGATCTAGCTTCATTTTTCTTTTTAAGCCAATCGTTTGATGCACTTCTCCTTTTTTTTTGATAATTAACATTTTTTTCTCTTAAAAGATTAAGGCTTTTTTTATATTCATCATTAGAGACAAGTTTCTTTTTTGATATTAAATCTGATTCTTCTTTCTTTAATGCAATAGACTCCTTTTTTAATTTTTCATTTTCTTCATCAAATTTCTTTTTCAAAAAATTTTGGGCTTCTCTTCCAGCTTTACTTTTATTTAAAATTTGTTTTATGTCTACGAAATATAAATCAGCAGCGATACTTTTGTTAAAAATTAAAGAAATAAATATTACAAAAAATAAAATTTTTATGTGTTTCATATTAAAACGAGGTACCAATTTGGAATTTAAACTGTTGAGTAGTATCACTATCAGCTGAGGATAAATCTTGTGCAAAAACAAAATTTAAAGGGCCTATAGGTGTATATAAATTTGTTGCAATTCCTATTGCAGATCTAATTACACTTGATTGACCTACAGTTGAGTCATAATCTGCATGCCATAAATTACCTATATCTATAAATGCCGCTACATCTGTCTGAGTTGCTTCTGGCAATAAATTAGGTAATGCAGCTTCGAAGTTCATTGCCATTGCATAATTGCCTCCAACATAGTCGCCTGAGTCAACCGGACCAATCTTTCTACTTTCAAAACCTCTTAGTCTTCTAGAGGGAATATGAATTCGTTTACTTAATCTAACGTCATCTTCTACAGCAAAAATCCCAGCTGCATAAAATTTAAATGCACCTAAAACATTTTCATTAAAACTATGATATTTACTTAAACTAAATCTATTAAATATTGATGAGTTTTCCTCAACGTAGATAGGAAGTTTTTGAGAGAATCCAAAAATTGAACCGCTAGTTGGCATGAATCTTCTATCTCTTGTATCTTTTTGTATTCCATAACCAAATGATAGATCATTAAATGTTCCAGCTTGTTTTTTTAAAGTATCAGACGCTGTTGAATCAACAGTCATATCATCAAACGATAATTCAAGATTAGGTGATAAATAAATATCATCATATTGCTCAAATTTTGTTCCAATATTAAATTGTGTTAAGGTATTTTCATAACCTGATTTTGGTCTATCAGTTTTTTTACTTGAAAATCCATATTCAAGAAGATTGCCTGAAAAGTTATAGTTTGGATTAGTAACCTTTAAACCCCCTCTAAGTGAGCTTTCTGATGCATCCACTGATGCATCAACAATTAGGCCTTTTCCTAAATAATTATTTTCTGTCAACGAAAAGGATAAAGTAGTTCCGTCTGTTCCCGTTCCTGCCCCAGCAGCTATTTCGCCTGTAGGCATTTCTTCTACAACAATTTCCATTACTTTAAAATTTTTTGATGAACCGTCGGATAGTCTATAATTAACCTTCTTAAAAATATTTTTTGATTTTAAACTAGAAATTGATTTATCAAGTTTAATTTTACTGAAAGGGTCGCCCTCATCTAATATTAATTCAGATCTGATAACAGAATCGTTTGTGATAGTGTTGCCTTTTATATTTATTCTTTCAACGACGATCTTTCTACCCTCAAAAATTTTAAATTCAAGATCTATAAAATTACCATCGACTGTCTCTGAAACTGAATGCGTAACAAATTGAAGTTCATTATCATCGATTAGATCATCAATACTTTCAAGAATTTTTGTAATTTTAAAGGGTGAATAATAACTACCAGCAAATTCTTTAAAATCATCTTCTAGAGTTTTAAAAATTGTTTTATCAAAAACTGGGTCTATATCAGTAGATATTTTTTTTATTCTATATCTTTTGCCTGCATTTATATTAAAAGTAAGTTCGATGCCTTTATTTTCTTCTATAAAAACATTACTAGACAAAATTTCAGCGTCATAATATCCCTTAGAAAGATAATAATTCTTCAGAAGTCTTTTGTCTAATTCTATTCTCTGATCATTAAGGTAAATATTTCTGGATATAATTTTCCAAAATTTAGCTTCCTCAGTTGCAATAACATCTCTTAATCTTTTAGTTTTTATTTTTTTTTCCCCAATAAAAAATATTTTTGTAATTTTTTCTCTTTTACCTTTGTCGATAATAAATATTAAATCAACTAAATTGTTTGCTCCCTTAACTTCTTTGGTTCTGGCCTCAACATTTGATGAATAATAACCTTGTTGACTGTAGAAACCTTTTATTATTTCAATATCATTTTTTACATCATTTTTTATATATGAAGATTTTTCCTTAAGAGTCATAAAGTTTTTTAGTGCTTTTGTAAATTTTTTAGTAGGCTCACCCTGTAATGTTATAGAATTAATTATAGGATTTTCTTCCACATTAATTTTTAAAATACCACCTGAAAAATTTATTGATATTTTTGAGAAAAATTTAGTGTCATACAAATTTTTAATAATGTTATCAATATCATCTTGGTTATAATTTTTATTTTTTTCTATTTCGCCATAAACAATAAGAGTCTCATCAGAAATTCTCTCATTTCCTGAAATAATAATTTCATTTAGTTTTTCAGCTCGTAAAGATTGTGTTGTGGAAATGGATATTAACAAACATAAAAAAAAGATATTAAATAAATTTCTCATAATTTCTCGATATTAATTGCACAGTTTTTTTTCTAGCCCATTTATCGATTTCGTAAATTTCATAAATACTAGGTGTCTTTTTTACAGCATATTTGCCGAAATCTCTATCCTTAAAAACTCTATTTAATGTCTTAAAGATTCCATTATAGGGTATTTTGTTTTTAATAAAACTATCGACTAAAACTTCATTGCTGGCATTGAGTATTATGGGTGCTGATTTTGATAAAAATTTATTATTGATAAAGGTAACAATTGGAAATCTTTTTTTATCAACTTTTATAAATTCGATATTTTTTAATTTATCTAAAAAATTGTTATTTTTTTTAATTATATTTTTTATATTAACCTGATTATCATAAATTGCATTTGAGATTGGAATTCTCATGTCAGTATCATGATATAAAAATTTACTCTGACCATTCTCAAAAGTTACTATTGCATGTATTAATGATTGTGGATGAATTAAAATTTCATATTTTTTTGGATCAAATAAAAATAATTTATATGCTTCAATTAATTCCAAAATTTTGTTCATTAAATTTGAGGAGTCTATTGAAATTTTTTTTCCCATTCGCCAATTGGGATGTTTGCAAGCATCTTTGGATTTTATTTTATTAAAAGAACGAAGAGGTCTTTTAAGGAAGGGGCCACCAGAAGCGGTTAGGTATATTTTTTTTATATCCGCATTTTTATAATTATAAGTAAGCTGTTTTATTGAAAAATGCTCTGAGTCGATTGGAATAACCACCGTTTTATTTTTTTTTATTATTTTTGAAATAATATGCCATCCACATATTATACTTTCTTTATTAGCAAGAAGTATTTTTTTTGACTTTTTGGTAAATTGAATAGTTGGTTCAAGTCCTGCTATACCGACAATAGCAGCAATAGTTATATCAAATTTTATTTTTGAAGGTAACTCCTTAAATTTGCTTAATATTTTAACTTTTTTATTTCTAAATTTTTTTAGTATTTTTTCATAAACAATTAAATTGTTAACTACAAAATATTTTGGCCTGTATGTTTTAATTTGATTTTTTATTTCTTTATAATTTGAGTTGCCCGAAAGTAGTATAATATTAAATTTATTCTTATTTAAACTAATTACATTAAGAGAGCTTTTTCCTATACTTCCTGTTGAGCCTAAAATTGCAATTTTTTTTTTAATCATGGAAAAACTTTTAGTGTGTATAAAATGTAAGCTAAAATAACTACAAACATAAGCCCATCAATTCTATCAAAAATTCCACCATGTCCTGGTAATATTTTTCCTGTATCCTTTAACTTTTCTAATCTTTTAAAATAAGAGATAAATAAATCACCTAGTTGAGCAGCGAATGAAAACAACAAAGCTATTATAAAATATTTGGGCTTAAGAAAAAAATTATTTTCTAAACCGGACATCGAGCTCATAATAAAGCTTATAAAAAATACTGACAAAACAGCAAATATAAAAGAACCAATTATTCCAGAAATAGTTTTATTAGGACTTATTTTTGAGATTTTCTTCCCTTTGAAAATTTTTCCAAAAATATAACCGCCAACATCTGAGAATATTGTTAAAATAATAATCCATAGTAACAAAAAAAATGAGGATGCTGTATCGTTCCTTAAGTGTAAAAATGCAAGTAAAGCCATTACAAGTATCACGTCTATAATTATAATTGAAAGTTTTCTTTTAAAAGCTGAAAAAGCTTCAAAATTACCTAAAATTAAAATCGCATAAAGAAAAGAAACAATATAGTTGCCTCCTTTTAATATAAAAAAAATAGAAATTGGTAAAATTATAATTGATGTAAGTATTCTTTTTTGTAGATTATTCATATATTTCCATAGTTTCTTTTAACTTTTTTAAAATTATTAATTATTTTAGTATAATCATTTATTTTGAAGTCAGGCCAAAGTTTGTTAACAAAATATACTTCTGTGTAAGCAATTTGCCATAGTAAAAAATTACTAAGTCTTTTCTTTCCACCAGTACGAATAAGTATATCGGGATTAACTATATTTTTAGTATACAAATTTTTTTCAAAATTATTTATATTTATTGTTATATTATTTTTATAAATTTTTTTAATTGTTTCAATAATTTCATTTTTTGATCCATAATTAATTGCTAAATTAACAAGAATTTTGTTACATTTTTTTGTTTGCTTCATAGAGTCAATTAGACAAATCTTAACATTTTTTGGTAAAGGTTTAATATTGCCTATAATATTTATTTTTATACCATTTTTAACTAAATTATTAATTTCTTTTGTAAAATAATATTTGATTAAATTAAAAAGAAAACCTATTTCTTTTTTGGGTCTTTTCCAGTTCTCGCTTGAAAATGTATAAAATGTTAATATTGGTATTTTTAATTTAATCGATGCTTGAACTATCTTTTCTATAACTTTAATTCCATTTTGATGTCCAAAATTTCTGTTTTTAGCTTTTAGTTTGCCCCATCTACCATTTCCGTCCATAATAATGGCTATATGGTTAACTTTGTTCATAAAGTTAAAATTTCTTTTTCTTTCTCTATTAAAATTTTTTCAATGAGAGAGATATTCTCATCTGTACTTTTTTGAACATCATTTTCGAAATTTTTACTATCGTCCTC
Source organism: uncultured Pelagibacteraceae bacterium (assembly GCA_902613655.1). Taxonomy (GTDB): domain Bacteria; phylum Pseudomonadota; class Alphaproteobacteria; order Pelagibacterales; family Pelagibacteraceae; genus Anoxypelagibacter. The sequence continues at coordinate 38,239 of CACMHR010000005.1, forward strand.
ACCAATTTTTTTATCTTTAAGAAGATTTTTTATATTATCGTTCGACTCTCTTCTTATATTTCTTATAGAAATTTTTGCTTTTTCACCTAGGTTTTTCAATACTTTCGTTAATTCTTTTCTTCTTTCCTCAGTTAACTGTGGAATACGAATCCTTAATATTTGACCGTCTACCTGAGGGTTAATACCAAGATTTGATTTTTTGATTTCAGTATCCACTAAATTAACATTGTTTTTATCCCAGACTTGTATTGATATTGTTCTTGGCTCTGGAATGGTTACCGTCGCAAGTTGGTTGATTGGCATTTTTTGACCATATACATCGACTCTGATTAAATCTAACATTGATGGATTTGCCCTTCCTGTCCTCAATGTTCCAATATCTTTTTTGTATGAAGTAATTGTTTTTGCCATTTTTATAGATATTTCTTTTTTATCAAAAGTTTCCATAAATTAAATCCCTTCTCCAACCTTAAATCTTATAAAATCAGCAATCTTAATTTCACCATTTTTTGAAAACTGTTTTAAAAATTGGTTGACAGTTATTTTTGTATCCATAATCCAACTTTGATCTAATAATGTGTTTTCTGAAACAAACTTTTTTATTTTTCCAGCAGCAATTTTATCAATCATATCCTCTTTTTTACCACTATTTTTTAATTCCTCTTTAATTATTTCAAGCTCTTTATCTAATATATTTTTATTTATTCCATCTTGATTAATTGCAATCGGGGACTGGGCGGCGATATGCATGGCGAGCTTAGTTCCTATATTATCAATATCTTGTTTGTTTTGACCTGTTAACTTTACAATAGATATGACTTTGCCAATATTTTTCTCTGATGAATTATGCACGTAAAAATAATTTTTTCCCTCTTTGTCAAAAAATTTACTTCTTCTTATTGTAATTTTTTCGCCTATTTTTGATATTAATGTTATTAGATTTTCCTCAACAGTTTTATCATTTTTCATTTTGCTTTTACTTAACTTATCTAAATCTCCTTGATTTTTAAAATTTATTTCTGCAACATCTTTGCAAAAAGAAATAAAATCTTTATTTTTTGCTACAAAATCAGTTTCGCTATTTATTTCTATTGCTGAAACGTTACCATCTTTTTCATTTACCAAAATAAGTCCATCTGCTGCTACACGACTCATTTTTTTTGATGCCTTAGCAATACCTTTTTTTCTCAAATATTCTATTGATTTTTCTAAATCACCATTAGTTTCTGTAATAGCTAGTTTACAATCAGAAAATCCTACTCCAGTGATTTCTCTTAGTTTTTTGATATTGTCTAGAATTTTTTTATCCGCCATCACTTGAACTTTATTTGCTTTGAGTATCTTTTGGAGAGTTATTTATTTTTGTTGATTGATCTTTATTATCTAAATTGTCACTTTTCATTTTTAGATCGCTATTATTTTGATTTAATGCAATGTTTTTCTTTGCATCAATAATTGTGCTTTTTAAAAGCTCACAATAAAGATCGATAGATCTACGTGCATCATCGTTACCAGGTATTGGAAAATTTATTCCTGTTGGGTCAGAGTTGGAGTCTAGTACAGCAACTATTGGTATTTTTAATTTTATTGCCTCCTTAATCGCTAAAGACTCTACATTAGTGTCTATAACAAAAATCATTTCAGGTACTCCATTCATATTAGAAATACCTCCTAATGATCTATTTAATTTATCCTTTTCTTTTTCAAGTTTTAATACCTCTTTTTTAGTAAAACCTATATCTTCCTTTGATAAATCTTTTTCTAATTTTTTTAACCTTTTTATTGAATTTTGAATTGTCTGCCAGTTTGTTAGCATGCCACCCAACCATCTATAATTTACATAATATTGATCTGTATCTTTTGCTAACTTGAGAATTGTTTCAGCAGCTTGTTTTTTTGTTGAAACAATAAGGATTTTTCCTCCAGAAGAAATACATTTATGCACTTCCTTCATCGCGTTCTTAATTAAGACTACCGTTTGAGTAAGATCAATAATATGTATGGAGTTTTTTTCACCATATATGAACTGCTTCATCCTTGGATTCCATCTTAAAGTCTTATGACCTAAATGGACGCCTGCTTCTAATAATTGTTTTATTGATACGTTAGGTATATTCATAATTTTTTCCGGTTAAACCACCACAGCTTTCCTTTCGGACCGGTGGGCAATTGCCCTATGCTGTGTGCGAAATCAAATATTATTTATAGTTAATCTATTGAAAAATCAAGTTATTAAAAACTAATTTTTTTAATAAATTCTTTATTTTTAAGGGAACTAAGTGTGTTCAAATTAAATTTTCTTGGATTTTTTAACGAAAAGATATAAATTTTTGAATTTCTATTAACCTTGATCTGAATTTTTGTTTCACCTTCTGTGTTTAATAGATTTTTAAGTTCATTCATATTTGTTTTTCCATTAACTTCAATTGTAACATTTTTATATGGCATATTAACAAAATCGTTTAAAGGGACTATATTTTTGATATTTATTCGTCTTGCGCTTGAATAATCTTTAGAACTATCTTTTTGGAGTGTAATTAGAAAAGAATTTGCAGCTTTTAATTTGTCTCTATTTGCTATTAATAATTCAGAAAATAAGAATAACTCGAATTCACTTTTCAAGTCAGTGAATTTTATTATTGCAAATGGAGTACCTTTTGCGCTCTTTTTTTCTTGAATTGCCATTATCGTTCCAGCTACATATGCATTACTTTCATTATCACCGATAAAATTTGAATATGACTTTATTTTTAAAGTTTCAAAATAATCCTTATAAATATTTAGTGGGTGGTCAGACATATAAAATCCAATTGAGTGGAATTCGTTTAATAAAAGATCTTTTTTTGATAACTTTTCGTTAGACTCAAATTTTAGTATTGTTTGATCTTTTTCAGATTTGCTTGAAAATAGACTAGACTGATTACTCATTTTTTCATCCCATAGCATTTTATTAACCTGAATAATTTTAGGGATAGCCTTAAGCAATGATCCTCTATCTTGATTAAAAATATCAAAGGCACCAGCCTTAGTTAGTCCCTCAAGTTGTAACTTATTTATATCTTTAGGATTTACTCTGTGAATGAAATTGTTGAGTGATTTAAATTCTCCGTTTTTTATTCTCTCATTAATAATATTTGTGACGGCTTCTTTTCCAACACTTTTTATTGCTGACAAAGCATAATAAATTTTATTTTTTTCTGATTTAAAATCAGCAAATGATTTATTTATACATGGTCTAACAATATTGATTTTCAGTCTTTTAACTTCTTCAACAAACTCCCTTAATTTATCAGTATCAGATAATTCGGTAGACATTGTTGCCGCTATAAAATCTTCGGGATAGTATCTTTTTAAGAAGGCTGTCTGATAAGCAATTAATGCATAAGCTGCTGCATGACTTTTGTTAAAACCATATTCAGCAAAAGGTTTTATTTTTTGAAATATAAAAACAGCTATATCTTTTCCAATTCCATTTTTTGTAGCACCTTTTATGAACTTCTCTTCTTGTTTTTCTAATTCTTTTCTTTTTTTCTTTCCCATAGCTTTACGTAAAATGTCTGCTTCACCAGGGGAAAAATTTGCTAACGTTTGAGCGATTTGCATTACCTGCTCTTGATAAATAATAATACCATAAGTTGGCTTTAAAATTTTTTCTAAGCTTTCGTGAATATAATCAGGTTTTTTTAAGCCATTTTTACAATCATTGTATATTGGAATATTATTCATTGGTCCTGGTCTGTATAAAGCAACCAATGCAATTATATCTTCAAACTTATTAGGTTTCATTTGCTTTAGAGCCGACCTTACACCTGAGCTTTCAAGTTGAAATAAGCCTGTGGTTTCACCTGTAGACAACATTTCGTAAACATTTTTATCATTTAATTTAATTTTACTTAAATCTAAATCTATTTTTTTATTTTTTAAAATTTTTATTGTTTTACTAATCAATGTTAATGTGTTTAACCCAAGTATATCGAACTTTACTAAACCAGCATTTTCTGATGAATGCATATCAAATTGTGTTGATGGCAAAAGTAATTCAGAGCTTTTATCTTTATAAAGAGGAACTTCCTCTGATAATTTTTCGCCGGCTATAACTACACCTGCGGCATGTGTTGCAAGATTTCTGTTAAGACCTTCTAATTTTAATGAAAGTTCAATTAGTTTTTTTATTTTTGGGTTTTTTTCCTCTTCTTTAAATCTTGGTTCTCGATCAATAGATTCTTGTAAACTTAATGGTCTTGATGGATCAAATGGGATCATTTTACAAATTTTATCAACATGTCCATAAGGTAAACCAATAACTCGTCCAATATCCCTTAAGGCCATTCTGGCTTTTAATTTACCAAAAGTAATAATGTGAGCTACTCCGTTTTTATATTTAGATTTTAAATATTTAAAAACCAAATCTCTTTTTTCCTCACAAAAATCTATATCAAAATCAGGCATTGAAATCCTATCGGGGTTTAAAAATCTTTCAAAAATTAAACCAAACTCTATGGGGTCTAAATCTGTTATATCTAAACAATAAGCAACTAGCGAACCAGCCCCAGAACCTCTACCTGGCCCAACAGGAATATCATTTTGTTTAGCCCACTTAATATAATCTGAAACTATTAAAAAATATCCTGAATAATTCATTTTATGAATTATACTTAACTCATGTGCTAATCTATCAGAATAAATTTTTTTAATTTTTTCAGTTCCAGATTTATCTGCATTTTTTAAAACAAAGTTTTCCAGTCTATTTTTTAATCCTTCGTTAGATTGAAATGTAAGTTCATCATTTTCATTACGTTGATTGGATATTTGAATAGAAGGAAGAATTGGTTTCGATTTTTTAACTTTAAAACTAAATCTGAAAGGGAAATTATAATTATTTTCTAGTGCTTCAGGAATATCGGAGTATAAATTTTCGATTTCATCTTTTGATTTTATATAGTGCTGATCTGAATATCGCTTTCTATTTTTTTCGTCAACATAAGTCTTTTCTCCTATACACAATAAAGCATCGTGGGCTTCATACATATCTTTATTAATATAAAATACTTCTTGTGATGCTATAATTGGTATAGATACTTTGTTAGATAAGCTTAAAAATATATTTTCTAATTTTCTTTCATCTTGATCATTATGTCTTTGTATTTCCAAATAGAAGGAGTCTTTAAATTCGTTTTTTAAAATAGATGCAAGATTATAAACATCTTTTATTTTATTTTTTTTTACTAAATTATTAAATAGAGAGTCAATACCGCCACTTAATATCAATAAATCCTCACAATTATCAAAAAGATCGTCTAAAGAACAAGTCGGTAAAAGGTTTTCTTTGGTCTCCAAAAAACTTTTGGAAGACAATTTGACTAAATTGTTATAACCCTTTTCAGTTTTAGCGAAAATTGGCAATTTACCAATAGTTTCACTGTACTTAAAATTAATTTGAGACCCTATAATGGGCTGCGTCCCGACTTTACTTAACGCTTCTGAAAACTCTAAGGCGCCACAAAGGTTGTAGCTATCACTCAATCCAAGTGATTTTATTTTATTTTTTTTGCAATAATCTGCTAGATCATCAATTTTTATCGCACCTTCGCAAATAGAATACTGCGTGTGCACTTTAAAATTTGTGAATGTTGACTTCACATTAGACATTAGCTCTTTTTACAATACCATCGCTTATGGTTAAAGTATAATCAGCTTTTTTTGCTAATTCTCTATTATGAGTTGCAATTAATATTATTTTATTTTTTTCTCTTAATTTTAAAAAATAAGAAAATATATCATTAGAGTTTTTGTTGTCTAAATTTCCAGTAGGTTCATCAGCAAGAATTATTTTTGTTTCAGCAATAAGCGCTCTAGCAATTGCAACTCTTTGTTGTTCACCGCCGGATAAATCTGATGGAAAATGGTTTAATCTATGACCCAAATTTACTTTTTTTAAAAATTTTTCAGCTTTTTTGATGGATATTTTATAGTTTGTTTCACGTATAATTAGTGGAAGAGCAACATTTTCTAGCGCTGTAAAATCGCTAAGCAAATTATTATTTTGAAAAATTATTGATATATTTTCTCTAATCATTTTATTTTTTTGATCTTCATTTAGCTCTGATATAGATTTGCCTGAAATTATAATTTTACCTTTGGATGGAGTATCTAATAAAGACATTAAATGTAAAAATGTTGATTTTCCAGATCCTGAGGGACCAACTATAGCAACGACCTTCCCTGTTTCAATTTTTAGATTAACATTCTTTAAAACTGTTATTTTTGAATTACCGTTTTCAAAATGTTTTGATAAATTGTTTATTTGAATAATTTCTCTAATCATATTTCAGTGCTTTTATTGGATCAATTTTTGTTACAGCAAGAGATGGAAGTAAAGAAGCAAAAATTGATGTTATCAAGGAGAAAGAGGAAATTATTAAAATTGAACTTAAACTGATTTCACTTGGCATCTCAGTTAAAAAATAAACATCTTCTGGAAATATTTGTAAATTAAATGTGTTAGATAAAAATACCCTTATGCTCTCTATGTTTATTGAAAATAGAGTACCAAGTACAAGTCCTGTAATAGTTGCTGCAAAACCAATTATAAATCCAGTCAGAAAGAAAGACTTTATAATCGATTTTTTGTCTAATCCTAAAGATTTAAGAATGGCTATTTCTTTTGTTTTATTTTTAATTAAAATTGTAAGTCCCGAAATTATATTAAATGCAGCAACTATGATAATTAGTGTTAAAATTAAGAACATAACATTCCTTTCAACTTTTAAAGCTGAAAAAAAAGATTTATTTTGATCCGCCCAGGAAATTACATAAAAACTAGAGTCAATATTTTGTATTTCATTTTTGTATTTGCTTGCATTAATTGGATCTTTTAGAAATATTTCAATGTAAAAATCTTCTAAATTTTTTCCAAAAAATGATAATGAGTCTGTTAAATTAAAGAAAGAAACACTTCGATCAAATTCGTAAAGGCCACTGCTAAAAACTGCTGCAACTTGAAATGATGACTGCTTGGGAATATTTCCTAGAGGCGTTGATATTGAATTTGATGACATAATATTTATTTTATCACCAACAACTACACCTAATTCAATAGCAAGGTATTTTCCAATTATTACAGTTCCATTTTTAAAATTAGTGAGCTCTCCATCTATAATGTTTTCTTTCAAAAAATTGATACTATTAATTTTTTTCGGGTCAACACCTCGAATAAGGGTACCCTTTGCATTATCTCTATTTAAAATAACAGCTTCACCATTGAAAGTTTTAATAACATTAGAATTGATATATTTATTTTTAATTTTATTATAATAATTTTCACTGATAGGATTTGAGTAGGGTTTTATGGTTATATGAGAATTAAATCCTAATATTTTATTTGTCAGCTCGGTTCTAAAACCATTCATTACAGACATAACAATAATTAGTACCGCAACACCAAGTGAGATGCCTAGAAAAGAAAAAATCGAAATAATCTTTAAAAAACCTTCTTTTTTTTTGGGTTTTAAGTTTCTTGAGGTTATTAATTTTTCAATGAAAGTGAACAATTTAATTTTTAATAAGTTTAATAATTTGTTTTAAATCTAACATTTTGGCTTCTAAACCAATCTCCTTAAATTCATATAAATCCTTAGACGATTTAGATCCTATTATAATTTGGAAAGGTATCCCTAATAGATCATGTTTTTTAAATTTGTTTGAGATATTTTCTTCAATATCATCTAAAAGAACATCTAAATTATTTTTTTTTTAACTCATTATAAAGTTTTTTTGCTTTTTCTAAATTTGATGTGTCATTTTTATTTATTGAAGGTATGATTACAATATCAAATGGTGATACAGATTTAGGCCACTTCATAATATTATTAACGTACTTGGCTTCGATAATTGCAGCTACCAATCGTGATACTCCTATACCGTAGGAACCCATTTTAACAAATATTTTTTTTCCATCTTTTGTATCAACTGAACAATTCATTGGTTTGGAATATTTGTCCCCAAAATAAAATATGTGCCCAACTTCAATGCCTTTGGTCTGTATTTGGTTTCCCTTTTTTACATTTTTATCAAATTCAGATGATTTGTATTTATCATCAGTAACAGCATAATATTTAGAGAAGTCATTTCTCATTTTTTCTAGAGAGAATCTTTCGTTTTTATAATTATCAACTGAAATATCAAATACCATTTTGTCGGCATAAATTTTACTTTCCCCTGTTTCAGCTAAAATTATAAATTCATGAGACAGATCTCCACCAATTGGTCCAGTATCAGCCTTCATAGGAATGGATTTGAGGCCTAAACGTTGAAATGTTTTCAAGTACGCATAGAACATTTTGTTGTAAGTAAGTGAAGCCTCATTCTCGTCCAAATCAAATGAATATGCATCTTTCATATAAAATTCTCTACACCTCATAACTCCAAAACGGGGTCTTAGTTCGTCTCTAAATTTCCACTGTATGTGATAAAAAATTTGCGGCAATAATTTGTAGGATTTCACACTGGATCTAAATATTTCTGTGATTTGCTCTTCATTTGTAGGCCCATAAAGCATCTCTCGTTTTTGCCGATCAGATATTCTAAGCATTTCTTCACCATAATCATCATATCTTCCACTTTCTTTCCATATGTCAGCTGATTGTATGGTTGGCATTAACATTTCTTGGGAACCAATATTATTTTGTTCTTCCCTTACTATTTTCTCTATTTTTTTCATTATTTTGAATCCAAGTGGTAGCCATGAATAAATACCAGTTGAAGATTGTCTTATCATTCCCGTTCTTAACATTAGTTGATGAGACTTGATTTTTGCCTCAGCAGGCAAATCTTTTGTTATTGGTACAAAAAGTTTTGATAAAAGCATTATAATCGAGCAATATTTATATTTGTAAAGGGCTTTTTCCCTGTTCTTTCTTTAATTAACTTTCTGCAATTTTGTTTTATTGTTTCAATAAGGTTCTTTTCTTGGTTTTTATTCTTCATAGAAAATGATCTACAAGTATTAAAGATTTTGTCCTCCATTTCAAAAAATAATTTTTTCATCGAAATTATTTTCTGGTATTCCTCTGTACGAGATTACAGGTTTATTTAATTTACCACTATTATTCAATATAAGTGTTATTTCCAAATATCCGTTCAAAGATAGATTTCTTCTTTCTTTAATAGACTGAGAATTCTCTCCTACTGCAATATTTCCGTCTAAATACATTTTACCAGATGGTGCTTTATCAATAACTTCGGGATTTTGGCCGGGATAAATTCTTACTACATCCCCGTCTTCAATTCTAAGTGCATGTGGAATCTGCATTTCTTTTGCAAATCTAATATGTTCGTTCATATGCCTATGTTCTCCATGCACAGGTATAATAGACTCTGGTTTTACCCAATTATACATATCTTTCAAGTCGTCTCTATTAGGATGTCCTGAAACATGAACAAAATCTGTTTCTTCGGTAACTAATTCAATTTCTTGTCTTACTAGATCGTTGTGCAAAGAGTAGAGCTTCTTCTCATTACCAGGAATAATTTTAGATGAAAAAATAACCGTATCACCTTTTTCTATAAACACATCTGGATGAATACCTTTTACTATTCTCTTCATAGCACCCATTGGCTCACCTTGACTTCCTGTGCACAAAAAAACCAATTTTTCTCTGGGGAAGTTTTTACTTTCTCTAGGATCAATTGGGTTTTGAATATTTTGCAAATATCCACATTGTTTTGCTGCTTTAAATATTCTATTCATGGATCTACCAACTAAACAAACTTGTCTATTGATTTTTTCAGCACAGTAAAAAATGGTTTCCATTCTAGCTACATTAGATGCAAACGAAGTTACGATAATTCTTTTAGATTTGAGAGACATAATTTTTAAAAGACTTTCTCTAACATCAGACTCTGAACCAGCTCTTCCAGGACTAAAAATATTTGTTGAGTCACAAATCATAGCTAGAACTTTATTGTTTCCTATTTCTTTGAGTTTTTTTTCGTTTATTTTATCTCCTATTAATGGATTGGGATCGATTTTCCAGTCACCAGTATGTAAAACCATGCCTGCAGGTGTTTTAATACTTAGACCATTAGGTTCTAATATTGAATGAGTCAAACTAACAAACTCAATATTAAATGGTCCAAGTTCAATTTTACCATTCAATTTAACTATTTTTAAATAATTAGAAATATCTATTTTTTTTTCTTTAAATTTTTCTTGAATAAGAACCGATGTAAATGGTGTAGCATATATATTGCATTTTAAATCCGGCCATATATGAGATATTGCACCAATATGATCCTCATGTGCATGTGTTAAAACGATCCCAAGTAAATCATTTTTTTTATCAATAATAAAAGCTGGGTCTGGATAAATTAAATCGACTCCAGGAATAGAGTCATCAGCAAAACTTACACCTGTGTCTACGATAATCCACTTTTGATTTTCCTCATTACCGTACGCATATAAATTCATGTTTCCACCGATTTGACCAGATCCACCTAATGGACAAAAAATTAATTCATTTTTATTCATATTAAAAACTTTTTATAAATTTCTATAATTCCTAAGATTGTAATATTTTTTTCTATTTTCACTTTTTTGATTAGACGGTTTTTAAAAAAATTAGCATATCCACCAGTTAATATAAGATTTGAACTTATACCATTTTTATTATGTATTTTTTTTAAAATATTGTTTATTAAACCTTCATAACCCCAATAAAAACCTGATGACAGCGCCTCCATTGTATTTTTGCCATAACTTTTTGGATATTTTTTAAATTTAAATGACGGTAATAGTGCAGTTGAGGAATGTAAATTTTCAATGGAAAGTTTAATACCAGGGGCTATTACACCACCATCATAAATGCCTTTTGACTTAATAATATCGAATGTAGTCGCAGTACCAAAATCAATAACAATACAATTTGACTTAAATTTGAAGTATGCACCAACTGAATTGGCTATACGATCTGAACCGAGTTGAGAATATTTCTTAATATTAAATTTCATTAAATTTTTTAAATTAAAGTTTTTGATTTCATAAACTTGCATTTTTTTGTTTTTAAAAATAAATTTAATTTTATTAAAAACTTGAGGAACTACGCTTGAAAATAGAACTTTTTTATTAAAATTTTTTTCATTTATATTTTTAATTTTTGTAGTCAATTCTTTTTTTAAATTTGAGCTTTTTGAGTTAAATAAATAAGTATTTTTTATTCTAAATTTTTTATCTATTTTACAAATCTTTATATTAGTGTTTCCTATGTCTCCAACTAAATAGTTCATTTTTTTAATTCTGTTTTGAGGATTTCATTTACTAATTTTGGATTAGCCTTTCCTGCTGAAATTTTCATTACTTCACCTATAAAGAAACCAAACAATTTCACTTTTCCAGACTTGTACTCTGAGACTTTTTCAGAGTGTTTGTCTAAAACTTTTTTTATAATTTTTTTAATTTCTTCAGGATTGCTTTGTTGTTTAAGACCCTTATCCTCAATAATTTTGTCAGCTGAAAAACCGGTTTTAACCATAATATCAAAAACTTCTTTTGCTATCTTTCCTGAAATATTTCCTGAAGAAATTTGATTAATCAAAATGGCTAAATTTTTTGGTGTAACCGGTGACTTTTTTATTTCAATATTTTTTTCATTTAAAACAGCAAAAAGTTCAACAATAATCCAATTTTTTGCAAGTTTAATGTCTGCGGTTTTAATTACTTCTTCAAAAAATTTAGAAACATCAATCTCAGAAACAAGAACATTAGCCTCATAAGGTGAAAGATTAAATTTTTTTATGTATCTCTCTTTTTTTTGATCTGGAAGCTCTGGCAATTTCTTTTTTAAATTTGCTACAAAAGATTTCTCAATTTTTAAAGGAAGTAAATCAGGATCTGGAAAGTACCTATAATCATGGGCCTCTTCTTTTGATCTCATTGATCTGGTCTCTTTTTTTTTGGTATCAAAAAGTCTAGTTTCTTGGTCAATTGATTTACCTGACTCTAATAATTCAACTTGTCTTTTTGCTTCGGAATCAATTGCCATTTCCATAAATTTTATTGAGTTTACGTTTTTAATTTCACATCTAGTTCCAAAATTAGTTTCGCCTTTTTTCCGAACAGAAACATTAACATCTGCTCTTAACGATCCTTCTTGCATGTTACCATCACATGTACCTAAATATCGCATTATTGATCTGAGCTTTTTAACATAAAAATTTACTTCTTCGGGCGATCTAAGATCTGGCTTACTCACTATCTCCATTAAAGCAACACCTGATCTGTTTAAATCAACATAAGTATTATCGGGACTTAAGTCATGAATACTTTTGCCCGCATCTTGCTCTAAGTGCAATCTTTCTATTCCAATTTTTTTACTCCCGTACGGCATATCTAGATTTATCTCCCCTTCTCCTACAATAGGATTTTTATATTGAGAAATTTGATAACCAGCAGGCAGATCAGCATAGAAATAATTTTTTCTATCAAATATAGAGTCTAAGTTAATTTTTGCATTTAATCCTAAACCAGTTTTTACTGCTTGTTCTATACAATATTCATTTATTACAGGAAGCATTCCTGGAAAGGCCGAGTCTACTAAACTTACTTGTGTGTTTGGTTTTCCACCAAATTTTGTTGAAGAACCAGAAAATAGTTTAGAGTCTGAAACTACCTGAGCATGCACCTCTAAACCAATAATTACTTCCCAATTATTTTTTTCAGTTTTTATAAAATAATTAAATTTATCTTTCTCCATTAATTTTCCCACCATCTATTAATTGAATTTTTAAAATTAATAGCTTTTTCCATAGTTAAAGCGATATTTAAAATTGTTTGCTCATCCAAAGCTTTTGCAATTAATTGTAAACCCATTGGGTAACCCTTGCTATCTAATCCACCAGGAATGGAAATTGCTGGTACACCTGCTAAATTAACAGGCACTGTAAATATATCATTTAAATACATTGAGATTGGATCATTAGTTTTTTCCCCAAATTTAAATGCAGAACTTGGAGTAGAAGGAGTTAGGATAGCATCTACTTTTTTAAAACTCTCATCAAAATCATTTTTAATTAATTTTCTTACCTTTTGTGCCTTCAAATAATAAGCGTCATAATAACCAGAGGATAAAACATATGTTCCAATTAAAACTCTTCGTTTTACCTCTCTACCAAATCCTTCGCCTCTAGTATTTTCGTACATTTCTATTAGGTTTTTGGCTTTTTTAGATCTGTACCCATACTTTACTCCATCATATCTCGCTAAATTTGAAGACGCTTCTGCAGGCGCTACTATATAATAAGTTGGTAATGCATAATTAGTGTGTGGAAGAGATATGTCGACTATAGTGGCACCTGATTTTTTTAAAATATCTATTCCTTTATTCCAAATATTATCAATTTCTTTTGGCATATTATCAATCCTGTATTCTTTAGGTATCCCAATTTTTAAACCTTTCACATTTTCGTTTAAATTTTTTGAATATTTTTCTTTTTTTTTATTAATAGATGTTGAATCCTTGGGGTCATACCCAGACATAGCTTCAAGTAATAGAGCACAATCCTCAACATTTTTAGTCATAGGGCCTGCCTGATCTAAAGATGAAGCAAAAGCCACTATTCCCCATCGTGAACATAATCCGTATGTAGGTTTTAAACCTACAGTACCTGTAAAAGATGCTGGTTGTCTTATTGAACCACCTGTATCAGTACCAATTGTAGCTGGTGTTAAATTTGCTGCTAATGCACTTGCAGAACCACCGGATGATCCACCAGGAACTAGATTTTTTCCTATTGGATTTATTGTATTACCAAAATAGCTAGTTTCATTTGAAGATCCCATAGCAAATTCATCACAATTTAGTTTTCCTAAAATTATAGCACCCTCCGACCATAAATTATTTGTTACGCTAGACTCATATGCCGGTATAAAATTTTCGAGAATTTTACTTCCAGCGGTTGTTTTGATATTTTTTGTACAGAATAAATCCTTAACAGCAAGTGGAATACCAGGAAGTAACCCATTATAATTTTTCTTGCTATCAAAGTTTTTTGCATCTTTAAGACTTTTTTCGAAACAAGTTGTAATAAAGGAATTTAATTTTTTTGCCTTTTCGATATTTTTAATAAAAAATTTTGTTACCTCTAATGAAGATATTTTTTTTGTTTTAATTAAATTTGTAATTTGGGTAAGAGTATTTTGGTTAAGATCTGACATATTTATTCAACAACTTTTGGTACAATAAAAAAATCTTCGTTTTTATCAGGTGAATTCTTTAGTATTTCTTCCTTTATCTTACCATCATTGACTTTGTCTTTTCGCGGCTCAAGTGATTTATCAACTATTGAATTTAGTGGTTTTACATTATTAGTGTCTAATTTATTGAGCTGCTCAACAAATTTCAATATTGATGCCAAATCATTTGATAAAGACTCTAAATTTTTATCATCTAGTGAAATTCTCGATAGTTTGGCAACTTTTTTAACTTGGTTTTTATCAATAGACATCTATAAACTATGTTTAAGTTTGTTTAGAAAATGGTGTAAAATATAACATATTCATGGAAGATATAGAAGATTTTAAGAAATCTATAGGAAAGAAATCTCGATTATTGGGTATTGACCCAGGTAAAAAAAGGGTTGGAATAGCTATATCAGATGAAAATAAACTGGTGTCAACACCATTAAAAACAATCATAAAAAAAAATAACACAAATGTGATAAATGATATTTTAGAAATAATAAAAGAAAACAACATCAAAGGAATCGTCGTAGGTAACCCAATAAATATGGATGGTTCAAAAGGTCCATCTTCTCAATCAGCGAAAGATTTTGCTAAAAATCTATCAAATAATATTTCAATACCCATCGTCATGTGGGATGAAAGATTATCAAGCCAAGGGGCATTCAATTTATCAAGTAATTTAGACATTAATACATCCAAAAAAGTTAAAAAATTGGACCAAAACTCTGCCTCATTTATATTACAAGGTGCGATTGATTATATTATCAGATAAATAACTTGCTAAGATAGCACAAAAGGCCTATAGAGTTAATTTTAATGGCTATTATAAAAAAGTTTTCGGCTGTTAAAAAAATCCAAGAACATCTCTTAGGAATCCAAAATCTTTCTATCGAAGAAGCCAATCTCATATTAGATGAAGCAAAAAATTTCATAAAATTAAATAGAAGTGCTTCTAAAAAAATGGATTTACTAAGAGGAAAAACACAAATAAATTTATTTTTTGAACCGTCAACTAGAACACAAAGTTCGTTTGAATTAGCTGGTAAAAGATTAGGTGCTGATGTGATGACAATGAATGTAGGAAATTCATCTTTAAAAAAAGGAGAAACTATATTGGATACCGCAATGACTCTTAACGCCATGCATCCAGATATTATCGTAGTAAGACATCAGGAATCTGGTGCACCAAATCTATTATCTCAAAAAGTTAATTGTGCTGTAATAAATGCTGGCGATGGATTAAGAGAGCACCCAACTCAAGCACTTTTAGATGCATTAACTATAAAAAACAGAAAAGGAAAAATTGAGGGACTTAAAATCGCAATCTGCGGCGACATACTTCATTCAAGAGTAGCAAGATCGAATATCTACTTATTAAATATGTTAGGTGCAGAAGTAAATATTATAGCTCCAAAAACTTTAATACCTGACTCGATTACTAAACTTGGAGTAAAAAGTTTCACAAACATGAAAGAAGGTTTGAAATCTTGTGACATCGTAATGATGCTGAGATTACAGAATGAGAGAATGAGTGGATCATTTTTACCATCAAAAAGAGAGTATTATGAATATTTTGGACTAACACCAGATAAGTTAAAACTTGCAAAAAAAGATGCTTTAATAATGCATCCAGGACCAATGAATAGAGGTGTCGAAATAGACACAAAATTAGCTGATGATATTAATGTAAGTTTGGTAAAAGAACAGGTGGAATTAGGAGTTGCAGTAAGAATGGCATGCTTGAAACTATATTGTAAATAATAATGAAAGAAAAATATTTTTTAAATGCAAGAATAATTGATCCCTCTCAAAATATAGATGAGATTGGTGGATTAATTGTTGGATCAGATGGTAAAATTAAATCAGTAGGTAAAAATGTTAAAAAGGATAATATTTCCTCAAAAGCTGATAAAATTGATTTGAAAGGAAAAGTTTTGATACCTGGAATTGTAGACATGAAAGTTTTTATTGGTGAACCTGGTTATGAATATAAGGAAAATTTTAGAAGTTTAAGTAGTGCTGCTTTATCAGGTGGTGTAACCTCGGTAGTATCAATGCCGAATACAAGTCCAGTAATAGACAATGTCTCTATGGTTGATTTTATTCTAAGAAGAGGTAGGGATAAAGCTGGTATTAATATTTATCCATCAGCAACACTTACAAGAAATATGGATGGAAAATTAATGACAGAATTTGGTTTGTTATCAAAAAAAGGAATAGTTGGATTTACAGATGCAACTAAGACTATTCAAAATCCTGAAATAATGTCTAGAATAATGAACTATGCTTCAGATCTTGATGTTTTAATAATGCAGCACCCTGAAGATCAAGAACTCTCAAAGGGTAGATGTATTAGTGAAGGTGAGGTTTCTACAAGACTGGGCTTGCAGGGAATACATCATATTGCAGAAAAAATTATTATAGAGAGAGATTTGTCTCTATTAGAGGAGTATCCGTGTAGATATCATATATCCCAGCTATCATCGGCAAAATCAGTTGAGGTTATAAAAAAATACAAAAAAAATGGTCTTAAGTTTACTGCTGGAGTTTCAATAAATAATCTCTCTTTAAATGAAAATGATATTGGGGATTTTAAAACTTTTTTAAAAATTTCCCCTCCTTTAAGGAAAGAAAATGACAGAAAAGCATTAATTCAAGGTGTTAAGGATGGCATGATAGATGTAATAGTCTCTGATCATAAGCCTGAGGACGAGGAGAGTAAAAGGCTTCCATTTGCACAAGCTGCCGAAGGATCTATTGGGATTGAAACCCTTTTGTCTTTAGCTCTTGAACTATATCATAATGGATCTCTGCCTTTAAAAAAGATAATAGAAACTATTACTTGTAACCCGGCAAAAATATTAAAAATCAATAAAGGGACACTAAAAAAAGGTTCTGATGCTGATTTGTGTATTTTTGACCTTGATCAACCATGGAAAGTGGACGTTTCAAAGTTAAAATCAAAATCTAAAAATGCTGCTATAGAAAATAGAAAACTTCAAGGAAAAGTTTTAATGACTTACCTTAAGGGGGAAAGTGTTTTTAATTAATTGTGTCTACTGAAGTTTTAATTGTATTCATATCGTCCTACGCACTAGGTTCAATTCCTTTTGGACTAATTTTAACTAAAATTTTCATAAATAAAGATATAAGAAAAATTGGATCTAAAAATATAGGAGCTACAAATGTTTTGAGAACTGGTAGTAAATCTATTGCTATCTTAACTTTATTACTAGATATTTTAAAAGGTTGTGCAGCAGTATTAATTACTGAAGTTTATTTTCCAAATTTAATTTTTTTATCAGGTCTCGCAGCATTTCTTGGACATATATTTCCAGTTTGGTTAAAATTTAATGGAGGCAAAGGTGTTGCAACATATCTTGGTATACTACTTATTTTGTCACTTAAGCTTGGATTGATTTTTTGTTTGTCTTGGGTGCTTATAGCTTTTATAACTAAATATTCCTCTTTATCGTCTATCATTTCATCGTTAGTTATATTTATAATTTCATTTTCGGAGATTAATTTTGAACTAAATTCATATTTATTTATTACCTTTGTCATTGTTTTATACACCCATAGACAGAATATAATTAGATTAAAAAATAAAGCTGAAGACAAAATTAAACTTTAAAATCAACACTTATTATACTTTAATTTGACAAAAGACTTTATTTTTGACACTAAGATTAATTATAATGAATCTTGTCATAGTAGAAAGTCCTGCAAAAGCTAAAACCATAAATAAATATTTGGGTAAAGATTATAAAGTTTTGGCAAGCTATGGTCATGTCAGAGATCTACCTTCTAAAAATGGTTCTGTTGATCCTGAAAATAATTTTAAAATGGAGTGGGAACTCGATACATTCTCAAAAAAATATGTAAAAGAAATCACTGATGCAGCAGCTGAGTCTGAAAAAATAATATTAGCAACTGACCCCGATAGAGAGGGGGAGGCTATTGCCTGGCATGTTCGTGAAATACTCGAAAGTAAAAAACTTTTGAAAGGTAAAAAAGTTGAACGTGTTGTTTTTAATGAAATTACAAAAAAAGCAGTTACAAATGGAATTAATAATCCTCGGGAAATAGAGTCTCCGTTAGTTGATGCTTATATGGCTAGAAGAGCATTAGATTATCTTGTTGGTTTTAATATATCGCCAATTTTATGGACAAAACTTCCAGGATCGAAATCTGCAGGAAGAGTACAATCAGTTGCTCTTAGATTGATAACTGAAAGGGAGCATGAAATTGAACTTTTTAAACCAGAGGAGTTTTGGACAATTGCTAGCAACTTTCAATATGATGATAAACTTATTCAATCTAAACTTTCTGTATTTAACGAAAAAAAAATAGAAAAATTTTCTTTTAAGAAAAAAATAGACTCAGAAAAAGCTTTAAATGCAATAAAAGATCAATCATATAAAATAACTGATGTTTCCTCTAAAGTTTTTCGAAGAAATCCACTTGCACCATTTACAACATCAACACTACAACAAACAGCATCTGGTAAATATGGTTTTGGAGCTTCTAGAACTATGCAAATTGCGCAAAGACTTTATCAAGGGATAGATTTAGAAGGAGATACTATTGGTTTAATCACGTATATGAGAACAGATGGAACTAATATTTCAAAAGACGCCATAACTGATTTTAGAAATTTTATAAATAAGGAACATGGCAAAGAATATCTTCCAGAAGTTCCGAATAATTACTCTGGAAAAAAAGCAAAGAATGCTCAGGAAGCACATGAAGCGATAAGACCCACGGATGTTAATAGAAAACCTTCTGATTTGAAAAAATATTTAAGCACAGATCAATCAAAACTTTATGAGTTAATCTGGAATAGAGCGGTATCTTCACAAATGAATCCAGCAGAATTTGATAGAAAAAGTATAACTATTGAGTCAGAAGATAAAAAAATTCATTTTAAAGCAAACGGTTCAACGATAAAATTTGAAGGATATTTAAAGGTATACAAATTTGAGGAAAAAGACGAAGATCTTAAAAATATTTTACCTGAAGTAAAAGTTGGTGATAAAGTCTCAATAAAAGAATTAATAGATGATCAACATTTTACTGATCCTCCACCAAGATATTCTGAAGCAAGTTTAGTTAAAAAAATGGAAGAATTAGGAATTGGACGGCCTTCAACATACGCAAGCATAATAACAGTTTTATCAACAAGAAATTATGTTGAATTGTTAAATAAGAGATTCCACCCAACTGACCGAGGTAAATTATTATCTGCATTTCTTGAAAAATTATTCAGTAAATATGTGGATTATAATTTTACTGCAGATTTAGAAAATCAATTAGATGAAATTACTAGTGGCAAAATTGATTGGGTCAAAGTTTTAGATGATTTTTGGAAAGATTTTTATTCAAACGTTGGGCACGTTAAAGAAAAAAGAACCAGGGAAGTTCTAGATTTACTGAATGAAAGTTTGGGTGACCTGGTTTTTGAAAGAGATGATAATGATATTATTGATAGGAAGTGTAAGCTTTGTAATACTGGCGAACTAAGTCTTAAAAACAGTTTTAGAGGTGGGGCATTTATAGGTTGTTCCAATTATCCAGAATGTAAGTTTACAAGGCCACTATCTAAATCAAAAGCATCGCAACAAGTCCATTTGGCAGAACCAAAATTAATTGGAAAAAATGATTTGGGTAAAGATATCTTTCTCAAAAATGGAAGATTTGGACCTTATTTGCAATTTGAGATTGAGCCTACTGAGTCAATTGAAAATAAAACAAAAAAATCTAAAAAGAAAAAAGAAAACGAAAACTTAAAAAATGTTTCAATACCAAAGGGTTTGCAAATTGAAAATGTAGATTTAGAAAAAGCTAAGTATTTATGTTCTTTGCCAAAAATAATTGGTAGGCATCCTGAGTTGAATGACGATATAACCGTTAATGTTGGAAGGTTTGGTCCTTATTTAAAATGTTCAAATAAATCTGCAAGAATTGAAAGTGTTGATGAATTATTTACAATTGGTTTAAATAGGGCAATAACTTTAATTTCAGAGGCTAAACCAGGAAGAATGTCATCCTCAGAAATAAAAAACCTTGGTGAGCATCCTGAAGATAAAAAACCCATAAGAATAATGAAAGGTCAATACGGTCCATATATAAAGTACAGGTCTCTAAACGCTACAATTCCAGAAGATAAAGACCCCACTGAACTTACTATGGAGGAAGCTTTAATTTTAATTGAAAAGAGAAAAGAGTACGATAAAAATAAAAAAAAGAAAAAAAAATGAGTGCTGAAAAAAATCTATCTCAACTTAATATTAATTTGCCAAAAGCCCCAGATCCTGTTGGTTCTTATGTAGCTTCAAAAATTGTTGGAAACTTAATTTATATATCAGGTCAAGTGTCTTTCAATTCAAAAGGTGAGTTAACTAAAGGAAAAATTGGAAAAGAACTTAGTTTAGAACAGGGTCAAGATGCTGCAAAACTATGTGCTTTAAATATTTTAGCACAACTTAAAAAAAAGTGTGGCAGTTTAGATAAAGTTAAAGGATGTATTAAACTTACTGGATACGTTAATTCTACAGATTCTTTTACAGACCAACCAAAAGTTTTAAATGGTGCATCTGATTTAATTTCAAAAATATTTGGGGATGGTGGTAAACATACTAGAGCTGCTATTAGTGTAAGTTCTTTACCTTTAGGTGCTGCAGTTGAGGTTGATGGAATATTTGAATTATAAATTTGATCTTCCAACAGAATAATATTTAATATTCCTTTTTTTCAATTCAATAGGATTATATAAATTTCTCATATCGTAAATTTTAAAATTATTTTTTTTGACAATTTTTTTAAAATCAATAGATTTAAATTCGTCCCACTCAGTGTTTATAATAATTAAATCTGCTCCTTGGCAGGCCTTATTTATTGAGCTAGCAAAATTTAGATTTTTCTTTTTACCAAATTCATTTTTTGGACCGGATGGATCATGGTAACTTACTTTTGCACCTTTTTTTAGCAAATAAGGTATTAAAACAAGGCTTGACGATTCCCTCATATCATCAGTGTTTGCTTTAAAAGTTACTCCTAAAACAGCAATTTTTTTATTTTTAATTTTATTATTCATAATTTTTAATACCCTTTTTGTTAATAAAATCTTTCTATTTTGATTAGATTTTATTACAGATTTCACAATTGAAAGATCTGACTTAAATTTATCAGCAATTGAAACTAAACCCTTCGTATCCTTTGGAAAACAAGAGCCGCCATAAGCTGGGCCTGCTCTCAAAAATCTGCTTCCAATTCTTGCATCCGATCCCATTCCAACTGAAATATCTTCAATATTTATACCTGCTGTTTCACATAAATTTGCAATTTCATTTATAAATGTAATCTTGGTTGCTAAAAAAGCATTTGAAGCATATTTTATTAATTCTGCTCCTTTTCTTGATGTGCAAAAAAATTTTGCTCCTTTTTTAATAAGTGGTTCATATAAAAGTTCCATTTTTTTAAAGATTTTTTTATTGTTTGACCCAATAACAATTCTATCAGGATATTTAAAGTCTCTAATAGCTTCACCTTCCCTTAAAAATTCAGGATTAGATACAACATCAAATAAAGACTTCTTTGCCTTTCGACTTATTATTTTTTCTATCTGATCACCAGTTGTGACTGGTACAGTTGATTTGGTAATAATAACTTTGTAACTTTTTATGTATTTTGATATTGATTTTGCGACATTAAATACTTGTGAAAGATCGACTAAATTTGATCCTTTTTTTGTTGGCGTACCAACGCAAATAAAAATTAATTGAGAGTCTTTAACTGCTTTTTCTAAATCACTTGTGAAATCCAATCTTTTTGCTTTAAAATTATTTCTTATTAAATCATCCAATCCAGGTTCATAAATTGGTGAAATGGCATTTTTTAATTTGTTTATTTTGTTTTGGTCTTTATCTACACAGTAAACTTTGTTTCCAAGATCAGCGAAACAAGTTCCACTAACCAAGCCAACATAACCAGTTCCTATCATGCATATTTTCATATTAATCTTTTATAGATATTTTGAAATTATAAGTCCTGATTTAATAAATCCATCCAAAGTCCCACAATCAATATATTTTCCTTTAAATATATTTCCATAAAACTTTTCATCTTTTTTAACCAGAGTCTTAATCGCATCTGTAATATGGATCTCTCCACCTTTGCCTCTACCCTGCATTTTTAAAACAGAAAGTATTTTTCTAGGAAGGATATATCTTCCAATTATGGCATAATTTGATGGGGCTTCACTCAATTTGGGCTTTTCAATAACCTCGTTTATTAAAAAAGAATTTTTTGTTTTATTTTTAAATCCAAGAATACCCCATCTTGAAACTGTCCTTCTTTCTACCTTTCTAGTAGCTATAACAGAACCTTTGGTTTTTCTGTGCAAGGAAATCATCTCTTTAGAGCAATTTTTTTTAACAATCAAATCGTCTGCTAAAAGCATTAGGAAATGAGTCCCTTTTAAATATTTTTTACATTGTAAAACTGCATGACCTGTTCCTTCAGGCTTATTTTGATATACAAATTTTATCATTTTTTGAAGCTTTTTTAATCTATTATAAACATTTTTTAAACGCTTATCATTTTTTTTCTTTTTTAATATTTTTTTATAAAAATTATCATTAAAGAAATATTTTTTGATACTTGGTCTATTTTTTGGTACCACGAAAATAAATTGTTTTATACCTGCCTCTATACATTCTTCCATGATATATTCTAAGTTTGGTTTGCCATTAATTGGTAGCAATTCTTTTGGAATTACGCTTGACAGTGGCAGTAATCTTGTACCTAATCCTGCTAAAGGAATGATTGCTTGTGTAACCATAAAAACCTTTTACAAGTTAAACGAATATTTTACAAATGAAATTATTTACAAATAAAAAAAAATTGCTAGAAGAAATAGGAAAAATCAACAATATCAGTTTTGTTCCTACGATGGGTTTTTTGCATAAAGGTCATGAGAGTATAATAAAAAAATCTGTTAAAGGATCAGGAAAAACCCTTGTAAGTATTTTTGTAAATCCGAAACAATTTAATAGTAGAAAAGATTTAAAAAGTTACCCTAGAAATACAAAAAATGATATTAAAATCTTAAAAAAACTTAAAGTCGATTATTTATATAAACCGTCCTATGCTGACATATATAAATTCAAAACAAAAAATAAAATATACTTAGACAAATTTGCTAAAGAGCTATGCGGTCAATTTAGAAAGGGTCATTTTAAAGGTGTAATTGACGTTGTTAACAGGCTTTTAGAGATAACAAATCCTAAAAGGATTTTGCTTGGTAATAAAGATTTTCAGCAACTCTATTTGATTAAAAAACATATAATAAAGAATAAAATTAAAACCCAAATTTTTCCATGTAAAACTATTAGAGATAAAAATTTTATAGCATATTCCTCAAGATTAAAGAAGTTAAATCATAATGAAATAACTAAACTTATTAAGATTATAAAAGTTTTAAAAAAATATAAGAAAGATTTAATTTTAAAAAAACAAATATACAGTTTTCCTAAAATTAAAAAAAAAATTATTTCTATTGGTGCAAAAAATGTTGATTACATAAAACTTATCGATTTAAAAACTTTAAAGAAACCAAAAAAAAATAAATTTAATTTATTTTATGCTTTTTATATTGGAAATGTAAGGTTGATTGATAATTTTTAATTTAAAAAAAAGATAGATCCAATCCCAAGAAAAGATAAAAAACCTATTACATCAGTAATTGTGGTAACAAATACACTGGAAGCTAATGCAGGGTCAACATTGAATTTTTTTAATGAAACTGGAACTAAAATACCAAATAATCCCGCAACAATCATATTCAATATCATTGCTACCGCTATTAAAATTGAAAGATCAAGTTCTTTGAACCAAAATTGCACAACAGTAGCAGATATAATAGCAAAAATTATTCCATTTAGTATTCCAATAACAAATTCTTTAGTAACTATTTTATAAAAATTTCCAGATGAAATTTCTTGTTTTGCGATTGCTCTTATTGTTACAGCTAATGTTTGCATTCCTGCATTTCCTCCCATTGACGCTACAATCGGCATCAATACTGCTAAAGCAACAACTTTTTCTATATCCTCTTGGAAAAAACCAATCACTATAGATGCAATAATAGCTGTAAGCAAATTAAGGAGCAACCAGCTGAATCTTCTTTTGGTTTTTTTTAAAACACCGTCGGTAATTTCTTCATCTCCAACACCGGCTAATCTTAACACGTCTTCCTCGGCTTCTTCTTGTACAACAGTAACTACGTCATCTGCTGTAATCATTCCGATTAGTTTATTATCTTTATTAACTACACCGGCTGAAACTAGATTATAATTTTCGAAAGTTAAACCAACTTCTTCTTTATCCATATTAACGGATATCAAAACTGGTATCTCTCTCATAATTGAATTCATCTTAGAATTTCTTGGTGTTCTCAAAACTCTAGAAGATGGAACTGTGCCAATAGGTTTAAAATCTTTATCAACTATAAATATTTCTAAAAACTCCTCAGGTAATTCCTTGTTTTCTCTTAAATAATCTATTGTTTGACCAACGGTCCAATCACTAGGAACAGCAGTAAATTCTCTTTGCATTATTCTTGCTGCTGAATCTTCAGGATAGCTCAAACCCTCTTCTAATAGAAATCTGTCTTGAGGTGATAAATTTTCTAGTACCTTTTTCTTTTTTGTTTCTTCGATCTTTTCTAAAATTTGTAATGCATTATCGGATTCTAATTTACGTAAAATTTTTGCTATTGATTCTGGTGTTAAAAGTAAAAGAACTTCTGATTGTAATGACTCATTAAGCTCAATAAAAATTTCTGGTTCAATCGCAAACGCTTCAATTTCAATTAATTTATTTCTAGTACTAGTATCAAGATTCTCAATTAAATCTGCAACATCTGCGGCATGTAAATCTTCTAAAGTTTGATTAATAAAGGCAACATCATTACTTTTAATCTTTTGACTAAATAAATTGATAAAATCTTTATTGAAATCGACATTTACTTTTTGTTTTCCTATTGATTTAACTAAACTCATATAACACCTAAATATTTTAATTTTTGAGACTTTTAGTTTATCTGGTGATAAAATTCAATTTAAAATGGACATAGAATTTAAAATTAGTAAAAACCCAGTAAATTACAAAAAAGCACTTATGTTTCTAGAAAAAAGAGTCGAATTAGTTAAGCAAGGTGGCAAAGAATTAGTGTGGCTTTTAGAACATCCATTAACTTATAGTGCGGGTATAAGATCAAAAAAAGAGGAAATATTAGATAAATCAATTACTGTGATAAAAACAAATCGTGGGGGAAAAATCACCCTACATAACCCGGGACAACAAATTGTTTATTTTGTTCTAAATCTAAACAAAAGAAAAAAGGATATTAGAAACTTGGTAAGACAAATAGAAAATATAATAATAAAATTCCTCAGTATTTATAAAGTCAAATCTAATTCCGATGAAAAAAATGTAGGTATTTGGATTAAAGATAAAAAGGTTGCTGCTATAGGCATCCGGGTTTCACGTTGGATTGCTTATCATGGGTTTTCTATAAATATTAAAAATAACTTAAATGATTACAAAAAGATTTTACCTTGTGGGTTAAAAAACGAAAAAATAACTTCTCTAAAAAATGAAAAAAAAGATATATCAAACGTCAAAAAAAATCTTACAACAATAATACAAGAGAATTTATATAAGATTTAAAACCTTGTTTTAAGCAATCTGGAAAAATCTTCGCTATATTTTGCTTCAAAATTATATTTTATATTATTAATCATAAATCTAATTTTATAAGCGTGAAGCATTATATTTTTAAATTTTTGTTTTTTTTCAAGATTATAAAATGAATATTTATTGTCACCAATTATAGGGTGACCAATATTATAAAGTTGTTTTCTTAATTGGTGCTTTCTTCCAGTAATTGGTTTTAATTCTAAAAAAGAATTTTTATCGTTACTTCTTATTATTTTAATATATGAAATAGCTTTTTGAACAATTTTTTTATTATTTTCATAAAAAGTTAGTTCATCCTGAAGGATTTTAATATCTCTATTAACTCTGCCTTGTGTTATCGCTAAATAAGTTTTGTGTATTTTCCTAATTCTGAAAAGTGATGTAAAGAGCTGAGCGTACTCTCTATTTTTAGCAACAATCATTACACCTGAGGTTTCTTTATCAAGTCTGTGAACTATATAAGGTTTAGAATCTAAAAAATATTTGGTCTCTCTAAGAATATCAATGATATTCTTAAAAGACTTAGTGCCTGATTGCACAGGTATACCGCTAGGTTTATTTATGACTATAAAATTTTCATTATCTTCAATTATAAAATCCTCGTAATTTTTTTTTTCTTTATTTGAAGGTTTATACTTTTCTATTTTGTTGCTTTTTGAAGGTTTTAAATTATCTATTTCATAGATATCTATTTTATCATTAAGTTTTACTCTATAAGATGTTTTTATCCTTTTTTTATTAACTTTTATCTTTTTTTTTCTAATTAATCTCTCAATTAATGATTGAGGATATTTACCAATATTTAACTTAAACCATCTATCAAAACGACAGTTATTATAGTCTTTGCTGACTGTGAAAGTTTTTGGCATTGAAGTTTATATTAATATTATTTTGCGGCTACTTTAGGAGCGGTTTCTTTTTTATCTTTAGTAGCTTTTTCAACTTTTTTTGGTTTATCAACTTTTTTTGCATTTACATCTCTGTCAACTAACTCTATCACTGCCATTGGGGCATCGTCACCTGTTCTAAATCCAGCTTTTAGGACTCTTGAATATCCCCCTTTTCTATTAGCATACCTTTTAGATAAAATATCAAAAACCTTTTTAACTGACTTTTGATCTTGCAATTTTGAAAAAAGATCTTTTTTTTTGCTGAGTTTTGCATCTTTTCCGATTGTTATAACTTTATCAATTTTTGGTTTTAACTCTTTAGCTTTTGGTAATGTGGTAATTATTTGCTCATATTTTATTAAAGAGTTAAGCATATTTTTAAAAAGCGCTTTCCTGTGCTCCGAGTTCTTATTAAGCTTTCTGTAACCGAATTTATGTCTCATTTAATTAATAAGTGTTTTCTTCAAGTTTTTTTGAGAGTTCTGCTATATTATCAGGTGGCCAATTAGGAATTTCCATTCCTAAGTAAAGCGACATAGAGCTTAAAACTTCTTTAATTTCATTTAAAGATTTTCTGCCAAAATTTGGTGTTCTTAACATTTCGGGTTCAGTTTTTTGTACAAGATCGCCAATATAAATAATATTATCATTTTTTAAGCAGTTCATAGATCTGACCGAAAGTTCCAACTCTTCAACTCTTTTTAATAAATTTTTATTAAATTCAGGTTCTGTTGAAGTTACAGGTTTTGGTGCTTCTTTAGGATCTTCAAAATTTACAAACATTGATAATTGATCTTGAAAGATTCTTGCAGCGAATGCTATTGCATCTTCTGCGGCTACAGTACCATTAGTTTCAACTTCCATTACTAATTTATCATAATCAAGAGCTGATCCAGCTCTTGTGCTTTCTATTTTAAAAGATACTTTTTTAACAGGACTAAACAATGAATCTATTGCTATCATGCCCAAGGGTGTATCCTCGGACTTATTTTGTTGTGCAAGTACATACCCTCTTCCATTGTTTACGACTAATTCCATATGAAATTTTGTTTTTTCGTCTAAATTACAAATAGTTTGTTCTGGATTTAATATTTCTATGTCAGCTATTTGAGCTATATCTTTAGCTTTTACTTCCTTTGGTCCCTCCGCATCTAAGATCAACTTTTTTGGCCCATCAGAGTTTAATTTTAGTGCTAGATTTTTTACATTTAAAACTATATCCGTCACATCTTCCCTTACACCTTTTATTGAAGAGAACTCATGTAACACACCGTCTATTTGAATAGCAGTGACTGCAGCACCTTGTATTGATGACAACAGTATTCTCCTTAAAGAATTACCAATAGTTTGACCAAAACCTTTTTCTAGTGGTTCAGCAATTACTGTTGCAAAAGCTTTGTCCTCGCTGCTTTGTATATCTAATTTTTTTGGTTTAGTTAATGCTTTCCAATTTTTATCAATTATATTTACATTTTCCATTAAACTCTCCTTTTTTTTGGTGGCCTTGTGCCGTTGTGTGGCATTGGCGTTGTGTCTTTGATTGACAAAATTTTAAATCCTCTAGACTGTAATGCTCTTAAAGCTGTTTCTCTTCCTGAACCTGGACCTTTAACTTGCACTGACAACGTTCTTAATCCCATATCATATGCTTTGCTGCCAGCATCATCTGCTGCTACCTGTGCCGCATATGGAGTGGATTTTCGAGATCCTTTAAAACCTTTTGAACCTGCTGATGACCAAGAGATAACATTGCCGTTCTCATCAGCTATTGAAATAATTGTGTTATTGAAAGTAGAATTCACAAAAGCTATTCCTGAAGATATATTTTTCTTTTCTTTCTTTTTTTTCTTAAATTTCTGTTTTTGAACTTTTGTTTCTAAATTATTATCTGTTTTTTTTTTCAGTCTGTTTTTCAGTTTTTTTATTCATTTATTTTTTCATAGGAGTAAGTTTTTTACCTGCAATGGCAATAGCTTTACCTTTTCTAGTTCTCGCATTACAATGAGTTCTTTGACCTCTAACTGGTAATTTTTTTTTATGTCTTGATCCTCTGTATGAGGCTAAATCTACAAGTCTTTTTATATTCATAGAAACTTCTCTTCTAAGATCACCTTCAACTTTATAGTTTTGATCTATATACTCTCTTATTTTTAACACTTCATCCTCGCTAAGATTATTTACTCTTTTATTAAGGGGAATATTTAATTTTTCACATATAAGTTTAGAGTTATGGTCTCCTATACCGTGTATGTATGTTAGTGCGATATGAACGATTTTGTCTTGCGGAATATTAACGCCTGCAATTCTAGCCATATAAAGATTTTTTAATTTGTATTTATATGTTCAAATTCCTTAAAGTCAACCCTTGATAGCCTCAATTAACACGCTAATTTCACTATTAATTTTGGATATTTCTGCCTCACCATTTACAACTTTAAGTAAATTTGATTGCTTATAATAATCTAAGACCGGTTCAGAGGATTTTTCATAAGTCTTAAACCTTTTAATTGCTATTTCCTCGCTATCATCAGCCCTATTTTCTTGAGTTTGTCTTTCTAAAATTCTTTTTTTAATCGTTTCTAAACTTACAGACAATTTTAATACAATATCTATTTTTTGTTTATATTTAATTAATAGATCATCTAAGTTTTTTGCTTGAATTAAAGATCTTGGATAACCATCAAAAATAATTTTGTTTTTGTAATTATCATTAGAGATAAATTTCTCAATCAAATCATTCACTATTTTATCTGAAACTAGTTCTCCAGAATTTATGGTTGATGATATTTTAGATCCTAGAGGTGTTTTATTTTTAATTTCATTTCGTAAAAGATCACCGGTGGACAATTGGTATAAATTAAATTTATTTACAATAAATTTAGATTGAGTACCCTTGCCAGCACCTGGTGGTCCAAATATAACTATATTCATTATTATTTACCGAATTTTGCTTTTTTTATTAATGACTCATATTGTGAACTCATTAATCTTGTTTGAACTTGTGTAACTGTATCCATTGCTACAACTACAACAATTAAAACAGAAGTACCTCCCAAATAAAATGGTATTGGATATTTTGCTATTAAAAATTCAGGCATTAAACAAACTAGTGTTAGGTAACAAGCTCCGATGGTTGTTAACTTTGTCAAGATATCTTCTATATAATCAGCTGTTCTTTCACCAGGTCTTATACCTGGAACATATCCGCCATATTTTCTTAAATTTTCTGCTGTCTCTTTGGGATTAAAAACAATTGAGGTGTAAAAAAAACAAAAGAAAATTATACCTGATGCGTAAAGTAGCATATATAAAGGTTTTCCTTGTGAAAATAAAGAAGAGATATTTAAAAACAAATCAGACTCAGCTAAACCAAAATTGGAAAAAGTTATTGGTAATAAGAGTAACGCTGATGCAAAAATTGCAGGTATTACACCTGCTGTATTTATTTTTAAAGGTAAATGAGATGATTGACCACCATAAACTTTATTTCCCATTTGTCTTTTTGGATAATTAATTAAGATTTTCCTCATAGCTCTCTCCATAAAAACTATAAACATAACTGTAACAATTATTAATATAAAAATTCCAATTATCATTGTTGCAGATAAAGCACCAGTTCTTCCAAGTTCGAATGTTGAGGCTAAAGCACGAGGTATCTCAGCAACAATTCCTGAAAAAATTATAAGTGATATACCATTTCCAATACCTCTTGATGTTATTTGTTCACCTAACCACATTAAAAATGTTGTCCCAGCAACCAAAGAAATCATTGTCATTATTTTAAAATTCAGTCCGGGATTTAAAACTAAGTTACCTGCATTTTCTAAACCAGCAGCAACTCCATAACCTTGTAAACATGCAATTAATACTGTCCCATATCTTGTGATTTGTGTTATTTTTTTTCTACCAATCTCACCTTGATCTTTTAAATTTTTAAAGTAATCAGATACTCCAGTAAGTAATTGAACAATAATGGATGCAGAAATATATGGCATTATTCCTAAAGCAAAAATTGCCATCCTTTGAACAGCACCACCTGAAAAAACATTAAACATCCCCAGCAAGCCTTTTTGACTCGTGGACATCATTTCTGAAAGAGCTACGGGATCAATCCCTGCAAGAGGGACATATGTGCCTAATCGATAAACTGACAAGATAAAGATTGTAAAGAAAATTCTGTTTCTTAGGTCTGATGATTGATTGATATCGCCGTTAGCCATTTTATTAAGCTTTTTCTTTTAGTATACTTATAACTCCACCAGCTTTTTCTATCTTTAACTTAGCAGATTTAGAAATGAAATCAGCCTTAATATTTAATTTTTCTTTGATCTCACCATTTCCAAGGATCTTTAATTTATCGTATTTTTTTCCAATAAGTTTTTTTGAAGCTAGGTTTTTAATACTTATCTCGTCTTGTGCTTTAATTTTTTTATTTTTTATAAAATTTTCAATATCAGAAATGTTTATTATAGCTATGTTCTTTTTAATCAATGGCTTAAATCCTCTTTTTGGAAGTCTTCTATAAAGTGGCATTTGTCCACCTTCAAAGCTTTTAATTGCAACGCCAGACCTTGATTTTTGTCCTTTTACACCTCGACCAGATGTTTTTCCTTTGCCAGAACCAATTCCTCTTCCAACTCTCATCTTAGTATAATTTGTTTTTACTAGTGTATTTAGTTTCATTTTTAATTTTCTCTTTGTTTAATAATTTCTGATATTTTTTTTCCTCTTAAAGTTGATAAAAACTTTGGAGAGCTTTGATTTTTTAATCCTTGCATAAGGGCTTTTAAAACATTGTGAGGATTTGCTGAACCTAGTGATTTAGCGACCACATCTTGAATACCAAGCACCTCGCAAACAGATCTCATGGCACCTCCTGCAATGATGCCTGTACCCGTAGGTGCTGATCTCATCAGTATTTTTCCTGATCCGCTTTTGGATAAAATATCGTGGTGTAGTGTTCTGCCGTCTTTTAGAGGTATTTTAAACATGTTTCGCTTAGCTAATTCCGTAGCTTTTTTAATTGCGTCTGGAACTTGTTTTGATTTACCTTTTCCTATTCCTATTGAACCTTTCTGATTTCCAACAACAACTAAAGCTGCAAAACCAAATCTTCTACCTCCTTTTACTACTTTGGTAATTCTATTTATTGCTACCAATTTTTCTACAAATTCACTATCTCTCATCAGAAATTCAATCCATTTTTTCTCAAAGAATCAGCCAAGGCTTTAATTCTTCCGTGGTATTTGTATCCACCTCTATCAAAAAATACTTTACTAATTTTTTTTTTCAGTAGCTCGTTTAGCTAGAATTTCACCAATAGCTATAGACATTTTTGTTTTATTTAATTTGTTGCTTTTCATCTCTTTCTCATTTGATGATGCTGACACGATAGTCTTTCTTATCCTATCATCTATAATTTGTGCTGAAATATTTTTCAAAGACTTTGAAACTGTGATTCTAAATCTGTTTGTATTTATTTTTCTTAATTTAGATCTGTTTCTTAAAACTCTTTTATTTCTAGAATTTTGACGTTTCATAATTACTTCTTTTTACCTTCTTTTCTTATAACAAATTGATTTTTTTCTTTTATTCCTTTTGCTTTGTAAGGTTCTACTGGTTTAATTGCCTTAATTTCTGACGCTGTTTTTGATACTAACTCCTTATCAAACCCTGATATTTTAATTTTCGTTTGTTTTTCAATCTTTAATACAATGCCTTTAGGAACTTTGTATTTAATTTCATGACTAAAACCTAGACTTAAAAATAATTCTTCACCTTTTAAATTTGCTCTAAAACCAACACCATTTAATTCTAAATCTTTTTCGTGTCCTTTGGTCACTCCTAGTACAGCATTATTTATAAGGCTTCTGTAAGTTCCCCATAAAATGGAAGTATTTTTAGTTTTTTTATTTGGCATAATCTGAAACTCATTTTTGTCGTTAGTTTTGGAAGAAAATAATTTATTATTAAAATTAATTTTTTGTGAACCTTTTGGCCCTGACACTAATAGGCCTCCATCCTCCACTTTAATATTAGAGTCTTTTGGCAATACTATAATTTTTTTTCCTAATTTTGACATTAAAATACCCTACAAATTACCTCTCCACCCAGATTATTTTTAATAGCCTCGCTATCAGACATTACGCCTTTACTTGTTGATAAAATTGCTAATCCTAAACCGCCGTGAACTCTTGGAATACTATCTGCTCTTGAATAAACACGTCTTCCAGGTTTAGATATTCTTTTTATTTCCCTAATCACAGGCTGACCTTCGTAATACTTAAGATCTACTTTGATTGATTTTTTACTTTTATTCTCTTTTTCATTTACAGTATTAAAGTTAATAATATAACCTTCTTTTTTTAGAACCTCCAAAATTTTAAGCCTAAAATTTGAAAAAGGTATATCGATTATATTAAGTGATCTCATTTGACCGTTTCTTATTCTTGTTAACATATCTCCTATTGGATCTACTAATGTCATATATCTCCCTCCTTACCAGCTAGACTTTGTCATCCCAGGTATTTTACCTGATGATGCCATCCGCCTTAGTGCTATTCTTGATATTCTTAATTTTCTGTAAACCCCATGTGGTCTACCTGTAATCTCACATCTGTTTCTTATTCTAATTTTTGATGAATTTTTTGGAAGCTTAGATAGTTTTAATTGTGCAGCAAATCTCTCGTTTAAAGGTAGTTTTTTATTTTGAATTATAGCCTTAAGTTTTTTTCTTTTATTTGCAAATCGGTTAGACATTTTAATTCTTTTCAAATTTCTCTCAATTGCACTTGTTTTTGCCATTTTAATTATTCTCCTTTTTTTTCTTCTTTAATAACTATTTTCTTATATTTTTTCTTTTTTTTACTTGTGTCGTTTATAATTGGAAAATTAAATTCTTTTAAAAGGTGAATCGTATTCTCCTTATTTTGACTCGTTGTTGCAATCGTAACATCTAAACCTCGTATTGTTTCAACTTTATCAAAATTAATTTCTGGAAATATTATGTGTTCTTTAATACCAAAACTAAAGTTTCCAAACCTATCACAACTTGAATCTTTTAGACCCTTGAAGTCTTTAATTCTTGGAAGAGCTATATTTACTAACCTATCAATAAATTCGTACATTCTATCATTCCTTAACGTGACCTTTAAACCGGCATTTGAACCTTTTCTTGATTTAAAATTGGAAATTGATTTTCTAAACTTAGTTATAACAGGTTGTTGTCCAGCTATTGCGGCAACATCTTTTATACATGACTCTAACTTTTTCTTTTCTAGAGCTTCAGCACCTAAACCCATATTCAATACAATTTTATTAATTCTAGGAACTGCATGGGTATTCTTAAGGCTTAGTTTACCCATTAAATTTTTAATTATCTCATTTTTATACTTTTCTCTTAATCTAGGTATCATTTTTTAGCCTTTGTTTTAGGGTCAATATTTTTTTTAAGATTTGACATGTGAATAAAGCCTTCTTTGGTTATAATTCCACCTTTGTTTTCTTTAGTTGCTTTTTTATGTTTTTTTTGCATATTCACCTCTTTAACTTTTGCCAAATTTCTAACTCTATTTATTTCGATAATCTCCCCACTTTTTCCTTTATCTTTACCAACAATTACTTTTACTTTTTCACCTTTTTTGAGAAACATACTTAAATTACCTCCGGCGCTAGTGATATTATTTTTGTTTGTCCTTTAAGCCTCAACTCTCTTGTAACCGGACCAAAAATCCTAGTACCAATTGGTTCACCTTTATCATCCGTTAAAACTACAGAATTGCTATCAAATTGAACCTTTGATCCATCTTTTCTAAAAATTTCTTTTTTAGTCCTTACAACAACCGCTTTGTGAACAGATCCTTTTTTAACTTTACCCCTCGGAAGAGCATCTTTAACACTAACAACTATAAGATCCCCAATGCCAGCGTATCTTCTCTTTGAACCACCTAGGACCTTAATACACTCTACTCTTTTTGCGCCTGTATTATCTGCAACTAATAACTCTGTTTGTACCTGTATCATTTTTCAACAACCTGCCATGTTTTTAATTTAGAAATAGGTTTACTTTCGATAATTGTAACAAAATCACCCTCTTTAAATTTATTATTCTCATCATGTGCATGATATTTTTTTTTTCTTGAAATTACTTTCCCATAAAAAGGGTGTTGAAACTTCCTGTTAACCTCAACAACTACGGTTTTGTTTCCTTTGCTACTTACTACTTTTCCTTTTAAAATCCTTTTTGTCATTTTTTACTTCCTAATAAATTATTATAAAGTCTGGCTATATTCTTTTTGATTGAAGAATATTCAGAAACATTTTGTAATTGACCGTTAATTTTTTTGAATCGCATATTGAATAGGTCCTTTTTAAGCTTTTCAATCTCTCTGACTGATTGATCTTTTGTTAATTTTTTTGCCTCTTTTTTTTTCATATTTATCTTTTTATAAATTTAGTTTTAATTGGTAGTTTTGCTGAAGCTTTATATAAAGCCTCTTTTGCTACTTCTTCTGAAACTCCATCAACCTCAAATAAAATTCTTCCAGGTTTAACTCTGCATGCCCAGTATTCTGGCGACCCTTTTCCTTTACCCATTCTTACTTCTGTTGGTTTTTTAGAAACTGGTATGTTTGGAAAAACTCTTGACCAAACCTTTCCAGTTCTTTGCATATGTCTTGTTAACGCTACTCGCGCTGCTTCTATTTGTTTTCCAATAATTCTTTCTGGTTGAATAGCTTTAAGGCCATAAGTCCCATAATTTAGCTTGGCAACTCTTGTTGCTTTGCCATGTATTCTTCCTTTATGAGCTTTTCTATATTTACTTCTTGTTGGTTGTAGCATTTTTTACTCTTTCAATTTTTTCTTTTTCAATATCTTTCAAGAAAATTTCTCCTTTATAAATCCAAACTTTTACTCCTATCATACCGTATGTTGTTAAAGCTTCTGACTCAGCGTAATCTAAATTAGCTCTTAGTGTGTGCAAAGGTATACTGCCTTCCCTTAACCACTCACTTCTTGCAATGTCATTTCCAGCAAGTCTACCGCTAACACATACCTTTATTCCTTTTGCACCCAACCTCATTGTTGCTTGCATAGCTCTTTTCATGGCCCTTCTGTAAGCAACTCTTTTTTCCAACTGCTGTGCTATGTTCTCAGAAACCAAATAAGCATTCAGCTCGGGTTTTTTGATCTCTTTAATATTTACTGAAACTTCATCTTTTGTGATTTTGGATATTTTGTTTTTTATTTTCTCTATATCTGAACCTTTTTTTCCTATAACAAAACCAGGTCTAGATGTATGTATGGATACAGTACATTTTTTTGATGATCTTTCTATTACAACCTCTGAAACACCAGCGTTTTTAATATTCTTTTTAATAAATTGCCTAATCTTGTAATCTTCAATTAAGTATTTTCCATAGTCCCCTTTTTTTGCAAACCAAAGAGAATCCCATGATCTATTAATTCCAAGTCTAAAACCTATTGGATGTACCTTTTGACCCATTATTTTTTTACCTCATCTTTTTTTGTTTTATTTTGCTTTTCCTCTAAAATTATAGTTATTCTACTAAAAGGTTTTTTTATAGGTGCTGCTCTTCCTTTGGCCCTTGGTCTAAATCTCTTCATTACTATAGATTTTCCTACATAAGCTTCTTTTACATAAAGATTATCAATATCGTATTGATAGTTATTTTCGGCATTCGCAATTGCAGATTTTACAGTTTTTTTAATATCTAAAGCCACTTTTTTTCTCGTAAATTCTAGATCCCTTATCGCTACATCAGCTTTCTTGCCTTTAATAAAATTTAAAACCAAATTAGCTTTTCTTGCACCTGTTCTCACATTTTTGTTTATAGCTTTAACTAAATTATTTTTTTGCATCATCTTTTCCTTTTGGAGCTGGTGTTGCTGCTGGAGCTTTAGTGCTTGCAGGAGACGAAGCGCCAGGTGCAGATTTGGCTGCACTACTTGGGGCTCCACCTTCAGCTGCTGCTTTCTTGTCAGCTGGAGTGTGTCCTGAAAACTTTCTTGTTGGAGAAAATTCTCCTAGTTTGTGTCCTACCATTTCTTCTGAAATCGTTATTGGTATAAATGATCTACCATTATGAATTAAAAAACTATGACCAACAAACTCAGGAATAATTGTTGAATTTCTAGACCAAGTTTTAATTGGCTGACTTTTTCCTTTATCTTTTAATTTATCAACTTTTTTTAATAAACTAGGATGTACGAACGGTCCTTTCCAAATACCTCTTGTCATCTTTTATTCCTTTTCTTTCTTCTTGAAATTATAAACTTATCGCTTCTTTTTGGTTTTCTGGTTTTTAATCCTTTAGCTGATTGACCCCATGGTGACACAGGGTGTCTTCCACCAGCTGACTTTCCCTCTCCACCTCCGTGTGGATGATCTACTGGATTTTTCACAACTCCACGTACCATTGGTCTTTTTCCTTTCCATCTATTTCGCCCAGCTTTACCAATTTGAATATTTTTTTGATCTGGATTTGAAACTGTTCCAATTGTTGCTTTGCAGGATGCTCTTACTTTTCTTGTTTCACCCGAGGATAATTTGATAATTGCATAATCATTATCAAATCCTGAAATAGTTACGGATGAACCAGCTGATCTTGCAAGTTTACCACCATTACCTTCTATTAATTCAACATTATGAACCAGTGTTCCTGGTGGTATATCGTTTAAGGACATTGCATTTCCAATTTTAATTTCTTTTTTAATTCCTGAAGTTATAGTATCTCCGACTTTTAATCCTTCTGGGCAGATAATATAATTTTGAGAATTGTCCTCATATTTAATTAATGCAATATAGGACGTCCTATTTGGATCATACTCTATTCTTATTACTTTGCCCAAACTATCAATTTTATTTCTATAAAAATCAATTATTCTATATCTTTTTTTATGACCAGCTCCTTTTGATCTAGATGTTATTCTGCCTAAATTATTTCTTCCACCCGTTGATACCTTTCCTTTCGTTAAAGATTTGATAGGTGGGCCTTTCCAAATATTTTTTCTGTCAATAAGTACTGTTGATCTAGTTGATTTTGTATAAGGTTTGTAAGTTTTTAAAGTCATTTTTTTAAACTCCCGTCGCTAGATCAATTGTTTGGCCTTTTTTTAAAGTAACTACGGCTTTTTTAAATCCACTTTTTTTTCCGAGTCTACCTCTAACAATTTTTGTTTTTGGTTTATTTTTAATTGTATTTATTTTAATTACGTTGACTTTAAAGATTTTTTCAATATTTTTTTTAATAGAATGTTTTGATGCACCTTCATGCACTTTAAATACAACTTTGTTTAATTCAGATAATCCAGTAGCCTTCTCAGTAATTACTGGTGATTTTATTGTGTCTAAATAATTAATTTTTTTCATTTGTTAACCTTTGTTCAATGTTTTTAATTGAACTTTTTGTGAATAGTACATTTTTAAACCTAATTAGATCGTAAACATTTGTTCCTTTATAATTTATTAGTTTTACATCAGGTATATTTCTTACAGATTTATAAATATTTTTCTCTGTTTCTTGATCAGAAATAATTAAAACATTTTCTAACTTATTTTTGATTAAAAAATTATTAAAAATTTTTGTCTTTGCTATTTTTTTCTTAACATCATCTAGAATATAAAGTTCTTTGTTATTATTTTTTTTTGATATTGTTTGAGCTAATGCTAATTTTCTAATTTTTTTATTTATACTTTTGGTTTTATAATTGTCACCTTTTGGACCATGTGCAACACCTCCACCAACGAAAAGAGGTGCTTTTCTGCTTGAGTGACGAGCGCCTCCAGTTCCTTTTTGAGCATAAATTTTTCTAGTAGATCCAGTTACTTCGTTACGTTGTTTTGTTTTTGCAACTCTTTTTTTTGATCTATTTAATTGCCAGTCGACAACATACTTCAAAAGTTTATTATTAACTTTTAAACCAATTAATTTTTCTGATAAATTAAGGTTTTCAGATTTTCCAGTACTATCAATATTTAAAACTTTTATACTCATAATTTATTTCTTTTTAGGTTGCTCCTTATTGACTGGTTTTTTTTCAACTGGTTTTTTATCAGCGGGTTTTTTTTCTTTTTTTTCACTTGGACTTGTATTTTTTGCATACTTTTCAGCAGAGGTTTTTCGATTGAATGTTTTTACTGATTTTCTTAATAAAACAACTGAATTTTTTGACCCCGGAATTGAACCTTTTAAATACAGTAAACTATTTTCTAAATCTGATTTAATTATTTCTAAGTTTAACATAGTTCTGTTTTTTGCTCCCATGTGCCCAGCCATTTTTTTACCTTTAAAAACTTTTCCTGGATCTTGGTTTTGTCCTGTTGAACCATGAGATCTATGAGATACTGACACACCATGAGAAGCCCTTAATCCAGCAAAATTATATCTCTTCATTACTCCGGCAAAACCTTTACCTATTGTCTGAGATCTTACGTCTACAAATTTAACATCTTTTAAAGTTTCTAATCCTATTTCGTTACCTGTTTTATAGTCATCAGTTTTTTCTAACCTAAATTCTTTAATTATTTTCTTTGGTTCTGTATTTTTTTTTGCAAAAAAGCCTTTCATTTGATTTGTGAGTTTTGAACTTTTTAAATTAATAAAACCCAATTTAACTGCTGAATAACCATTCTTTTCTTTTGTATAAATATCAATAACTCTTCCCTTCTCGATTTTCAAAACAGTTACAGGAATTGAGACACCAGAATCAAAGAACTCCCTGGTCATTCCAATTTTTTTTCCAATCAATCCTAAGCTCATAATTATATTTTAATTTCTATATTTACCCCCGAAGCTAAATCTAATTTCATTAATGCTTCTACTGTTTGAGGTGTTGGTTCGACAATATCTATTAATCTTTTGTGGGTTCTTGTTTCAAATTGTTCTCTACTTTTTTTATCAATATGTGGTGATCTAAGCACTGTAAATTTTTCAATTTTTGTAGGCAAAGGTATTGGTCCTTTTACCTGTGCGCCAGTACGTTTAGCTGTGTTTACAATTTCTTGAGTTGATATGTCCAAGATTTTATTGTCGTAAGCTTTTAGATGTATTC
Source organism: uncultured Pelagibacteraceae bacterium (assembly GCA_902613655.1). Taxonomy (GTDB): domain Bacteria; phylum Pseudomonadota; class Alphaproteobacteria; order Pelagibacterales; family Pelagibacteraceae; genus Anoxypelagibacter. Next base: position 78,202 of record CACMHR010000005.1, read on the forward strand.
TGATATTTTGTTTATCCATTTTTTATGCCATTTTTTTTGTTACTTCGTCTTGAACGTTTTGAGGAACTTTTGAGTAATGATCAAAAAACATTGAATACTGTGCTCTACCTTGAGACATTGATCTTAAATTATTTATGTAACCAAACATGTTTGCTAAGGGTACCATCGCGCTTATAACAGTCGCATTGCCTCTTTTATCTGTAGTTGAAACTTGCCCTCTCCTACTATTTAAGTCTCCAATAACATCTCCCATATAGTCTTCTGGTGTTATTACTTCAACTCTCATTACCGGCTCTAAAAGTTTTAGACCAGCTTTAGTACATGCTTCTTTAAAACAATATCTTGATGCTATTTCGAAAGCTAGAACACTTGAGTCAACATCGTGATGTAATCCGTCAACAATTGTAACTTTATAATCTATAAGAGGAAAACCGGCTAAAATACCGTTGTCTGCAACGCTCTCAACACCTTTTTCCACTCCTGGAATAAACTCTTTAGGTATTGAACCACCTTTAATCTTATTTTCTACTTCTCTTCCCTTGCCTGGTTCGAGCGGTTCAACATTTAATTCAACTTTAGCAAATTGTCCTGCGCCTCCACTTTGTTTTTTGTGAATGTAAACATTTGACACTGGTTTTTGGATTGTTTCTCTATAAGCAACTTGTGGAGCACCTATATTCGCCTCAACTTTAAATTCTCTTTTCATTCTGTCGACAATGATATCTAAATGAAGTTCACCCATTCCTTTAATAATAGTTTGTCCGGACTCTTCATCTGATGTGACTCTAAAAGACGGATCTTCTTTTGCTAGCCTACCTAAAGCTTCTCCCATTTTTTCTTGGTCGCCTTTAGTTTTAGGTTCAACAGCAATTTCTATTACTGGATCTGGGAATTCCATTGGCTCTAATACGACGGGTTTATCTTCTTCTGATAATGTGTGGCCAGTGATCGTATATTTTAAACCAGCTAAAGCAACTATATCACCAGTATTTGCCTCTTTAACGTCTTCTCTGCTATTAGCATGCATCAACAACATTCTTCCGACTCTTTCCTCTTTATCTCTTGATGTGTTGTAAACACCAGTTCCTGATTTTAAAGTTCCAGAATAAATTCTTATAAATGTTAAAGAACCCACGAAAGGATCGTTTGCAACCTTAAAAGCCAGAGCTGAAAATGGTTCTTTATCGTCAAATTTTCTCTCAACTTCATCTTTTGAATTTGGTTTTGTTCCTTTAATTGAATTAATGTCTTTTGGGCTAGGTAAAAAATCAACAACTGCATCAAGTAATGGTTGGACACCTTTGTTTTTGAAAGCTGAGCCAGTTAGAACTGGTACAAAATCAAATTTCAAACATCCTTTACGGACACAAGAAATTATATCTTTTTCAGATATTTCTTTACCATTTAAATAATCATCCATTAATTTTTCATCTTGCTCTACTGCAGTTTCTATAAGTTCTTTTCTGTATTTTTCAGCCTGGTCTTTCAAATCTGATGGAATATCTGTGTATTCAAATTCTGCTCCAAGTTTTTCATCTTTCCACAAAACTGCTTTCATTTTAACTAAATCTATAACTCCCTTTAAAGATGCTTCCATGCCTACAGGAATTTGCATTACTAATGGTTTAGCTCCCAGTCTATCTTTAATCATTTCGACACAATTAAAAAAATCAGCTCCAGTTCTATCTAATTTATTTACAAAGCAAATCCTTGGAACTTTATATTTATCTGCTTGTCTCCAAACTGTTTCTGATTGCGGTTCGACTCCAGCAACACCATCAAAAACTGCCACTGCACCATCTAGTACTTTAAGAGATCGCTCTACTTCAATCGTAAAATCTACGTGTCCAGGTGTATCAATTATATTTATTCTGTGTTCTCTCCAAAAGCATGTCGTTGCTGCTGAAGTAATTGTGATTCCTCTTTCTTGTTCTTGTTCCATCCAATCCATTGTGGCGGCACCATCATGTACCTCACCAATTTTATGACTCTTACCGGTGTAATATAAAATTCTTTCTGTCGTTGTAGTTTTTCCAGCATCAATGTGAGCCATGATACCGATGTTTCTATATTTATCTAAGGTGTGAGTTCTGGGCATTTTATTACCATCTAAAATGTGCAAAAGCCTTATTAGACTCTGCCATTTTATGTGTGTCCTCTCTTTTTTTAACTGCTGAACCTTTGTTTTGAGATGCGTCCATTATTTCGTAAAATAATTTTTCAGCCATAGTTTTGTTTTTTCGTTTTCTTGAGGCATCGAGAAGCCATCTGAGGGCTAACGCTTGTGATCTATTTGATTTAACCTCAACTGGAACCTGATAAGTAGCACCTCCAACTCTTCGTGATCTAACTTCAAGATTTGGTCTTACATTCCCAATAGCTGAGTTAAAAACTTTAAGCGGATCTTGGTTTTTAGCTTTCATTTTTTCTAAAGCTGAATATAATATTTTTTCGGCTGTTGATCTTTTTCCATCATACATTATCGAATTAATAAATTTTGAAATAACTTCAGATTTATATTTAGGATCAGGATAATTTTTTCTTTTAGGAGCTTTTCTTTTTCTAGACATAATTTAAATTATTTAGGTTTTTTTGCACCATATAAGGAACGTCTTTTTCTTCTTGTACTTACGCCCTGTGCATCAAGGTTTCCACGTAGTATATGATATCTAACACCTGGTAAATCTTTTACTCTACCACCTCTTATTAATACTACTGAGTGTTCTTGTAAATTGTGTCCCTCACCAGGAATGTAGGCTGTAACTTCGAATCCGTTTGATAATCTTACTCTTGCAACTTTTCTTAATGCTGAATTAGGTTTTTTTGGAGTTGTTGTATAAACTTTAATACATACACCTCTTTTAATTGGTTGTTTTTCTAAAGCTGGCACCTTGTTTCTAGACAAAGGTTTGACTCTAGGCTTTCTCAATAATTGACTTATAGTCGGCATAAATTTTAATATTAGTTAATTAAGATAGAAAATAAGGCAGGACAATTTTTCCAAATTTT
>CACMHR010000006.1:0-53875 GCA_902613655.1 uncultured Pelagibacteraceae bacterium
GACTTTCCTTGAGTCTCTAGTGACTAATTTGTTTTTTTTGAGTGTTTTTTTAAGGTTGCTATCGATACTTACTAAAGCTCTTGATAAGCCATGTATAATTGCCCCGGCTTGACCAGACAAGCCGCCGCCAGTTACGCTACATTTTACATCATATTCGGCTGATGCATTAATTTCATTCAAAGGTCTTACAACTAAAATCTGATGCACAGGTCTTTTAAAATAATCTTGCATCTGCTTTCCGTTAACATAAATTTTTCCAGATCCTTTTTTAACCCAAACTCTCGCAATAGATTTTTTTCTTCTTCCGGTAGCGTACTTACTATCTTTAAAATCTAATTTTATTTTTTCAACTTTTTTTGAGGTAGTTTCTACGTTTGGACTATTCATATGATTTCAAGGAATTTTTTTTATTTAGTTGTGAAAAATTTATTTCAACAGGATTTTGTGTTGAGTGAGGGTGTTTGTCACCATAATACATTTTGAGTTTTCCTAATTGTTTTTTTGCTAGCGGTCCACCTGGCAACATTCTCTTAACTGCAAATTTAAGAATATCTTGAGATTTATTTTTTTCTTTAAGATTATAAGGTTTTGTCTCTTTAATTCCACCAGGGTATCCAGTATGTCTGTAATATTTTTTATCAGTAAATTTTTTTCCAGTAAATTTTATTTTTTCAATATTTGTGACAATTACAAAATCACCATTATCTATGTTGGGATTGTATTGAGGTTTATTTTTACCTCTTAATAATTTTGAGATATATGCAGCCAATCTTCCAACAACAACATTGTCAGCATTAACTAAATACCAGTTATTTTTCAAATCTTTTTTTTTTGTAAACGGTGTCATAAAACTTGCGCATAATTACAAGTTTTTATTTTCGGTGTCAATTACAAACTCTTCTTTTTTAAAGGCAAAACTCAAATTAATAGAAGTAATTAGTAATAGCGTGGTAGAAATTTGATGAAGAGAAGCATAAACAATATTTAAACCGCTTACCAATGTAATTATTCCTAAAAATATTTGTACACAAACCATAACCAATACATAGGTTAAAGGAGTATATAAGTATTTCATTTTTTTGGAAAAAATATAAAAAGTTAATCCTAAAATATATATAAAAATTATATATGCCATATTTCTATGTAAAAATTGCACAATTGAAGGTTCGGAAAAAAAATCTGAATTTAATAAATTTGATATAATTATATCGTCTGGAAAAAAGTTATTGTTCATGGAAGGCCATGTTTGGTAAATTTTTCCAGCGTCAAGTCCAGAAGTGAAAGCCCCTAGAGTAATTTGGATAAAAATTAATAACACAAAAAATTTAAATAAATATCCATTTTTAAAAAAATGAAAAAAATATTTATTTTGATTATTTTTTATATTTAAAAAATACCAAAAAATAGATGCAAATAAAATTAGCGCGATATTAAGGTGGATAGCTAATCTATAATGACTTACAGTAGTATTTTCTACTAATCCACTTTTAACCATATACCAGCCAAAAAAACCTTGTAAGAGTATTAATAAAAATAAAATAAAAAATTTTATAATAAATTCTTTTTTAAATACCCCTTTTGACAAAAAAAAAACAAACGGGATTAAAAATAAAAGTCCAAAAACTCTTCCTAGAATTCGATGTATATATTCCCAATAATAAATTACTTTAAATTCACTTAAAGTCATAGTTGGAAATAACTGACTATACTGTGGAATCTGTTTATAGAGAGCAAATACTTCGGCCCAAGATTCATTTGAGAGTGGAGGTAAAATTCCAGTAAATAACTCCCACTTAGTAATAGATAAACCTGAGTCTGTTAGTCTTGTTAGCCCACCAACTACAATTATTATTGATAAAAAAATTAATAAGGATAGCAGCCAGAAACTTACATAATTCTTATAATTATTATTTTCTAAAATCATTTAGTTGCATTTGTTATATTATATTCTATAAATTTTTATTAACATAAATGTCGCTATATGAAAAAAAATAATCTATCAAAACTTAGAAAAAAACTGGATGCTTTAGATGAAAAATTGCTTATAATCTTAAAGAAAAGAGTAAACCTCGTTAATCAGGTATTAAAAAACAAAAAATATAAAAATCAGATTGTTGATAAAAAAAGAATTAGAGAGATTCATAAAACTATAAGAAAAAAATCACTTAAAAATAAAATTGATCCAGATTTGACAAAGAGAGTTTGGAAATCAATGATTAAAGGTTTTATAGAATATGAATATAAAAATTTTAATAAAAAATAAATTATTTGCTATGAGGTGGTAGTTTTTTTTCAACAAAAAACTCATGCTTTCTAGTACTTGGATTATATTTTTTTACTTTTAATTTAACTTTTACTTTTTCACCCTTTGTAGGTTTTTTTGCATAATAGAAAAAAGAACTATCGGGTTTAGCTTCGGGCACCAATCTAACTTTAATTGAACTTTTTTTAGCCATTCTTTAATCCTTTAATTTTATCTAAAATAATCTTAATTCTTTGTGCTTTATATTTCAAGGAACTTTGAAAATTTTTTCTCTTTATATCTAAATCTAAATGTTCGTCAAGTTTATCTGATCTTCGATTTAGTAACTTTTTTGCGCCCATTATTGTATATCCTTGTTTTTTTAAAAGTTCATAAATAATTTTTAATATATCTATATCTTTTTCCGTATAGTATCTTCTATTGCCATCAAAAGTTATCGGTTTTATTTGTTTAAACTCTTTTTCCCAGAAACGTAATGTGTGTGTTGAAATTGAAATTTCTTTTGAGACTTCACCAATTGATTTATATATTTTTCTATCTCTATTCATTGATCGCTCTTTTGAAATTTTTTGATGGATAAAAAGCAACTGTCTTTCTAGCATCTATTTCGTGAATTTGACCTGTTTTGGGATTTCTTCCTATTCTTGACTTTTTATTAAGTGTTTTAAAGGTTCCAAAACCTTTTATTTTAACAATATTTTCAGAGTTAAGACCATCTACAATTATATTTAAAATTTCATTTAAAATTTTTTCAGAGAGGGATAAAGGGGTACCTAGTGAACTATTAATAGTTTTTAGTATTTCATCTTTAGTTATATTAGATCTCTTCATTTAAATTTTGGGTATGCGAAAGGTTAGATTTTATCTTATCCATAAGATTTCCTTTTGCAATTTTATAGCAAAGCTCAACTGAGTAGGAAAAGCCCAAACCATCTGTGCCTCCATGACTTTTAACTACAGGCCCAGTTAAACCTAAAAAAATTGCTCCATTATATTTTCTTGGATCAAGACGGTCTTTAAATCTTTTTAATGAAAAATAAGAAAAAATTGCTGATAGTTTTGACAAAAAATTTTCAGACAATGCATTTTTTAAATTCTTAGTTAAAAAATCAGCGGTTCCTTCAGCAGTCTTGAGTGCAACATTTCCAGTAAAACCATCAGTTACAATAACGTTGGTGTCTCCTTTTGTAATATGATTTCCCTCAATATAACCACGAAATTCAAAATCGCCAAATTGATCTAATTGTTTTAATTTTGCATAAGTGCTTTTTAAAATTCCAGTACCTTTAATTTCTTCTGATCCAATATTCAATAATGAGAGTTTTGCTTTTTCATTCGGGAAAAGTGATTTAAAAAGTGCTGAGCCCATTTCTGAAAAATCTATTAAATTTTTTTCACTACACTCAACATTTGCCCCTAAATCTAAAACAATATTCATATTATTTTCATTAGGCCACAGACCAGCTAATGCTGGTTTATCAACATTCTCAAGAGTTTTTAAAATCATTTTTGACATAACTAATAAAACGCCAGTGTTCCCAGCGGACAAAGTAACGTCAGCAGATAAATCAATTTGAGATTGAATAGCTTTCCACATGCTTGAATTTTTTCCTTTTTTTATAGATGACATGGCAGACAATTCATTTGAAACCACTATCTTCGTGTCAAAAATTTTATAATTATTTTCTAGATATTTAAAATTACTTAATTTCTGATTTATAATTGTTTCATCTCCAAATAAATAAAAAATATAATCATTAATATTCTGATTTCTTTTTGCAAATAGATTTAAACCTTCTAAAGTCTTATAAGGAGAATTATCACCACCCATTACATCAATTGATATTTTAACTTTATCTAACATGTAGGTTTTTTTTTATTTAGACTATTTGTCTAAAATTTTTTTACCGTTATATGTACCTGTTTTCAGATCTATATGATGAGATAGTCTGTATTCACCACTTTTTTTATCTTCAATGACATTTGCGCCAACAATTCGATGGTGTGATCTTCTTTTGTTTCTTCTAGATGTTGATGTCTTTCTTTTAGGTACAGCCATAGCTTAATTATTTAAGTTTAAATTCTATAGAACCGTTTAACACATTATCGATATTTAAATCAAAACAAAAATCACTGAATTGATCCATATATTTAGCCAATTTATGAGTATTTTGGTCAGTGTTTTTTTTATTATTAAAGAAATATTTGTTTAATAAGTCTAATCTTTCTTGAAATGAAGCTTCATTATTTTTATCTAATTTATATAAAATGTCATAGAATATTTTGTTTAAGTTTTTCATTGTATTGTTGACTTTGGTATCACCATATCCTAATTCCCTTATATTTATTTCAATGTTTTGAAAAATGTTATCAAATATATCTTGAAAATTTTTTTTTAGTTTGTTGTCTTTTTTCAATCTTAAAATAATAATAAAATGAAAGAAAATTAACAAAACTCTTGTCTCAAAATTATCAGCTAGTTTAATATCGCTGTAAAAGAATTTATTTCGTGATAATTCTACTAATTTATTGTAGAGTTTATTTGTATGTTTTTTATAAGAAGCAAACATTTTAAAATAATTATATTATTATTCTTATCTATTATTTTATTCAATTGTCAAAATAATAAAGTTGTAAAAAGTCACGGTATAATCTTTCTTGAAAAAAGAGAAAAGCTCATTGAAACTAATGTTAGTAATAAGAATGACGTTATTAATGTATTAGGCGAACCTCATGTAAAATCTATAAAAGATAAAGATACTTGGTTTTATATAGAAAGAACAAAAACAAAAGGTGGTGTTCATAGATTGGGTAATGATATTTTTTTAAATAACAATGTTTTGGTAGTAAAATTTAACAATTTAGGTGTTCTTGAAGAAAAACTCTTTTACGATAAAAATAAAATGAATAATCATGCTTTTTCAAAAGAAGTCACTGACAATGTGGTTACAAGAGGAACTTTTTTAGATTCATTTCTATCTAGTTTGAGAAATAAAATGAGAGCAAATAGTCCAAGAAATAAAGATAAATAATTATTAAGTTTTAATGTGATATTACAGCTAGAAGCAAAAGAGCTACAATGTTTGTAATCTTAATCATCGGATTTACCGCGGGACCGGCTGTGTCTTTATATGGGTCTCCAACAGTATCGCCGGTAACTGCGGCCTTGTGAGACTCGGAACCTTTTCCACCGTAATTTCCATCCTCAATAAATTTTTTAGCATTATCCCAAGCTCCACCGCCAGCTGTCATTGATATTGCAACAAAAAGACCTGTAACTATAACTCCTAAAAGCATGGCTCCAACAGAAGACAAAGCTGCTTCTAATCCACCAATAGAATAGATAACTAAATATAAAATTATTGGTGAAAGCACAGGTAATAAAGATGGTACAATCATTTCTTTAATCGCAGCTTTAGTTAACAAATCAACTAATCGACCGTAGTCAGGTTTTCTTTTTCCTTTCATAATTCCAGGGATTTTTTTAAATTGTCTTCTTACTTCAATAACTACTGCTCCGCCTGCTCTACCAACAGCTTGCATTCCCATAGATCCAAATAAATAAGGTAACATTCCTCCAAACAATAATCCTATAACTACAAATGGATTAGATAAATCAAAGCTCACATCAATACCTTCTAAAGATGATCCTGATACTTTAGAAAAAAATTTAATGTCTTCCGTGTATGCAGCAAATAAAACTAATGCACCTAAACCAGCTGATCCAATAGCGTAACCTTTAGTTACAGCTTTCGTAGTATTTCCTACAGCATCTAAAGCGTCTGTAGTTTTTCTAACATTTTTTGGTAATTTAGACATTTCTGCTATTCCACCAGCGTTATCTGTTACTGGTCCATAAGCGTCTAATGCAACAACCATTCCAGTTAATGCTAACATTGCTGTAACAGCGATTGCAATTCCAAATAAACCAGCTAATTGATTAGTAATTATTATTCCAGCAACTATTATAATTGCCGGCAGAGCTGTTGCTTCCATCGATACAGCTAGCCCTTGAATAACATTTGTTCCGTGACCAGTTGTTGAAGACTTAGCTACACTTTTTACAGGTCTATAATTTGTACCTGTATAATATTCAGTAACCCATATAATTAATCCGGTTACTGCTAAACCTACAACTCCACAGTAATATAAGTCCATGCCCAAAAAGCTTTTATCTCCTACACTAAATATATTTTCTAATCCAATAACATGTGATGTAATTGGATAAAGCAGGATTAATGATATTATGGCTGTCACTATAAAACCTTTATAAAGAGCACCCATTATATTTTTGCTCTTACCTAGTCTTACAAAAAATGTTCCTATTATTGAAGCGATTATGCATCCACCACCTATAGCAAGAGGATAGATCATCATGTCTGCATTATTTACAAAAAAAATTGAACTTAAAACCATAGTGGCAACTATTGTTACTGCATATGTTTCAAATAAGTCCGCTGCCATACCAGCACAATCACCAACATTATCTCCCACATTATCAGCTATCACAGCTGGATTTCTTGGGTCATCTTCTGGAATTCCAGCTTCAACTTTACCGACCAGGTCTGCGCCTACATCAGCTCCTTTAGTAAAAATTCCGCCTCCTAATCTTGCAAAAATTGAAATTAGCGAAGCTCCGAAACCTAAAGCTATTAATGCATTTATTAATTCTCTACTATCTACGTTAAAAGCCAAAAGAGCCCAGTAATACAAAGAGATAGCTAAAAGTGCTAAGCCAGCAACCAAAAGTCCTGTTATGGCTCCTGATTTAAATGCCATAGTAAGTCCACTTTGTAAACTTTTTCTTGATGCTTCAGCTGTTCTAACATTTGCTTTAACTGAAATTAACATTCCAATATAGCCAGCAACACCAGATAACAATGCTCCTATCAGATATCCTAACCCAACAAGTAAACTAAAAAAATAACTTATAATAATTAAAACAACCACACCTACGATAGCTATAGTTTTATACTGTCTATTCAAATATGCTTTTGCTCCAATTTGAATTGCTTCAGCAATTTCTTGCATTTTTGCATTACCAGGACTAGATGAAATTATTTGTTTACTTAAAAAGTAACTATAAACAACTGCAATAATACCAGCTAAAATAATTAAATATAAATTTTCCAATGACATATCTCCACTAATGAACTGTTAAAAAAATCGAAATTGCCAAAAAAAACTGTAAAAGGCAAGAATAATTAATTATCTTTTCTTAAATTTTGCGAGATTTTGTCTAAAACTGCGTTTAAATAGCCTTTATGAGCGCTCTCCAAAAAAAAATCTGAAATTTTAACGTATTCACTTACTATGACATTTACTGGGGTTTTGTGACTAAACATTAGCTCATAAGTTGCTGAGAGTATCATTAACTTGAGAATAAGATCAGTCCTTGCTGGATTAAACTCTTTCTGTAAAATAGTTTTTAAATTTTCAAGCAGAAGCTCTTCTCTCTCAATAGTTCCAGATATGGTATCTTTGATAAATTTTTTATATCTATGTTTTTGAATTTCAATATTTGAATTTTTGTTTAAATAGTAACCGTACAATTTTTGAATAACAATTATTCTTGGGTTGTTATTTGGATTGGACCCTTCCATTACTTTATCTTTAAAACCTCTATGACAGCTTTAGCGGCTTCTTTGCCTTTGTTATATCTTTTGGAAGCTTGGTTTTTGTTAAATAATGTAATAATTGAATTTCCAATCGGCTTTTTTTTGGTTATAGACAAATGCATTATTGCGTTTGTTATTGCGTTTGAAATTAAATCAAAATTTGCTGTTTGACCCTTAATGATACAACCTATTGCAATAAAGGCATCATATTTTTTAGCAAGTCTGGCTATAGCGACTGGTATCTCAAAGGCACCGGGTACCTTATAATCCTTCGCTCTAGTTACTCCGTATCTTTTTAATTCATTTTTAGCACTAAAAAGTAATTTGTTTGTAATACCGCTATTATAAGTTGAAATAACTATACAAATTTTTGGTTTCATTTAATAATTTCCTGTTTCTTAATCTCTATTCCATAACCTTTAAGTGCTATAACACGTTTTTTTGCTCTTGAAACTAATATCATTTTTTTTATCTTTAATTCTTTAATTATTTGAGCACCAACACCATAATATCTTAGAATTTTATTGTTTTCAGAAGAAATTGGTTTTGTATTAGATCCTGTTACAAGTATCAAAGCAAAATTTCCAAATTTATTTAAATATTTTAAAGAGTTTTTAAAAATATTTTTGTTAAAATTAAAAAAACTACTAGGTATATTGGTGGAAATAACTCTCACTCTTATGGATTTATTTAAATTAAATTTACCTTTTATCAGTGCATAATGTTCTAAGCCGTCTAATTTATTTTTAAAAGTTTTAATATCAAAATTTCCAAATTTTCTTATTTTAATTTTTTTTGTTGATACATTTTTTATTAATCTTTCATTTTTTAACCTGTAGGAAATTAAATCTTCAATTTTAGCAATTTTTAATTGGTGTTTTTTTGCGAATGGAATCAGGTCGTTATATCTAGCCATAGTTCCATCTTCATTCATGACTTCACATATTACTGCACTAGGATTTAACTTTGCTAATTTTGAAATATCCACTGAAGCTTCCGTATGACCTGCCCTTTCTAGTACACCACCATTTTTTGCGACTAAAGGAAAAACATGCCCAGGTGAGACTATATCTTTTTTACTCGATGAAGGTTTAATAGCTACCTTAATTGTTTTTGACCTATCGTGTGCAGATATCCCGGTCGAAATACCTTTTTTTGATTCAATTGAAACAGTAAAAGCAGTTTGTGTTCTAGATTTATTTATTAATGACATTAAAGGTAAATTTAATTTCTTAACTTTATTAGATGTTAAAGCTAAACAAATTAAACCTCTACCATGTTTCGCCATAAAATTAATTTTTTTGGGATTAATTTTTGATGCTGGTACTACCAAGTCTCCTTCATTTTCTCTATCTTTGTTATCAACCAAAATAAACATTTTTCCTCTTTTGGCATCTTTAATAATTTCAACTATAGATGATGAGTTTTTTTTCATTTCATTTATAAATATTATTTAAATATTTTCCTACAATATCAAATTCAACATTAACTTTATCTCCTTTTTTCAGTTTAACTAAGTTTGTAAGTCTTAGAGTGTGTGGGATAATAGTGATTTGAAAACTATTTTTTGTAACTTTAGAAACTGTAAGTGATACACCATTTATTGAGATTGATCCTTTTTCAACAATAAAATTCTTATATTTTTTATTTAACGAAAAATTAACATACCAAGATCTATCTATTATCTTAATGCTTTTCACAGAAGCAGTTGTATCAACATGTCCTTGAACATAATGGCCAGAAATTTTTTTTCCATGGTATAAAGATTTTTCAATATTTATATTTTTACCAATTTTAATATTTTTAAAATTCGATCTATTTAAAGTTTCTTTAGATAGATAGAAAAGAAAAGAACTTTTTTTGATTCTAATTAAAGTCAAGCAAACACCGTCACAACTTACAGACTCGCCAATATCTGTTTTTTTAAATTTAATATTAGATGCTACTTCAATAACTAAGCTTCCTCTTACATACTTTGGATTTCTTCTTAAACTTTTTATTGTACCTTGGTTGTATACAATTCCATTAAACATAATTAAATTTTCTCCTTATAAATTTGATCTCCAAAAAGATTAACACTTATTTGGTTTTTTAATTTAATTTTTTTTATAATATTGGGGCTTGAGTTATTGGTGCCTTGATTTTTAAGTTTATAAAATGATTGAAAAATATAGATATTTTTTATTAATTCATTTTTAATAAGGAAATTTGTAAAATTAAGACCAGCTTCAACTAAAATTCTAGAATATTTTTTTTTGAGTTTAAAAAAAAGATTTTTATAATCTTTAAACAAATTTAATTGTCCAACTTTTATTATTTTTAAACCCCTGCTTTTAAAGAAAGATATTTTTTTTGAATCATTTTTACAAGTAACTAATAAAATTTTCCTATACTTCATATTATTAAAAAGTTTTAAATTTTTTTTAAGTTTTAAGTTTCTATCAATAATAACAAGATCTGGGCACTTTTTTTCCAAACCTTCAATACGACAATTAAGTATTGAGTTATCATGATTAATTGATTTTGATGTAGAGATTAAACAATCGTATGTTGATCTTATGACATGTGCCCTTTTTCTTGAATGAAGATTGGTAATCCATCTTTTTTTTTTGTTTATGGTAAAATAATCTTTTGATATTGCTATTTTAGCATCTATTAGAGGAAGTTTGTCACTATGTTGTAAAAAATAGCTTTCATAAAAATCTTTTCCCTCCTTTTCGAGTATTTTGGAATTAACAGAAATATTTCTGCTTTTTAAAATATTTTTAGATTTATTTTTGGACCTTGTATCCGAGTCATGGATAGAAAAAAAAACCTTTTTGACTTTTTTTTTATTTATCAAATTTGTACATGGAGGTGTAACGCCATGATGGGAGCATGGTTCAAGTGTTACGTATAAATTTGAATTGTTAAAATTTAATTTTTTGTTTAAAGCATTATATTCTGCATGAGGTCTTCCGTTAAAAGATGTAAACCCGGATGAAATTACGGATTCATTTTTTTCAACGATACATCCTACAGAGGGGTTGCTTTTAGTTGAACCTAAATTATTTTTTGCCTGTTCAAATGCTAAGCTTAAAAAGTAAGAGTGTTTTGATTTAAATTTTTTTTTTATTTTCTCCATCTAGTTCCTCAATATAGTCACCAAATTCTCCTACCTCCTTAAAATTTGTGTATACTGAAGCAAATCTTACATAGGCAATTTTGTCTAGATCTCTTAAAGTATCCATAACTTTTTTTCCAATAACACTTGATTGTATTTCGGATTGACCCATTTCCTCTAGATCTCGGGAAATTCTTGAAACAATTTTTTCAATAGTATCAGGATCGAATGGCCTTTTTTTTAAGGCGGTAAATAATGATTTTGCTAATTTTTCTCTATCAAAGGGAGACCTTCTTCCATTTTTTTTGATTACAGAAAGTTCTCTAAACTGAACTCTTTCAAATGTGGTAAATCTTACTGCTTTGCTACAAGGACATAATCTTCTTCTTCTTATGGCTGTACCGTCTTCTGTCGGTCTAGAATCTACTACTGAAGTGTCTTTTTCTCTACAAAATGGACAAATCATAATTTAATTTTTAAACAGATGATTATATATAGGAAATTTAGAACAAAGTTCAATCACTTCTTTTCTGACCTCTGACTCAGTTTTGGAATTATCATCAGGATTAGTAGATAAACCTTTGATTACTTTTGTAATTAATTCGCCAACTTTTTTAAATTCATTTAATCCAAATCCTCTTGTTGTAGCTGCTTGTGATCCAAGTCTAATTCCAGATGTAATTGTCATCTTTTCAGTATCAAAAGGTATGCCATTTTTATTACATGTAATATTTGAATTACATAAACTAACTTCAGCAGCTTTGCCTGTAACTTTAAAAGGTCTTAAATCTACAAGCATTAAATGGGTATCTGTTCCGCCTGAAAAAATCTTGAACCCATTATTTTTGAGTGTTTCTGATAAAATTTTAGCATTTTCTAATACAGATTTTATATATTCTCTAAAGTTTGGTTGAAGGGCTTCATGAAATGCTGCTGCTTTTGCTGCTATCACATGCATTAAAGGTCCACCTTGATAACCAGGAAATACTGCAGAGTTAAATTTTTTATATAAATCTTCTCTATTGGTTAAAATAATTCCTCCTCTACCACCTCTTAAAACTTTATGAGTTGTAGATGTAACAACGTCGGCATATTTAACTGGATTGGGATATCCCTTTCCAGCAACTAAACCTGAGAAGTGGGCCATATCAACCATTAGATATGCGTTAACACTGTCTGCGATTTCGCGAAACTTTTTGAAATCTATTATTCTTGAGTATGCACTCCCGCCAGCAATTAATATCTTGGGTTTGTGCTCTGTAGCTAGTTTTTGGATTTGATCATAATCAATTAGACCAGTTTCTTTATCTACTTCGTAATGAAAAGCTTTAAACCATTTTCCCGACTGAGCCACCTTTGCTCCGTGAGTTAAGTGACCTCCTGAATTTAAACTCATTGCAAGAATTGGATCACCTGGATTTAAAAGCGCAAGATAAACAGCTCCGTTTGCCTGCGCCCCTGAATGAGGTTGAACATTTGCAAATTTACAATCGAATAATTTTTTAACTCTTTCTAAAGCTAACTCCTCTGCTTTATCAACAAATTCACATCCACCGTAATATCTTTTACCAGGATAACCTTCTGCATATTTATTTGTTAAAATTGATCCTTGAGCATCAAGTACTGCTTTTGAAACAATATTTTCAGATGCAATTAATTCAATATGTTGTTGCTGTCTATTAAGCTCCTCGTTAATTGAATTATATAAATCTGGATCTCTTTCAGATAAATTTTTATCGAAATAATCCTGATAATAATTACTAATATCTTTTTTAATTTTTGACATAATTAATATTAAATCTTTTTTACTCTTCGAAGGTGCCTTCCTCCCTCGAATTTAGTACTTAGAAAAACATTAACTAATTTAATTGCGTTTTGTTTATTAGTTAATCTAGATCCTAATGCCAGGATATTAGCATTATTATGCATTCTAGACAAACGTGTAGATGCTATATTATAGCAAACAGCAGCTCGTATTTTTTTGAATTTATTGGCTGAGATGGCCATACCAGTACCAGATCCGCATACTAATATACCTACATTGCTTTTTTTAGATATAACGTTTCTAGCTACCTTTTTTGCATAATCAGGATAATCTACAGAATTGTTATTTATTGGTCCTAAATCAAGCACTTTAATTTTTTTCTTTAATAGATATTTTCTAATTTTTTCTTTTAAATTAAAACCTGCGTGATCTGATGATAGTGATATTTTTTTGAATAAGGATTTCAAATTAATTGAATCTGTCTTCTAACATACAAGCCACAATGTGAATTCTATTTTGCTCACCGCCATTGAAAAAATTGTGATACCTTGTGTTATTTGTGATCCAAACTTTTCCATCTGCTGGCATATGTTTAGCAACATCCTCTATTACCATTTTACATCCTGGATTTGTAATTATAGGAATATGTAATCTAGGCTCAGGATCTTTATGCCAACTTAAAGTTGACCTTGGTTCTTTTAAAAGAATCCTAACTCTTCCGATTTTAAATTTTGATTTTAAAGCTTTGTAAACTTCTTCAAAGTAGGTATTTTTAAATTCTGGTAATAGTTCAGTATATTTTGACTCATCAATTGGTTTGTCTCTCATAACTTCTTTTCCAGTCTCATCTGGTTTTGTCCAGTAAACTCCTCTAACGTTATGACCTTTAATTGAGTCGTCATTACCTGGAACTTTATTCATAGGTATTGCGTGAAAATTTGTAATATTCAAAGTTTGGTATTTTGATTTTTTTAAAATTGATTCTAAAGTGGACCTTAGTTTATTTATATCAAATGACAAATTAGGTACTTGGTAAAAGTCTGTTTGTGTGGTTGTATCTGACATATGGATTATCTTATTACATTTTTTAATAATT
The DNA here is from genome assembly GCA_902613655.1 of uncultured Pelagibacteraceae bacterium. GTDB lineage: Bacteria > Pseudomonadota > Alphaproteobacteria > Pelagibacterales > Pelagibacteraceae > Anoxypelagibacter. The sequence continues at coordinate 13,846 of CACMHR010000006.1, forward strand.
TAAATAATATTATATTTGTCGCACAAAACAAAGTTTTATAAGTTTGAAATATGAAAATATTGGGGAAATATCCGGATATTAGATTGAGAAGGAATCGCAAGTACAATTGGTCTCGAAGATTAGTAGCTGAAAATAACTTAACTGTTGATGATTTAATACTTCCTGTTTTTGTTAAAGAAGGAAAAAACAAAATTGAAAAGATCAAAAGTATGCCAGGTTGCAACAGATACACAATAGATAAATTAAATAATGTTATTAATACTGCAAGTAAATTAAAAATACCTTTGGTTGCCATTTTCCCAAACACTCCTAGTGTGAAAAAAAATTCTATTGGAAGTGAAGCGCTAAATGAAGATAACTTGGTGTGTAGAGCAATAAAAAAAATTAAAAAAATTAATCCTAATATTGGAGTTATGGCAGACGTTGCATTAGATCCGTATACAGATCATGGCCATGACGGTATCTTGAAAAATAAAGAAATTCTTAATGATGAAACAATTAATATTTTATCAAAACAAGCGCTTCTCCAATCTCAAATGGGATGTGATGTTATAGCACCATCAGATATGATGGATGGAAGAGTAGGTATTATTAGAAAAACATTAGATAAAAATAATTTCAAAAATGTTCAGATTTTATCTTATGCTGCAAAATATGCTTCAAATTTTTATGGACCATTTAGAGAGGCTATAGGATCTAAGAGTAAATTAAAGGGAGATAAAAAAACTTATCAAATGGATAATAAAAATTCGAATGAAGCGTTAAGAGAAGTTGCCCTAGACATAAAAGAAGGCGCTGATTTTGTAATGGTAAAACCAGCATTACCTTACATAGATATAATTAAATCGATAAAAGAAACATTTAAAATTCCCGTATTTGCATACCAGGTGTCCGGTGAATACACGATGATAAAAAATTCTATCATTAATGGTAATCTTAATAATGATGTAATTTTAGAAAGTTTGATGTCAATTAAAAGATCCGGTGCGTCTGCAATTGTAACCTATTTTGCATTAGAGATTGCAAAAAGGGTTAAATAAATTTTTTCTCTAATAGTTTTCTTGAATAAGGAAATCTTAAATTGTTTGGATTAAAAAATTTATTTTCCAATAGATTTCTTACAAAACTGAGTCCATTATATATATCATTATTATCTAGTTTTTCCTCATTTTTTGAAATAAGAAATTTTGGCATTTTGTACAAAACATTATCTACATTTATACTTATCGTGTTTTCATTAAAATTTTTTTGTGTAACAGTTTTATCTACATTAAATCCAAATCCTAAGTATTGAATTAATTGTAACTCCCAATTTAAATACAAATTCATCCAATTTTCTTTACTAAAATTATCCAAAAGAAAACAAAGGGAGTCGTATATTTTTTTATGGGATTGATTTTCTGGTAAAGTAGATTTTAAAATTGAAGAGAGTGAATTTAAACATAAAATTTTATTTTTATTATCAAAATATTTAGGTGAAATAGGTTTAATTAATTCTGTTTTAAAATAACCAATTTTATTTTCACTTTTTGATGTATGTATAATGAAAATTTTATTCATTAATTGAAGATGATTTTTAACTTTTCTAGAGGTGCCTCCGTAAACAATCCCGCTAGTCTTACCAAACTTACCAGTAAAAATATCTAGAATAATTGCATTTTCCCTAAATCTTCTCTTTCCTATAACAAAACCTTCATCTTCCCAGTTCATTTAAATTTTAAGACTCTTAACTAATTTTGATGCAGCATTTTGTTCAGCTAATTTTTTTGATTTTCCTTGTCCAAAATATCTTTTTGAATTTGAAATACTTACTTGAACCTTAAAAATTGGATTGTGGTTTGGGCCGGTTGGTTTGAATGATTTATATATAGGTAATTTTTTAAATTTTTTTAATGAAAACTCTTGAAGTTTTGTTTTTGGATCAATACGAGTAACAACAGACTTTTTTAAAAAATTATGCCAGTTCCTCAAAATAAATTTTTCTACAACAGTATATCCTTGATCTAGATATAGAGCTCCAATTACTGACTCACAACAATCACTCAATATTCTTTCATCGTTATCTCTTAGATTTCTTAATGATTTTCCCATTTTGACAAAATTTTTTAAATTAAGTTGCCTACCGATTTGTCCACAGGTTTTTTTGTTTACCAGGTAGGCAAATTTTTTATCTATCGCTCCCTCGTTCTCATCGGGATAAAGACTCAATAACTTTTTGGCAATTACTAAACCTATCACTCGATCACCTAGAAATTCTAGTTTTTCATTATTATATTTTTCGTTATAACTTTTGTGAATTAAACTTTGTATTAAAAGTTTTTTATTATTAAAGTTTATTTTTAAATTATTCTCAATTGTTTTTATATTACTTTTCATCTTAATTTTTTAAATAGTCTTTTAAATCTAAAAGAATTTTTCCAATTCCAAATTTTAAATACACTTCCTTTGCTTGTATCATTTGAAAAGAATATTAGTTGTGCTTTACCAACTAAATTATCTTTATGGACATATCCAACACTAGAGAGAAATCTGCTGTCCCTTGAACAATCTCTGTTATCTCCTAGGAAAAAATAATGATCTTTAGGAACGATATATATATCTGAGTTAACCATGCTACCAATTGTGTTGTAAACAGCAGTATGTTTTATTTTATTGGGTAGTACCTCATTATAAGATATTACATCGGTAGTTTCCCCTCCACATTTAATTTCAAAATTATCTGTAAATTTTTCTTTATCAATTTTTTCCTTATTAATATAAAGGTCACCGTCTTTAATTTGAATTTCATCTCCAGATAATCCAATTAATCTTTTTATAAAATCAGTTCTATTATCTGAGGGTGTCTTAAAAACTATTAGATCACCATATTTTGGTTCAGAATAAAATATTCTTTTATTGAGTATTGGCGGACTGAAAGGAAAAGAATGTTTGCTGTATCCATAGGTATATTTTGAGACAAAAATTCTATCCCCAACTAATAAAGTAGGTTCCATTGAGGATGATGGTATATAAAAGGGCTGAAATAGTAATGATCTTATTATAATGGCAATGAATAGTGCTATTAATAAAGTTTTTAAATTATCTATAATTTTCGCAGTCATTTAATTATTTTTTTGAATTTTTTTATACAATATTTAATACCTTCAAATATTGATTCACCTATTAAAAAATGTCCTATATTAAATTCTTTAATTCCTTTAATTTTTGATAAAATTTTTGCAGAGTCAAATGTTATACCATGACCTGCGTGAACATCTATGCTCAGATCATTTGCAAAATTTACACTATTTAATATTTTTTTAAATTCTTTAGAATATTTTTTTCTTTTATTTATTAAATTACAAATTTTACCTGTATGTATTTCTATACATTCGGCTCCAAGATTTTTTGCATGTAAAACAGATTTAAGGTTCGGTTCAATAAAAAGACTTGTTCGTATTTTTTTTCTTTTCAGTTCATAGATTATTTTTTTTAGAAAATTCGAATTTTTTTTTAGATTTAATCCACCTTCAGTAGTAATTTCCTTTCTTTTTTCTGGGACAATGCAGACAAAAGCAGGTTTATATTTTAATGCAATTTTTAACATTTGTTTTGTTGGAGCCATTTCTAGGTTTAAAGGTATTTTTAATTTTTTTCTAATTTCAATTAAATCTTGATCAATTATATGTCTTCTGTCTTCCCTTAAATGGATTGTAATTGAGTCAGCACCATATTTTTGGGATAGAAGAGCAGCCTTTAATGGACTTGGATAATTTTCGCCCCTTGCGTTTCTAACGGTAGCAACATGATCTATATTGATACCTAATCTTGTTTTACCCATTATAAATTTCTACTTCCAGGTTTCGTGGGGTTTAATTTTTTTAAATGATCAGGTAATTCGTTTTTATTATAAGTGGGTATTTCAATTTTAATTTGAGATACAAAATCTTTTTTAATTAAAGACTTATCATTTGATCTGTCAATTATACATGCATATCCAATTACATTCCCATGGTGCTTGTTAATCATGTCAGCACATTCAAGACTTGATTTTCCAGTAGTAATTACATCCTCAACTATTAAAATTTTTTGATTTTTTTGTATTTTGAAACCACGTCTCAGTTCAAATTTTCCATTTACTCTTTCAGCAAAAATAGTTTCTTTACCCAAAATTCTTCCAATTTCATAACCAATAACAACACCACCCATTGCAGGAGATACTATTAGATCAAAGCTTTTAAAATTTTCGTTAATTTTTTCTGCAAGTGATAAACAAATTTCTTTTGCTTTACTTGGTTTGCTTAATAACTGGGCGCATTGAACGTATTTATCACTATGTAAACCTGATGATAAAACAAAATGTCCCTCTAATAGAGCATTAGTTTCTTTTAAAATTTTTAAGGACTCTTTGTATGAAAGCATACTTTTTCTTTTTATGACGAATTACTTTAAATTTTAAATTTTGTTGCTTAATCTGACTTATCAAGTTTGTAAAGTTTTTTAAATCTTTAATTTGTATATCAAACAAAAATTGTAGATAATCTTTGCTTCTTTTGGTCATTTCTATATTTATGATATTGGCGTCATTCATACCTATCAATGTGCTTACCTTTCCCAAGATACCAGGCTTATGTGGTAAATCTATCGATAGTGTTGATGTATATTCTTTTTTTTCAGACTCATTATCTAAAAGTTTGCCTTGCCAATGTTTCCTAATCGAGGCTCTTGCTTTACCGGTTTTGCTTGATGACAACCAATGTAGTGATGGTGACACTTTTTTTGAAGTAATAATTTTAATCATATCGCCATTATTTAACATTGTTTGTAATGGAGATGACTTTCCATTAACTTCGCATCCAATTGCAGTATCACCAATCTTAGTATGGACTGCATAAGCAAAATCGATTGGTGTTGCCTCTTTTGGTAACTTTATCACAGCACCTTTTGGGGTAAAACAAAAAACATTGTCCTGAAACATTTGCAGTTTTGTGAATTCAAAATAATGTTCTGGACTTCCACCAGTCTCAATAATTTCAACAAGATCTCTTAACCAATCATATTCCTTCCATGATAATTCAGAAAATTTCTCAGAAGACTTATATTTCCAATGGGCAGCTATACCTCTTTCGGCAAATTCATGCATAGGTTTTGTTCGTATTTGAATTTCAATCCTTTTTTTCATTGGACCAATTACGGACGTATGAATTGATTTGTACTGATTAATCTTAGGTGTAGAAATATAATCTTTAAACTTACCTGGTATAGCAGGGAATTTACTATGAAATAATCCTAATGTTACATAGCAATCATTAATATTTTTTACAATGACTCTAAAACCAACAATATCTGTGAGCTGCTCAAGGGATATTCTTTTTGTTTGCATTTTTCTCCATATTGAAAATGGGGTTTTTTCTCTTCCAGTAATTTCAGCATCTATATCATTTGATTTTAATAATTTGTAAAGATCATCTGATATCTGTTTTATATTGTCATCTCTCTTATTTTTAATAACAGATAGTCTATTTAAAATTAAATTTCTTGCCTCCAAATTTAAAATTGAAAAAGACAAATCTTCAAGTTCATCTCTGATACGATTCATGCCCATTCTATCAGCTAATGGCGCATAAATTTCCATTGTTTCTTTTGCTTTTCTGATTTTTTTACTTTCATCTTTAACGAACTTAATAGTTCTCATGTTGTGTAATCTGTCAGCTAATTTAACTAGTAAAACTCTAATATCTTTTGAAGTAGCAAGTATCAATTTTCTAAAATTTTCAGCTTTTGAGTTTTCGACTGCTTTTTCCTCTAAAGCAGAAATTTTTGTTACACCATCAACTAAATCTGCAACTTCTTTTCCAAATTCTTTTTTTACTGTTTCATAAGTTGCTTTTGTATCCTCGACAGTATCGTGAAGTAAACCAGTGGTTATAGTTGCACTATCTAACTTTAATTCAGTGAGAATGTTTGCTACAGCAACTGGGTGACTAATATAGGGAGTGCCTTCATCTCTTTTTTGGTTTTTATGTGCACTTAGTGCAAAATTATAAGCTTTGCTTAGAGCATCACGATTGAAAAATCTGTTGTAAGATTGAACTTTTTTAATTAACTCATCGTCATTTAACATAACTAATTATATCATTTTGATTTAATTTTGTAATCTCATTATTTGAAGTTTTAAGATTTTTTATTAATATATCAATACAATCTTTTGTTTTGGGATGCTTCCAGTTAGGGCAAATTTCTTTTAGAGGGTATAAGACAAAGTTTCTTTCAGTCATTTTTTTATGAGGTATATTTAGTTCTATGTTGTTTAATTTTGTATTTATAATTTTTCCATGAAAATCAATGATATCGATATCACAAGTTCTTGGGTCATTTTTTTTAAATCTTTTTCTGCCCAATTTTTCTTCTACTAATAATAAACGTTTCATTAAATCAACCGATTTTAAAGGTGTTTCAACAGAAATTACTACATTAATAAATTTTGGATCATTTTTATTTGGATACGAAACAGATTCATAAAAACTAGATTTCTGTAACAAATTTATATTATTCTCCCTTAAATAATTTATAGCCAATTCAATATTCTTATATCTATCTCCAAAATCTGATTGTAAATTCGAGCCTAATCCAAGAAATATCATTATTTATTTTTGCTAAATATTCTGGCTTTTTCTCTATCCCAGTCTCTTTTTTTCTTTACGGCTCTCTTATCATAAAGTTTTTTTCCTTTGGCAATAGCTATTTCGACTTTTGCTTTTCCTTTTTTAAAATACATTTTTGTTGGAATAATTGTTAAACCTTCTCTATTCACTTTGCCTATAAGTTTGTTAATTTCTTTTTTATTAAGTAATAGTTTTCTTGAGTCTCTGGGTTCATGATTGTTATAACTTGACTCTTTATAAGATGGAATATGTGAATTAATCAAAAATATTTCACCATTGTGATCTGAAGCGTATGCATCTGTAATGTTAGCTTTTCCATCTCTTAATGATTTTACTTCCGAACCTTTCAAAACTATTCCTGCTTCAATAAGTTCGTGAAAAAAATAATTAAATCTAGCTTTCCTATTATTACAAACTATTTTGATACCAATATTTTTTTTTGCTTTCATTAAAGCAATTGTGCAACCTTTAAAGCTTTTTCAATTTCTTTTTTTGTTTTTTCCGTAATTTTTACTAATGGTAGTCTCACATCTTCTGAAGATAAATTTAGTAAACTTGCAGCATATTTAACTGGACTTGGGTTGCTTTCAATAAATAAAGCTTTGTGGAGAGGCATTAGTTTATTATTTATTTCTTCTGTTTTTTTTAATGATTTCTCATCATTTCTTTTTAAAGATGCTTGTTGAAAATTTGAACAAAGTTTTGCAGCTACGTTTGCGGTAACACTTATGCATCCTACTCCTCCTCGCGCATTAAATTCCATGGCTGTTCCATCTTCACCAGATAACTGAATAAATTCTGGTCCCATTTTTTTAAGTTGTTGATCAACTCTGTCTAGATCAGCTGTGGCATCTTTTACTCCAGCAATATTTTTTAATTCAAAAAGTCTCGCCATTGTGTCTACGCTCATGTCGACTACCGATCTAGGAGGTATGTTATAAATTATAATTGGTATACCAACTTTATCATTAATAGTTTTATAATGTTGATAAAGACCTTCTTGTGTTGGTTTGTTGTAATATGGTGTTACAATTAGAAGGGCGTTTGCTCCTGCTTTTTCAGCATGCTGTGATAACTCGATTGCCTCAGAAGTAGAATTAGACCCCGTTCCTGCAATAACCGGAATTTTCCCATTTGACTCTTTGACGGCAATCTCAATAACCTTTTTGTGTTCATCATGATCCAATGTTGGTGACTCACCGGTGGTACCTGCTGGTACAAGGCCATTTGTGCCATTAGAGATATGATAATGAATTAAAGAAGCATATCTATCCTCATCTATCTTATTATTTTTAAACGGCGTTATTAAAGCTACGATTGATCCTTTGAACATAATTCTTTATATAGTAAATATCTTTATTTTTTAAACTTTATGCTTAAACAATTAATTAGTCTAGTTTTTTTATTTATTGCGCTAACTTTTGTTAAAGCATATCCAGATACAACATCTGGAATTTTACCAAAAGCCAAACCAAAGGAAATATTTAAATCAGTAAATAAAGTAAAAACACGAAATATATTGCCTCTTAAAAAACCGACTTTACAAAAATTTAAAGTTACAAAAACAAAAGAAATTCTTCCAAAAAACAAACCTTCTATTGAAAAAAAGGTAAAAGAGAAAAAAACGGTCGAGGTTGTTAAAGAAAAAAAATTGCCTCTAGAGAATCTAAATACTGAAACAACAGAAATTGTATTTTTACTGCCGAAAAAAAAGCCTGTAACATATAAGACAATTTCTTCAAAAGAGGCTTTGGAGTCTAAAGTTTTAAGCAAAAAAGATTATACCTATGCTAAAGAAGTATTTATAAATATAAAAGAAAAAAAGTGGACATCTGTATTTAGAACTACAAAAAAGATAAAAGATAAAGATTTTAAAAATTTAATTTCCTGGATTTATTTAAAAGAAAAAAGTAATAAAGCTACATTTTCAGATTACATAAAATTCATTGATGACAATCCTAATTATCCAAGAATCAATAGACTAAAATATCTAGCAGAACATAAAATTAATTTAAGCGCAAATAGTCCAAATACAGTAATTGGTTGGTTTGAGTCATCACCTCCATTAAGTGGATTTGGTAAAATAAAATTAGGAGAATCGTATTTTATCAAAGGTGATTATATTAAAGCTGAAGAGTTAATTAAAGAAGGGTGGATTGATGCATCTTTAAGTTCTAAAGATTTAAGATATTTAAATAAAAAGTATAAAAAATTTCTCAAATATTCTGATCATATAAAAAGAGCTGATTATATGGCATGGGAATATAAATATTGGGATTTAAAACGAATATTGAGATATCTTCCAAAAGATTATAGGGCTTTGTACAATGCAAGACAAATCCTTATGAGTAATTCTTATGGTGTAGATGATGCCATCTCTAAAGTTCCAAGTAATTTAAAATCTGATATCGGTCTTAGATATGACAGATTAAAATGGAGAAGTAGAAGAGGAAGAACAGAATCTTCTCTAGAAATTATTGATCAAGCACCATTAAATAAAGATGAATTAGTACGTGCAGATTTATGGTGGAAACAGAGAAATATAATATCTAGATCATTAATATATAAAAAAAAATATCAAAAAGCTTATGAAGTAGCAAAAAACCATGCATTAGACGAAGGTCCAGAATTCGCTGAGGCTGAATGGATGGCAGGATGGATTGCGGTAAGTTTTTTAAATAATCCAAACTTAGCAGTTAATCATTTCAAATCATTTTACGAAAACGTTGGTTATCCCATAAGTTTAGCAAGAGGAGCATACTGGATTGGGGTTTGTTATGAAAAATTAGGTAAAAATAAACTTTCTCAAGACTATTTTGAAGAGGGATCTAAGTATTTAACAACTTTTTACGGTCAACTATCTTTTAAAAAAATTAATCCTACCGGACAATTTGAGCTTTTAGATAACTCTAAATACACTAAAGATTATGAAAAAGAATTTAATAAGAACCCTTTAGTTAAACACGTGATTCTTTTAAGGGAACTAAATAAAACTGATTATAGTAAAGATATAATAAAACATTTAGCGAATTTAAATATTGAAAAAGGAAGTGAGGTTTTGGCAGCAAAATTAGCAACTGAAGTCGGTAGATATGATTATGCTATACAAGTTTCAAAAAAAGCTTCATATGAAAAAAGATTTTATAATAAATATAATTATCCAATTATAACTACTCCTAGAGTTATAAATGGTAAAAATATGCCTTCACCAGAAATTATTTTAGCAATCACACGTCAAGAAAGCGAATTTGATGCTAAAGCAAATAGTTATGTTGGCGCTAAAGGGATGATGCAACTTATGACTTATACCGCGAAGCTTGTTGCGAAGCAAATGGGGGTACCTTATAGAAAGAGTAAGCTAACTTCAGATCCTGAATACAATATCAGATTAGGAACTTATTATTTTAATTCTCTTTTAAATGAATACGGTGAAGTTTATCCTTTTGCTATAGCTGCGTACAATGCGGGTCCAAAAAGAGTTAAATATTGGAGAAAAATAAACGGTGACCCCACTAAAGGAAGTATAGATTTTGTTAATTGGATAGAATTAATAAAATTTAAAGAAACTAGAAATTATGTTCAGAGAGTATTAGAGAATGCTAGTGTATACAGGTACATGATAAGTGGTAAACCTGTAGAATTTGATAATTATTTTCGATAGTTGTGGCGGTGAGGGTGGGATTCGAACCCACGGTAGATTGTTACACCTACGGAAATTTAGCAAACTTCTGGTTTAAACCGCTCACCCACCTCACCAAGATTGGTTTTTTATAACATGTTCAAAAAATAAAGAAAACTTTTTTCTCCTCATTAAAGGTTTTAATCATTATTGATCTAGCAATTAAAAACATAATTAGACCAAAAACCCAATTCATTAACAATATTCCATAAAATATATCTTGAAAATAACCGTCCATAATATTCAAGATTAGCCAAACTATAATGAAAGGTAAAATTACCATTCTAAATAAATTAGAATAAAATATAATATAAGTTTTTTTCAAAGCAGTAAATAAAGCATGAGAAATAAAGAAAACAGGATATATTGGTCCGATGAATGCAGCGATTTTTAAATAAGTAGAGCCATATTTTATGACCTCTAAATCTGTAGAAAAAATACTTATAATTATTTCAGCAAAAATAAAAATTAAAATACCTGATAAGCACATTATTATAAATCCTATAAAAATAGCTGAAAAATAAACCTCTTTTATTCTGTCATACCTTCTTGCACCAAAGTTTTGCCCGGCTATTGAGATCACAGCAGTATTTAAACCAATAACAGGTAAAGAAAATAAATGTTCAAACCTAACAGCTGAACCATAACCGGCAATTGCTTGATCACCAAAAACACTGATGAATGAAAGTAATATGTAGCTCCCTACTGCAACTAGAAAAAGAGCCATAGTTATTGGCATACATTGATTAAAAATATTTAAAAGGAAGTTACGTTTAATCAAAAAATTAGAAAATTTTAATATTATTTTTAGTGAGGCTTTATTTACTTTATAAAAAACATAAACACAGGCAGCAAATTGGATCATTACTGTGGATATAGCCAAGCCGGCAATACCAAAAGCAGGTATGAATAAAAAACCAAAAATAAAAATTGGATTTAGAATTATATTGGCAATAACTCCAAAAAATAAAACATTTCTATAAGTTTTTGTGTCACCTTGGGCATAAAGAATAGAATTAAATGCAGTTAAAATTAAAAAAATTATTGTTCCATAAAAAATAATATCAAGATATTCTTTAGATAAAATTACACTTTTAGTCGAACTGCCCATGGATTTTAACAATTCATCAGAGAAAAATATTCCCACAAAAGTTATAAAAACTGATAATAAGACAGCATAAATAACTGCATGATATGAATATATTGATGCTAAGACAGTGTTTTTTGATCCAATTGCATTAGCAATTAAAGAATTGCAACCTGCAACAATTCCAATACCTGCCGATACTATTAAAAAATATAGTGGAAATGCCTTAGCCAAAGCAGCTAAAGCTTCCGATGAAATTTTTCCTGCGTAGAAAGTATCTATGATAGTAAATAAAGTTTGAAACAAACTCCCAGTCATTGATGGAACAGCTATTTTGAATAATAAAGATTTTATTGGACTTGAAGTTAAATTTAAATTCTGTTTCAAAAATACCTCAATGAAATTCTTTTTGGAAAAAATATTTATTTCCTAATTTTTTTGCTCGTAAAATTTGTTTTTGTCTCATCAAAAATCTTTCTTTCTGTAAATCTGATAATTTGTCGTAACATCTTGGACAAGATACTCCCTCATTATACTTTTTTGACTTCCTTTCTTTAAATGAAACTGGCATTCTACACCCGCTACAAATAGAATAATTTCCAACTTTTAATTTGTGCTTAACTGAAACTCTATTATCAAAAACGTAGCATTCACCTTTCCATAAGCTCTTAGATTTATCAATTTTGTTTAGATAATTTAATATCCCGCCTTTTAATAAGTAAACATTTTTGATCCCATTTCTTTTCAAATAAATTGATGCTTTTTCACATCTTATGCCTCCTGTACAAAACATTGCTATTTTAGTTTTTTTTTTTAAATTTTTTAGATATTTAGGAAAATCCCTAAAGTTTTTTATATTTGGATTTTCAGCTCCTTCGAAAGAACCAACCTCATATTCAAAAGGTTTTCTTGTGTCAATTATTTTAATATTTTTATCTTTTAATAGCTTATTCCAGTTTTTTGGTTCTATTTGTTTTTTAATTTTTTCATTTGACGAAACTCTAAAACCAATAGGTACTACTTCTTCTTTAATTTTGATCTTTGCTTTTGGAAAAGGTTGAAATTTATTTTTTGAATAATTTTCTGAGTCGAACTTTTTAATTTTAAACGTAGATTTGATTATATTTTTAATTTTTATTAAATCCATTTGAGAACCAGATAGTGTTCCATTAAGACCCTCTTTTGAAAAAATTATAGTTCCTTTAGTATTATTATTTTCCAATAATTTTAAAAAATAATTTTTATGTTTATTTAGTTTATTAAGCTTGCAAAATTTATAAAAACCAAAAATATAAAACATCAGAATTTTCTACAAATAGTTATGCCGTCTCCAAGTGGCAGTATAGTTTTATGTATCCTATCATCTTTTTTAATAAAAGAGTTAAAGTCTCTCAATATATTTGTGAGTTTATCATTTTTATTTGAATCTGCCACATCTCCATGCCATAAAACATTATCGATCAATATAAAACCTGTGTTTTTAATTAGATCAAAACATAAATTATAATAATTTTGATAATTTTCTTTGTCAGCATCAATAAATATCATATCAAAAAAAATATTTCGTTTTTTTATTTCATCTAGTGTTTTTAAAGCTGGACCTATTTTAACTTCGATTAAATTTTCTACTTTTGCCTTTTTAAAAAAACTTATAGCTTTTTTAGAAGTTTCTTCATTCTTGTCTAAACACGTAATTTTTCCATTTTTGGGCAGAGATAAAGCCATAGCTAAAGCACTGAAACCTGTAAAAGTTCCAATTTCTAAAATATTTTTAATATTATTTGTTTTGATTAGAAATTGAAAAAAATAAGATTGTGTTACAGAGATCTGCATCTTTTTTTGATTTCCCAAAGAATTATTATATTCAATAATATCTTTTTGTACTGGATGTAGATCGTAACTGTTTTCTCTTATATATTTTTCTAAATTTTCATTAATATTAAGACTTTTTATCATTTTATAAAAAACACTTATTTAATTTGTAATTTAAAAAAATTTTTTCATACTCATCTTTTAAATTTTCTAGAATATCCAGATTTTTAATCATCACTTTGCTTGATTCTTTTAATGAAATTGCTTTTATTTTTTCAGATTTTGGCGATATTATAGTATTAACACCAACACCAATAACCAAAAATAATTTTTTTTCTATTTTTAATGTTTCTTGTAAAATTCCGCATACTTTATTATTGTTTATTAATAAGTCGTTAGGTTTCTTTATCTTAATGTTTAAATTTGTATATCTTGATAGCAGTTTTTTCAAAATCAATGGATTTAAAACAGAAAATTCTTTGAAATTTGGCATATTTTTTTTTAATTCAAAAAATATTGTTATGAAAAAGTTTCCATTAAATGAAATCCATTTTTTTCCCATTGTTCCTCGTCCTTTTGTTTGTGAATATGAATAAACTATTCCAGCATGTACTTTCTTAGATTTAATTTTTTTAATGGCTTCATCATTTGTGCTTTTTACATTAGAAAATTTAATCAATTTCAGTTTCATCAAAAAATTATGATTTTTGAAACTATATCATTTAAAAAAGACGGATAGAGAAAGAATGAAATTAATAAAACACAACTTATAATTATAGGTCCGTGTATTCTATAGTCAGTAAATCGTTCAAAAGATTTCTTGGGGTCATCAAAATACATTACCTTAATTATTCTAATATAATAAAAAGCTGAGATCACTGTAGTAACTAATCCAACAATTGCTAATGTAAACATATTGCTCTCAATAACTGACATAAAAATATAAAATTTAGCAAAAAAACCTGCTAGTGGCGGTATACCTGCTAATGAAAATAATATTACCAGAAATCCCAAAGATATCAGTGGATGATTTTTTGAAATTCCTGAAAGTTCATTTATGTCCTCAATATATTTTCCGTCTCTCTTCATTAATAATATGCATCCAAAGGCACCTATGTTCATTACTAAGTAAATTGAAATATATACCAGAGTACTCTTGAAACCATTTTCAGTTCCTGAAGCAATTCCTGCTAGAGCATAACCCATATGTCCAATTGAACTGTATGCCATTAATCTTTTAATATTTTTCTGTGCCATTGCTCCTACAGCTCCTAAAATCATAGAAGCGATAGACATAAAAACTAAAATATATTGCCATTGGTCAACTATCTCTCTAAATGGCACATACATAAATTTTATAAAAATTGCCATACCTGCAATTTTTGGAACCACTGAGAAAAAGCTTGTAACAGATGTTGGTGCTCCTTGATAAACATCTGGCGTCCACATATGAAATGGAACTACAGATACTTTAAATGCTAATCCAACAAGTATAAATACCATACCAAATATAATACCAACGTTAAACGCTTGGGTATTATTTGAAATAGTTTCAAAATTAGTTGACCCAGCAAATCCGTAAACTAATGAACACCCATATAACAGTAAGCCTGATGAAAGCGCACTTAAAACAAAATATTTTATACCTGCTTCAGATGATTTTATGTTATCCCTATCTATAGAAGCTAAAATGTATAATGCTAAAGATTGCAATTCTAAACCTAAATAGAAAACAATTAAATCGTTAGAACTAACCATTATAAACATTCCAAGTATTGATAGTAATACTATAACTGGGTATTCAAATTTGTTATTTTTTATATCAACAATGTATCTCTTAGAAATAAATAAAATAAAAAAAGTTGAAATTAAAATTAAAATTTTTGAATAAATTGAAAACATATCAATTGAGATGCTTTCATTGAAAATTTTTGAATATTCGGCATTATTACTTAAGATAATTACAATTAGTAAAAATATTAAAAATAGTGAAAGTTTGTAAATAATTTCAAAACTATTCTTAACAAATACTCCAATTAATACAAAAACTAATATTGATAGAGTTAAAAAAATTTCAGGAATTATAAAATTTAAATCAAGCATTTATTTTTTTAATGTTATGTTTTGTTGAATATCTGTATTGTAGTTATTAATTAAATTATCGACTGATACATTTACAGTTTGAAATAACGGGTCTGGATAAAATCCAAAAAATAAAACAGCGGCACTTAATACTCCTAAAATTACTGCTTCTGATAAATTTACATCTTTTATCTTTTTTAATTGAATATTCTCCATTTTTCCAAAAACTACTCTTTTATAAAGCCATAAAATATATGCTGCAGCTAATATAACTCCGATACTTGCAAGGATTGCGACTAAATAATTTACTTTAAAAACTCCTACTAAAACTAAAAACTCTCCAACAAAACCGCTTGTACCGGGTAAACCTAGTGTTCCTAAAACAAAGATCATAAAAAGAAAAGAATATTTGGGCATTAAATTTGCAATACCGCCATAAGTTTTTATTAATCTTGAATGTGTTCTGTCATATAGAACTCCAACACTTAGGAAGAGAGCAGCAGAAATTAAACCGTGACTAAACATTTGCACAATGCTTCCTTCAATACCTTGTTTATTAAAAGTAAAAATTCCGATTGTTACATATCCCATATGTGCAACAGATGAATATGCTATCAATTTTTTCATATCTTTTTGCATTAAGGCTATAAGAGAAGTGTAAATTACAGCTATTGTACTTAAGGAAAAAATTAGAGGAGTAAAATATTCAGAGGCTACTGGAAACATGCCCACTGAAAATCTAATGAAACCATACCCGCCCATTTTTAGTAAAATTGCAGCCAATACAACTGACCCTGCTGTTGGTGCTTCAACATGAGCATCTGGTAACCAGGTGTGGACTGGCCACATTGGTAATTTAACTGCAAATGAACTAAAAAATGCTAGCCATAACAAATATTGGTACTCTGAGGGTATCCCTGTTTGATAAATTTCGGTTATATCGGTTGTGCCAGAGATCCAGTAAATTGCAATTATTGCCACCAACATTAAAACTGACCCTAATAGTGTAAATAAGAAAAATTTAAATGCTGAATAAACCTTTCTTGGTCCTCCCCAAATACCAATAATTAAAAACATTGGTATTAAACCTGCTTCAAAAAATAGATAAAAAATAACCAGATCTAAAGAACAGAAAACACCTATAATAAAAGTTTCTAAAACAAGAAGTGCTATTAAAAATTCCTTAAGACGAGTTTTAACGCTGTTAATACATGAAAAAATACAAATAGGGATTATAAAAGCAGTTAGTAAAATAAATAAAATTGATATCCCATCTATACCAAATTTAAACTTTATAAAACCACTTATCCAATTGTATTCTTCAATAAATTGAAAGTCAGAAGTTGTTTTGTCAATAGAGTACCAAACAAATAAAATTATAAAGAAATTAACAATGCTAGTAAATATTGAAATATATATTGCACCAGAATTTTTTTCATCTCTTTCACTTCTTGTTAAAAAAACAAATAATGCACCTATTAGAGGAATAAAAGTTATAGCTGATAAAATTGGAAAGTTCATTTATAAAATATGAAAAAAGTTAAAAGCAAAGAAAGTCCAATTAACATTATGAATGCATAATCATAAATATAACCACTTTGAAATTTGCTTGATTTGTTAGATATAATTTTAATTATTTTTGATATACCGTCAGGACCCAATCTGTCGATTATTTTGATATCACCTTTTTCCCAAAAAAAAGATCCAATAAATTTTGTAGGCTTTATTATAATCTGATTATATAATTCATCAAAATACCATTTGTTTAAAAGAAAGTTATACAAAGGTTTATATTTTATGACAATTCCATCCAAAACGTTTGTTTTTTTAATATATAAATAAAAGGAAACAGGAATAAGAATTGTAACAAAGAAAGGAGTTATTACTAAAAGCCAAAGAGGAATACCTGAATGATCAAATTTCTCTAGAATTAGAATAGAATCTCTCCAAAAATTATTATAGTTATGCCCTATTAAAAATTCTTTAAATAAAAAACCTGAAAAAATTGAACCAACTACCAGTAGTAAAAGAGGAATGGTAATAGTCAATCCTGACTCATGAATCTCTGATTTTGATAAGTTTTTATTGTTAAATTTTCCGTGAAAAGTTTTAAAAATTAATCTCCACGAATATAGAGCGGTTAAAACAGCTGTCATAATTCCAATTCCAGCTGCAAAATATCCAACATTAGTTCCTTTTAAAAAAGCAAATTCTATAATTGCATCTTTTGAATAAAAACCAGAGAGAAAAGGGAAACCAGTTAAGGCTAGTGTTCCAACAACCATAGCAAACCAAGTAACTGGC
Organism: uncultured Pelagibacteraceae bacterium; assembly: GCA_902613655.1. Taxonomy (GTDB): domain Bacteria; phylum Pseudomonadota; class Alphaproteobacteria; order Pelagibacterales; family Pelagibacteraceae; genus Anoxypelagibacter. Next base: position 31,454 of record CACMHR010000006.1, read on the forward strand.
ATTTTTTTCCAAAGGTCGCCCATATTTCTAACATCTTGCTCATCATTTAATGAATGAATTACAGACCCCGATCCTAAGAACAACAAGGCTTTAAAAAAAGCATGGGTAAACAAATGAAAAATTGCAACGTGATATGCGCCAACACCTGCAGCAAAAAACATATACCCAAGCTGACTGCAAGTTGAATATGCAATTATTTTTTTAATATCATTTTGCACAATAGCAACAGATGCTGCAAAAAGCGCTGTGATCATTCCAACAATAGCCACAAAATTTAAAGCTACTTGAGAGTATTCAAAAATTGGTGAACATCTAACTACTAAAAAAACACCTGCAGTAACCATGGTTGCAGCGTGAATTAAAGCTGATACTGGTGTAGGTCCTTCCATTGCGTCTGGTAGCCATGTGTGTAAAAAAAATTGAGCTGATTTACCCATCGCACCAATGAATAAAAATAAACAGGTAACAGTTATTAAATTAACTTCTAACCCTAAAAAATTAATTTCTGTATCTGCAAAATTTGGAGCTAATGTAAAAACTTCCTCATAATTTAAAGTGCCAAAAATTATAAATATTAAGAATATTCCAATTGCAAAACCAAAATCACCTATTCTATTTACAATAAATGCTTTAATAGCTGCATTGTTAGCTGAATTTTTTTTATGCCAAAATCCAATTAACAGATATGAACATAAACCAACCCCTTCCCAACCAAAAAATAATTGTAAAAAATTATCTGATACTACCAATGTAAACATCGCGAAAGTGAACAAAGACAAATAACACATGAACCGAGGTTTATCAGGATCATGAGACATATATCCAATTGAGTAAATGTGAACCAAAGCAGAAACAAGTGACACAACTACAAGCATTATACTTGAAAGAGGATCGATATTAATTGATGCGTTAACTACAAATTTTCCTGATGCTATCCACTGATAAATTTTGTAATTCCCGTAGTCTTCATAAACAATTCCGTTATAAAATAAAATTATTGAGAAAATTGCAGCTACCGAGACAAATAAAGTTGTGACTATCTCTGAGTAGATATCTCCAAATACTTTAATTACATAACCTAGTAAGGCCCCTATTAATGGTAAAAATAAAATTGCGTATTCCATTTAACCTTTCATCTCATCAATTTCTTCAACCCTGATTGAACCTTTGTTTCTATAGTAAGATACAATGATAGCTAAACCTATTGCAGCTTCTGCTGCTGCTACAGTAAGTATGAGCATTGTAAAAATCTGTCCTGTAATGTCTTGAAGATAAATTGAAAACGAAACTAGATTTATATTTACCGCTAAAAGAATTAGTTCTACTGACATTAAAATAACTATTACGTTTTTTCTATTCAAGAATATACCGAGAGTGCCTAATGAAAAAATTATAGCACCTAAGGTTAAATAATGTCCTAAACCAATTTCAATCATCAAGTTTCACTCCTTTATCAAATTCAACATCTTTAAGTTGAACAGAATCCTCTCTCTCTCTAGAAATCTGTTTAATGTAGCTTTGTGTTTTAACTCCCTCTCTTTTTCTATAAGTTAAAACAATTGCACCAATCATAGCTAATAAGAGTATTATTCCAGATATTTGAAACAAATGTATAAAATCTGTATACATTACATTTCCAATCATGTGGGTATTTGTAAATTCACTATTAAAGGATAAAAACTCAGTTTCAGAAAATGAGTCTCTATATCTCCAACCACCCACAATAACAATAAGTTCTAATAGAATTACTGTTCCAATAATAAGTCCAACTGGTATGTGTCCTGTTTTTTTTGTTCCTCTAAACCAAGATAATTTTTGTTCAGTCACATTCATTAACATAACAACAAATAGAAATAGAACAGCTACAGCACCAACATAAACAATGAGCATCATCATACCTAAAAATTCTGCTCCAATCATAATGAATAAGCATGCTATAGAAATGAAGTCTAATATTAAAAAAAACACTGCGTGAACTGTATTTCTAGAAACTATAACGAAAATTGCTGATACGATTGCTATAATTGAAAAAAAGTAAAAAAATAATGCATGAGCAATCATTAAAATTACCTATAAGGTTTATCCAGTTTTATGTTTTCTGCTAGAACCGATTCCCATCTGTCTCCATTTTCTAGAAGTTTTTCTTTATTGTAATAAAGTTCTTCTCGTGTTTCTGTTGAAAATTCAAAGTTTGGGCCCTGGACGATTGCATCAACTGGGCATGATTCTTCACATAAGCCACAATAGATACATTTGAGCATATCGATATCATATCTTGTTGTTTTTCTGCTTCCATCACTTCGCTCTTCATTTTCAATGGTAATTGCTTGAGCTGGACAGACAGCCTCGCACAACTTACATGCAATACATCTTTCTTCTCCATTTGGGTATCTTCTGAGAGCATGTTCGCCTCTAAATCTAGGACTTATTTTCCCTTTTTCAAAAGGATAATTAATTGTTTTCTTTTTACTAAAAATCTCTTTTATGGCAATAAAAATACCTTTGATAAATTCTGATAAAAAAATAATTTTAAAAAATCTATTTAATTTCATTTCAAATCCTTATTTAGGTAATAAATCAAAATAAACTAAAAAACTTGCTGTAAGAACAACGTATATTAAAGAGAATGGAAGAAATATTTTCCAACCTAGTCTCATTAATTGATCATATCTATATCTTGGAACAATTGCTTTTATTAAAGCAAACATAAAAAATAATATTAAAATTTTAAATATCATCCAGAATATACCTGGTATTGCATTTAGAGGATAAATATCAACTGGTGATAACCAGCCACCTAAAAAGAGAATAGAACCTAAGGCACACAACAATAATATGTTTGCATACTCGCCAAGCCAAAACATTGCATACATCATTCCAGAATATTCAGTTTGATAACCAGCTACCAGCTCTGCCTCCGCCTCAGGTAAATCAAATGGTGGTCGATTAGTTTCAGCTAAAGCAGATATAAAAAATACTACAAACATAGGAAATAGTGGAACTACAAACCAAAGATTTTGTTGCGCCATTACTATATCTTTTAAATTTAAAGAACCTACACAAAGTAAAACGTTAATTATTATTATGCCAATTGAAACTTCGTAAGATACCATTTGGGCTGCAGATCTAATTGCTCCTAGAAATGGATATTTGGAGTTAGAAGCCCAACCTCCCATAATTATTCCGTACACGCTCAATGATGAAATTGCAAAAATATAAAGTATACCAACATTAATGTCTGCGATGACCATCTTATCACTTAATGGAATTACGGCCCAGGCTGATAACGCAAGTGTCATTGTTATTATTGGTGCTAAAATAAAAACAATTTTATTTGCACTAGCAGGAATTATAATTTCTTTAAAAATATATTTTAGTGCATCTGCTAATGTTTGAAATAAACCAAACGGACCAACTACATTAGGCCCTTTTCTTTTTTGTACAAAACCCCAAACACGCCTGTCAAACCAAACGATTAATGCCACAGATACTAATATTGGAACTACCAATAATAAAATTTTATAAGTCTCATTATATATTTGTAGAAAAGTTTCCATATATTAACTTCCTGTAATTTTGTTAAGTTTCTTTGATCTTGCGGCCCTACAATCACTCATCGTTTTAGATGATCTAGCTATTGAGTTGCTAAAATAATAATCTATTTCATTCACATAAATACGCTCATTTATAAATGATCCCGTTTCAAATTTTAAATCCTGAATAGTTTTTTTTGGTAAAAGATCAAAATCTGTGTGATTTTTAATTTTTGAAATAGTATCGGTTCTAAGTTCCATGAAATTTTTGAATTTTTCATCTTCTTTAAGATTGTTTAAAATTAAATTGAATATCTTCCAGTCCTCTTTGGATGAGCCAGGTGGATATGTTGATTTATTAGATTTTTGAAGTCTTCCTTCTAAATTTATGAATAAACCATTCTGTTCGGTGTAAGCTGGACTCGGCAATATCACATCCGCGATTTGAGCCATTCTGTCGCCATGACTACCTTGATAAATAATAAATTCATTTGATTTTACAAAATCTAGATTATCTGAACCTACAAAGTACAATAGTTTAAATTCGTTATTTTTAAGTTTGTTAAAAAAGTTAAAACTATTATCTTTTTCAAGAAAACCTAGATCTATCGCGCCAACTGAAGAGCTATTTTGTAGAAGAATATTAAACGCGTTCCAGTTATCGTTTATAAAATTATTTTCTTTCAAAAGTTTTTTGATGCCTTGTAAAATAAACTTTGCTGACTCAAGTTCTAGCGCAGACTCCCCAATGATTACGATTGGTTTTTTTGAATTAAGAAGTATTTTACTGGTTTCACTTTCTTTGTTTAATAGTTTTTTTATATCCTCAGTTGAATTTCCTGCATTAGTATAATCATAAGTAAGATCGCCTGGATCGCCAAATGAAATTATAGGTATTTTCTTTGCAACGAATGCTTTTCGAATTCTTGCATTCAACATTGTTGCCTCATGTCTTGGGTTTGTGCCTATAAGCACTATACAGTCAGACTCTTCAATTCCTTTGATTGATGAATTAAAAATATAATTCATCTTATTATCAGAATTTAAATAAAAAGGTTTCTCTCTAAACTCGTAGTTTGGAATACTTAGTTTTTTTGCAAACTCTTTTAAAGAATTAATTGTTTCCATACTTAACATGTCGCCAGCGTGAAAACCTATTTGATTTTTATCTGTCTCTTTTATTTTTGAACCAACTATATTTAAGGCTTCATCCCAAGAGCATTCGATTAATTTGCCGTTTTCTCTTTTAAACGGTTTGTCTATCCTTTGTTTTAGTAAACCATCACAAGCATATCTTGTTTTGTCTGAAATCCATTCCTCATTTATTTCTTCATTTAATCTCGGTAAAACCCGCTTCACTTCCCATCCATAGGTATCGACCCTTATATTTGAACCTACTGCATCCATTACATCTATAGTTTCTGTCTTTTTTAACTCCCACGGTCTAGCTTCAAATGCATAAGGTTTTGAAGTTAGTGCACCAACTGGACATAGATCGATAACATTGGCTGAGAGTTCAGACTCCATAGATTTTTCTAGGAAAGTTGTAATTTCCATGTTCTCTCCTCTTCCAATCGCTCCTATCTCTGTTACTCCTGCAACCTCTGTTGCAAATCTTACGCATCTAGTGCAGTGAATACACCTTGTCATTATTGTTTTTATTAATGGACCCATATACTTGTCTTTTACTTTTCTTTTATTTTCTTTAAATCTTGATTTATCAAACCCATAGTAAAGTGACTGATCTTGTAAATCACATTCTCCACCCTGGTCACACACAGGACAATCTAAAGGATGATTGGCTAATAAAAATTCCATAACTCCTTTTCTAGCCTTTTCGACTTTCTCAGTGTTAGTTTTAATTTTCATTCCCTCAGCAGCTGGCATTGCGCAAGAGGCAATTGGTTTTGAAGATTTTTCCATTTCAACTAAACACATTCTACAATTTCCTGCTATTGATAAACGCTCGTGGTAACAAAACCTTGGAATTTCAGCGCCAGCAAGTTCACATGCCTGCAAAACGGTCATCCCATTTTCAAATTCAATCTCTTTATTATTAACTGTAATTTTTGGCATATTTATTTTTCTAATAAATGTTGATCAACTAAATACGGAATATTTTTTCTTTTTTTAATAATTGGTTCAGAATAACATCTCTTATCTATTTCTTTTCTAAAGTGTCTAAGTAGACCTTGTACCGGCCAAGCAGATCCTTCTCCAAAAGCACAAATAGTGTGACCCTCAATTTGTTTGGTAACATCCGATAGTAAATCAATATCTTTATGTGTAGCTTCACCTTTTGCCGCTCTTTCTAAAATTCTCCACATCCAACCAGAGCCTTCTCTACAAGGAGTACATTGGCCACAGCTTTCATGTTTATAAAATCTAGCGATCCTTGCCATACATTTTAAAATATCTTGATCTTTATTAATAACAATAACACCAGCTGTTCCTAATCCACTTTTTTCAGCAACCAGCGAGTCAAAATCCATTTTAAGTGTATCGCATGATGCTTTTGGTATTAGAGGCATCGAAGATCCTCCGGGAATTACAGCTTGTAAATTTTCCCATCCACCAATCACTCCACCTGCGTGCTTTTCGATTAAATCTTTTAATGATATACCCATTTCTTCTTCAACGTTGCACGGTTTATTTACATTCCCTGATATGCAAAATATTTTAGTGCCTGTATTTTTAGGTCTTCCCAAAGAGGCAAACCATTTGGCTCCTCTCCTTAGAATTGTTGGAACCACAGCAATAGTCTCAACATTATTTACAATTGTCGGACAGCCGTACAACCCAACTAAAGCTGGAAAAGGTGGTTTAAGTCTAGGTTGACCCTTGTTTCCCTCAAGACTTTCTAACAATGCCGTTTCTTCTCCGCATATATATGCCCCGGCTCCATAATGAATATAAATGTCCAAATCCCAACCAGAATTACACGCGTTCTTTCCAATTAAATTTTTTTCATATGCTTCGTCTATGGCTTTTTGTAAATACTCTCCCTCTTTTGTATATTCGCCACGAATATAAATATAACATTTGTGTGCATTTACTGCGTAAGCAGTTATTAAACAACCCTCGATTAATTTTTGTGGTTCAAACCTCATTATATCTCTATCCTTACATGTGCCTGGTTCTGATTCATCGGCATTGATAATTAGGTAATGTGGTCTTGAGCCTACTTTTTTTGGAGCAAATGACCATTTAACACCGGTTGGAAAACCAGCGCCTCCTCTTCCCCGTAATTCAGAAAGTTTAACTTCATTAATTATCCACTCTTTGCCTTTAGAAATTAATTCTTTCGTATTCGACCAATCATCTCTTTTAAAAGAGTCATTTAAACTAGATCCTAGATCGTTATATAAATTTTTAAAAATTCTGTCTTCTTGTTTAAGCATTATTTATTCCATTCCCATTAATTTTATTGTTTTCAGGAGCGCTACTTTTTCTATTTCTAAACGAGCCAGGTTTTATAGGGTCGTTTTGCATAAATGAATCTAGTATTTTTTCTATATTATTTTTGCTTAAATCTTCATAGTAATCTCTATTTACCTGCATCATTGGTGCATTAACACAAGCTCCTAGACACTCAACTTCGGTCCAAGAACACATGCCGTTTTCAGAAATTGTATTTTCATTTTTAGATATTTTTTTTTGACAGGCCTTAACAATTTCATTTGCACCTCTTAATAGACAAGGTGTTGTTGTACAAACCTGAACAAAATATTTACCTACTGGGCTTAGATTATACATTGAATAAAACGTAGCTATTTCATAAACATTTATGTATGGCATTGATAAAAATTTACCTATGTACTTTAGTGCTGCCAAAGGTATCCAATTATCATTTTGATTTTGAGCTAAATAAAGTAAGGGCATAACAGCACTTTTTTTTCTTCCTTTAGGATATTTATTTAAAATATTTCCAGCTAAAACCAAATTTTCTTTTGTGAACTCAAATGTATCGGGCTGCTTGTCGTATACTTTTTTTACACTCATCTATCTACCTCACCAAAAACTATATCTAAAGATCCTAAAACTGCAGGCACGTCCGCCAACATATGTCCTTTAGTTAAATAATCTATTGCTTGTAAATGTGAGAATCCTGGAGCTCGTATTTTACATCTATAAGGTTTGTTTGATCCATCTGATATTAAATAAACGCCAAATTCTCCTTTTGGAGCCTCCACAGAACTATACACTTCTCCCTTTGGAACCCTGTATCCCTCGGTAAACAATTTAAAATGATGAATAAGAGCTTCCATTGACTCTTTTAATTCTTCTTTTTTAGGTGGCGAAATTTTTCCATCTACTGTTTTGATAGGACCTTTGGGTATTTGTTTTAAACATTGTTTAATAATTTTTACGCTTTCACGCATTTCTTCAATTCTACATAAATATCTGTCATAACAATCTCCATTTTTTCCTATAGGTACTTTAAAATCTAAATTTTTATAACATTCATAAGGTTGTGATTTTCTTAAATCCCAAGCTACTCCAGATCCTCTCAACATTACCCCAGAAAAACTATGAGATAGAGCATCTTCTTTTGTTACAATTCCAATATCGACGTTTCTTTGTTTAAAAATTCTATTGTCTGTAAGTAGATTTTCAAGATCATCAATTACTTTAGGAAATTTCTCAGAGAATATGCCTATGTCATTTAAAAGATCGTTTGTAATATCTTGATGAACCCCACCTGTTCTAAAATAATTAGCGTGCAATCTAGAACCTGACGCTCTTTCGTAAAAAGTCATAAGCGTTTCTCGTTCCTCAAAACCCCACAGTGATGGAGTGAGAGCTCCTACGTCTAAGGCTTGAGTAGTAATATTTAGTAGGTGACTTAAAATTCTTCCAATTTCGCAAAATATTACTCTTAAATACTGAGCTCTAATCGGAACTTCTATTTTCAATAACTTTTCAGTTGCTAATGCGAATGCATGTTCTTGGTTCATTGGTGCTACATAATCTAATCTATCAAAATATGGTAACGCTTGAGTGTATGTTTTGTGTTCGATTAATTTTTCTGTACCTCTATGTAACAATCCTATATGTGGATCAACTTTTTCAACAACCTCCCCATCAAGTTCAAGTATTAGTCTAAGAACGCCGTGTGCAGCAGGATGCTGTGGACCAAAATTTAAATTCATTGTTTTTTTTTGTTTAGTCATTTTTAACTTTTTCTTTCACGTCTTTAATGTATTTAGTTCCTTCCCACGGGCTGCTAAAATCAAAATTTCTATAGTTTTGTTCAAGCTTTACTGGTTCATAAATAACTTTTTTATCTTTTTCGCTATATCTGACCTCGTTAAAGCCTGTCAGTGGGAAATCTTTCCTTAATGGAAAGCCTTTAAAATTGTAATCTGTTAAAATTCTTCTTAGATCTGGATGATTTTTAAATTTAATTCCGTACATGTCAAATACTTCTCTTTCCATCCAATTTGCAGATGGATAAATTTTAGTAATTGAGGGAACTTTGCTATCAATTTGAATTTGGCTAACAATTTTTATTCTTATGTTGTTTTCATGACTTAATAAAAGATAATATATTTTAAATCTGTCTTCCTCACCTGGAAAATCTACAGCCAAAATATCAATCAACTGTCTAAATTTACATTTACTATCAGTTTTTAAAAATAATATTGTCGAGTAGATGTTTGCGAGCTCTACGTTTATTAAAAGTTCGCCGTTTTCTTCCTTTGACTCTTTTATTTTGGAAGTCAGTTCTGAGTTTAACAAATTGTTTAGTTCAGCAAGATTCATTGTGGGTTTATCTCTTTTGAGTGCCTTCTCTTCTTATTTTTTTTTGTAGTTGAAGAATTCCGTACAACAAAGCTTCAGCAGAAGGTGGACATCCAGGAACATAAATATCAACTGGAACGATTTTATCACACCCTCTAACTACTGAATATGAGTAATGGTAATAGCCACCGCCATTAGCACAGCTACCCATAGATATGACATATCTAGGCTCGGGCATTTGGTCATAAACTTTTCTTAATGGTGCTGCCATTTTATTAGTTAGCGTACCTGCAACAATCATAACATCCGATTGCCTTGGGGAAGCTCGTGGAGCTGCTCCAAATCTTTCTAAATCGTATCTTGGCATCGATGTCTGCATCATTTCAACAGCGCAACAAGCTAAACCGAAAGTCATCCAATGAAGTGATCCTGTTCTAGCCCAATTTATTAAATTTTCTGATGAGGTCGTTATAAAACCTTTTTCGCTAAAATCTTTTGCAATTTCTTTAAACTCGTCAGGAATACTGTCTTGTCTACTCTTTTGATTAAATAAATTTATTCCCATTCTAATGCCCCTTTCTTCCACTCATAAACAAATCCAATTGTTAGTATAAATAAAAATGCCATCATGGAATAAAATCCAAGCAAACCAATGTTCCCCAAAGAAACTGCCCATGGGAATAGAAAAGCGATTTCTAAGTCAAAAATAATGAATAAAATCGCAACCAAATAGAACCTTACATCAAACTTAATTCTCGAGTCGCTGAAGGGACTAAAACCGCACTCATAGGCTGATAACTTTTCTGGATCTGGGTTTTTTGGTGATGCCGCGTAATTAATAACAATAAAGCCAATGCTTAAAGCTAATGCAATAAATATAAATATTATTATAGATAAGTAATCTGTTAAAAATTCAAATAGCATGTTTTATCAATATCTACCCCAATACCTTAGTTTGGGGATTCTTATATTAATCTTAATAGGATTATATATATCAACTTAATCAAAAGTGTACAGTGACAGATATTCACATTTATCAATTATTTAACTGAAAACGATTATCAATAGTGGCGGGAGTGACGGGACTCGAACCCGCGACCTCCTGCGTGACAGGCAGGCGCTCTAACCAAACTGAGCTACACCCCCACTGGTGGGCGGTAAAGGACTCGAACCTATGACCCTCTCGGTGTAAACGAGATGCTCTACCAACTGAGCTAACCGCCCCATTAATCAGTCGATCCGAGATATACAACATTAAATTCGTAAAGTAAAAAAGTATTTAATTTCTAGTGTAATTTTTATAAATAGCAGTATTATTCAATTATATGATTATAACTTGCATTTGTGGTGAAAAGAAATTTAATCTCCCAGATGGTTCAATACCAGCAACTGGTAGATTAGTACAGTGCGGCTTTTGTGAAAAAAAATGGACACAATATCCATTAAAGCAAACTCCAGAAATTGTAAAAACAGCACCAATAGTTACCAAAGCAGCTCCAAAGAAAAAAACTCAAAAACGTAAAGGTCCTGCACCTTATTCTAAAGAATACATGCAAGAAAAATGGGGGACCTCAATTGAGAAATATGCTGTAGATAAAGGTCTTACTACCAAAGTCAAAAAGGTACAGACAACAAAAAAAATTCAAAAACAACCGAAATCAAAAACTTTTGAAAAACCAGGATTTGGTTTTTTCAATTATATTATCACCTATTCAATTTTATCAATTTTTTTAATAGGAATTTTAAACTTTGAAAGAAGCAGAATTGGGAGAAAGTTTCCTGTTCTTGAGCCTTATATCGATCATTTTTTTGAGTCTTTAGAGATATTTAAAATATTCATTTTAGATTTTTTTAGGTAAGTTTAATGAAAAATAAACAGTCTTCATTGTGGGTAGCAAATGAAGCCCTAAGAAAAAAATCAAATCTTTATAATTTTTGTAAAATATTAAATAAAAAAAAACTATACAAAAAAAAAGAAAATTTTAACGATCTATGGAAATGGTCTGTAAGAAAACCTGAGGTTTTCTGGTCAGAAGTTTGGGACTTTACTAAAATAAAGGGAATTAAAGGAAAAAAAATCATCAAAAAAAATAAAATATTTTATAAAAATAATTTTTTTCCAGATTCTAAATTAAATTATGCTGAAAATCTTTTGTCCAAAAGAAACAGTGAAATAGCTTTAAATTTTTTTTCTGAGTCTGGTATTAAAAAAAATATTAAGTGGAATGATTTGTTTAAGAACGTTTGTAAGTTATCAGCTTATTTTAATAGAATTGGATTAAAAGAGAAAGAAAGAGTTGCGGCATATGTCCCTAATACAATGGAAGCTGTTATTTCTTTTTTAGCTTCTTCAAAAAATGGATTGGTTTGGTCTTCTTGCTCTCCTGATTTTGGAACTGACGGTGTTATTGATAGATTTAATCAAATAAAACCCAAAGTTTTGATTACTTGTGATTATTATTTTTATAATGGAAAAAAGATTAATATAATTGAAAAAATACCAAATATTTTAAAAAAAATTAAATCTATACGAAAGATTATAGTTTTTCCATACTCAGATAAATTTACAAAAAAAATTAATCCTAAGTATATGGATTTTTATAGTGTTATTAAAAGTTCTCCAATTGATAATACTTTTAAAAAATTTGATTTTAACCATCCACTTTATATCTTGTACTCAAGCGGAACTACTGGAGCACCCAAATGCATTACTCATGGCGCTGGAAACGTTCTTATTGAACATAATAAAGAGTTCTCCTTACACTGTAATATTAAAAATAATTTTAAAGTTTTTTATTATACGACTACTGGCTGGATGATGTGGAATTGGTTGGTAGGAGCACTTTCGTCTGGATCAAGTCTTTTTTTATACGATGGATCACCCACTTATCCCTTTAAGGACTCTTTAATAAAGTTTTGCTCCAGAGAAAATATTAATTTATTTGGGGTCAGTGCTAAATATATTGATTTTCTAAAAAAAGAAAATTTTAATTTTAATAAATTAAAATTACCTGAGTTAAAAATTATAGCTTCAACAGGATCACCACTTGTTAAAGAGTGTTTTGAGTATGTTTATAAAAACATTAAAAAAGATGTTCATTTGACATCTATAAGTGGTGGTACAGACGTTGTTGGATGTTTAGTTCTTGGAAATATTTTTTCAAAAGTGTATGCCGGTGAAATTCAGGGTGAAAGTTTAGGAATCGATGTGGATATTTTTGATGAAAATGGAAAAAAGGTTTCAAAAAACAAAAAAGGAGAATTAGTAATAAAAAAACCATTTCCAACAATGCCAATTAAGTTTTGGAACGACCCGAAAAATAAAAAGTTTAAAAATGCATATTTTACAAAATATAAAAATATTTGGCACCATGGAGACTTCATTCAAAAGACCAAAAATGGAGGTTTTATAATTTATGGAAGGTCAGATGCTACATTGAACCCTGGTGGAGTAAGAATAGGAACGGCTGAAATATACAGACAGGTAGAAAAAATTAATTTTATTCGTGAAAGTCTTGTAGTCGGGCAGGAGAAAGATGGTGATGTTAAAATTTTACTTTTTGTTGTAATGAATAATAAAAATAAATTGAGTGATTCAGACATAAATTTCATTAAGAAAAAAATTAAAAAAGATTGTTCTCCAAAACACGTACCTCATAAAGTAATTAAGATTGATGAAATACCAAGAACAAAAAGTGGTAAAATTGTTGAGTTAGCTGTAAAAAAAGCTATTCATGGAAATAAAATTGAAAATTTACAAGCACTTGCAAACCCTAGGAGTATTAATTTCTTTAAAAAACTTTATAAAAGTAATTTGTTAAATGAATAATAAATTTGAAATTCAAGATATACTTGTAGCTGTAGATGAAATTTTAAATAACAAAAAAACATCAACAAAAAAAAAATTTAATAATCGAAAAGATGAAGCTTTATTATTAAGTGATGAAGTTAAAACTAAAAAAAATAAAGATGACATTCCTTCGGACACAGAAAAAATTATATTAGAAGCGGAAAAATTTCTTAAAAAGTGAGCTATTGCTCTAAATCTTTAATACTTACAAAGTTACTTGATAATTGATTATTATTATTTTTTATATCTTCAAAAAAGTTCCAGGCTAATACGAGAACTGTGCTGTTATTATCAGATACTTTATCTTTGCTAACAATTGGAATTTTAACGCCAGGTATATACTTTCCATGTTTTAGTTTATTATCCTCAACTATAAACTCTATTTCATCTGAAACACCGAAAAAATTAAGCGCGGTTGTGGCTTTTGCAGGAGATCCATAGCCAATTAATGTCTTATTGCTGTTCTTTAATTTTTCAATATTTTTTTTAACGTTGTTTTTAATTTTATAAATCTTTTCGCCAAACTCTTGATAAGTTTTATATCTTTTTAAACCAAACTTTTCTTCTTCTTTTAATAGATTGCTTACACTCTTATCAATTTTTGCTTTTTTATCTTTTTTTATAAAAATTCTAAGGGATCCACCATGCGTATCTATTCTCTCGGCTTTAACGATTTTTGCTTTAAACTGATCGAAAAAGTTAACCAATGAAGTAAGTGACCAATAATTGTAGTGTTCATGATAAATGTTATCAAATGTAAGATCCTGTAGTGTATTTAATAAGTACTGAACTTCGATTACTATATTTCCTTTGCTGCTCAAAAGTTTAAGCATACAATCAGCCATTTCTTTTAAATTATCTGAATGGGCAAATACATTTGAAGCTAAAATAACATCCGCATTTTTTTTTATTTTTTTCAGATTTTTTAGACTTAAAAAACAGTTTACTGTTTTAATTCCATTTTTATTTGCAAGTTTTGATAGATTTTTGGCAGGTTCAACGCCCAGAATTTTTTTAAAACCTAAATCTTTAAATGGTTTGAGAGCTACACCATCGTTACTACCAATATCGATTATATATGACTTTTTTGGTGATAATTTAAACTCTTTTGCGTAATGTTTTGCTGCATCCTCGAAATGTTTTCTAAATGATTGAGATGTAGATGAGGTATATAAATAATTAGAAAACATCTTTTTTGGATCAACAGAAACTGATAACTGGCAGTTATGGCAATTTGGACAATAATTTAATTCTAAAGGGTATAGTTCACATTCTTCATTTTTATTATTAAGTAAATTATTTGCTAGAGGTTGATAACCTAATGACACAACTCTTTTTAATTTGGTCTCACCACAACATCTACAACTGAATTTATAGTTATCCAATAATAATTTTTTTTCTTTTTCACTAACAATATTATGTTTTATTGTATGAGTAATACCATAATTATCGTGATCTCTTTCTCCCCTAACTAAATTTAAAAAAGTAGTATCTTTTGAAAATACCATGGTGTGGGCAACATTTGGTTTTATCACAGATAATTGTCCCTCATTAACGACTTGCGTAATTTTTGGTGAATTTGGATTTAATAAATCCTGAAAAACTTCAATAATTTGACCGCTAGTGAACAAACATTTTTGTTCTTGTTGTGGATGATAGTGGTTTGCTCTCATGGTACCTTTTTTTGAATGAATGAGACCTATTAAGTTTATTGGTTCAGTAAGTTCGTGATTGCTAATTTTGCCTCTTTGATCAACATATTCATTTTCACCATCTTTAACATACTCTAAATCTTTAATAAAAATTTGATTTGACCACTTAAATATCATTTCCTTTAAACTTTCTTCTAAAGAATAAAGGAATTTAAAACCAGTTTTTAAAAGTTTCTGATTAGATAAAGAGTAACCTGGATTTGGAATTTTATCATTTGTTTTAATTATTTCTAACTTAGAATTAATTTTTTTACAGAGACTTGCTACTTCCTCGACTGTAATTGAATCTTTTGACACATTAAAAATTTCTTTTTTGATTTCGTCTTTTTCTTCCATAAATTTAAAACATCTCGCAGTATCAATTAATGGAACAAGTGCTTTTAATTGTTTTCCACCTCCAAAAAGCCTAATTGTTCCATTTTGAGATGCAATTTTGGCAAATAAATTCGGCATTATATTAAGTCTCATGGTGTCACTTGAGTATCCGTATACTGAAGCAAGTCTTAAAATTACATAATTTTTTCCAGATTTTTTTATTTGATCTTCATTAAAATCTTTACTTTTTCCATATGGTAATATTGGTAGTTTTTCAAAATCTTCCTTAATGTCTTTTATTAAATCTTGTTTTCCTTCAAAAACAACATGCGTTGATGGAAATATAATTTTACAGCTTTGCGATGTTTCCGATAACACAACTTCTGTTCCTTTTTCCGCAATGTCGTATAACTCCTTATCTTTTTCATCATTTAATTCAAACTCTGTTCTTGGAACATCGGTAATTCCAGCTAGATGATGAACAACATCTGCTTCACTTAAATATTTCTTCACCTCATCAATTTTTCTTATATCGGCATGAACAAAGTTCATATTCCATTTTCTTAATTGATTTACTCTCTCAGATATAAATCGGTTATCGATTACCGTGATTTGATTATTCCAACTCTCACCAGAGTAGATTTTGCATATTTCAGTTCCGATATATCCAATTCCACCAGTAATAACTATTTTTTTCATTTTTTTTATTATCGATGTAAATGTGTTTGTTTAGTGATCTTAAACAATTAATGAGCGCTTGTAACTTCTGATTTTTCTTTGTTTTTATTTGAAACTTGATCTATTTCTACCCATTTAACTGGTTTGAGTTCTTTTGTAAGTGCATGTTTAAGCACTTCTTCGACAGTTTTTACACTTACTATTTCAATACTATTTCTTATCGTTTCTGGAATTTCAATTAAATCCTTTTGATTATCGTATGGAATTAAAACTTTTTTAATACCAGCTCTGTGAGCTGCTAGTAATTTTTCCTTCAAACCACCGATTTGTAGAACATTTCCTCTTAAAGTTACTTCGCCTGTCATCGCTACATCTTTATTAACTGGGATACCAGTTATTGAAGATATTATAGAAGTTACGATAGCAATCCCAGCAGATGGTCCGTCTTTAGGGGTCGCTCCTTCGGGCACGTGAATATGGAAATCTTTTTTTTCAAAAAGCGGTGGCACTATTCCAAATTCTACAGATTTATATCTAACAAAAGATTTTGCAGCTTTTACTGACTCTTGCATAACCTCACCAAGCTTACCTGTAATTTGCATTTTTCCTTTGCCAGGCATATTGACTGACTCTATTTTAAGTATTTCTCCGCCAACTTCAGTCCAAGCAAGACCGGTTGAAACTCCAATTTTGTTTTCACTTTCGATTTCACCATAATTGTATTTCTTAACTCCAAGAAAGCTATTTACATCTTTTTCCAATAATTCTTTCTCTATTTTTTCACTTGAATCTATCTTTTTAACTGTCTTTCTGGCAATTTTAGAAATTTCCCTTTCTAAATTTCTTACACCAGATTCTCTTGTATAATCTCTTATAATTTTTTTTATAACATTCTCAGATATTTTCCATTCATTGTCTTTCAATCCATTATCTTTGCTCTGCTTAGGTATTAAATATTTTTGAGCAATGTTAGTTTTTTCATCTTCAGTATATCCGGGTATTCTTATTATTTCCATTCTGTCCAGCAAAGGAGGCAATATATTTAGAGTGTTTGCTGTTGTAACAAACATGACATCAGATAAATCATAATCAACTTCAAGATAGTGATCATTAAATTGCTTATTTTGCTCGGGATCTAATGCTTCAAGTAAAGCAGAAGATGGGTCACCTCTATAATCACTTCCAACCTTATCAATTTCATCTAATAAAAATAAAGGATTTTTAGTTCCTGCTTTTTTCATCATTTGAATAATTTTTCCAGGAAGAGAACCTATATAGGTTCTTCTGTGACCTCTAATTTCTGCTTCATCTCTAACACCACCTAAAGATATTCTTACAAATTTTCTTCCTGTAGCTCTTGCTATAGATTTTCCTAATGAAGTTTTACCAACACCAGGAGGTCCTACTAAACAAAGTATAGGTCCTTTTAATTTTTCTATTCTTTTCTGTACAGCTAAAAACTCAATAATTCTCTCTTTAACCTTGTCTAATCCATAGTGATCTTCATCAAGAATTTGTTGAGCAGATTTTAAATCTTTTATAATTTTACTTTTATTACTCCAGGGTAAATCAATCATCCAATCGAGATAATTTCTTACAACGGTAGCTTCTGCAGACATCGGGCTCATAGACTTCAATTTTTTTAATTCCGACAAACATTTTGCCTGGGCTTCCTTAGTCATTTTAGCTTTAAGTATTGCGCTACTTAAATTTGAAACCTCGTCCTTACCCTCTTCAATTTCCCCTAATTCCTTTTGTATAGCTTTTAATTGTTCATTTAAATAATATTCTCTCTGGGTTTTTTCCATTTGGTTTTTTACTCTACCTCTAATCTTTTTCTCCATACTTATAACGCTAGTTTCTTTTTCTATAATTTCATAAATCCTCTCTAATCTTTTTGTAATATCAAAAATTTCAAGAAGCTTTTGTTTTTCGAAGATTGACACGTTTAGATTTGATGAAATATTGTCAGATATATCTGATGTTTTGGATAATGATTTAAGGTTTTTAGCAAAGTCGCCAAGGTCTTTTTTGCTTAAATTAGATAGTTTTTCAAACTTTTTAATTAAACTTGAAGCTAAAGCTTTGCTTTGATCTGTATCACCTACTGTTGAGATTATTTCAATTTCACAATTTAAATATTTTTTTTCTTCGCTTTTAATAGATTTGATTTTTACTCTTTCAAGACCTTCAACTAATACCTTTACTGTTCCGTCTGGAAGTTTAAGTAATTGTAGAATTTTACTTAAACACCCATAAGAATATATGTCTTGTTCTTTTGGGTCATCCACTTCAGAATTTTTTTGTGCAACTAATACTATTGATTTATCTGACTTCATAACTTCCTCTAGTGCTTTTATAGATTTTTTTCTTCCAACAAAAAGAGGAACTACAGTCGATGGAAAAATAACTATATCTCTTAAAGGTAGCAAAGGTTTGAAATTATCAAGACTCATATTTTGAATATGGATATTAATAATAGTTATTTCAAGTGAAATTTAAGCCACAGACGTAGATTTGGCTTTCGAATAAGTAATAATAGGCTCAGATTTGCCTTTAACTACTGATTTATCAACTGTGACCGATTCTACATTCTCCATATCTGGAAGAGAGAACATTGTTTTCAACAATAAAGACTCTAATATGGATCTGAGACCTCTTGCTCCTGTTTTCTTACTTATCGCCTTTTTGGCGATTTCTGTTAAAGCGTCATCTCTAAATTCTAGTTTCACATCCTCAAATTCAAAAAGCCTTTTATATTGTTTGAGCAACGAATTTTTTGGCTCCTTTAAAATTTTAACTAGAGATTTTTCATCTAATTCTTTTAAAGTTGCTATAATTGGCATCCTTCCAATAAATTCTGGTATTAAACCATATTTAATTAAATCTTCAGGTTCTAATTTTTTTATAATTTCTGAAATTGTTGTTTCTTCATTACTCTTTACTTTTGCGCCAAAACCAATTGAGGTTCCTTTACCTCTATTTTCAATAACTTTATCTAATCCTGCAAATGCTCCTCCGCAGATAAATAGGATATTAGTAGTGTCAACCTGTAAAAATTCTTGCTGCGGATGTTTTCTTCCACCCTGTGGCGGAACACTAGCTATAGTTCCTTCCATTATTTTTAATAAAGCTTGTTGTACTCCTTCACCAGAAACATCTCTAGTAATCGAGGGGTTTTCTGACTTTCTACTAATCTTGTCTACTTCATCAATGTAAACAATTCCCTTTTGTGCTTTTTCGACATTATAATCAGCTGCCTGTAAAAGTTTTAAAATTATATTTTCTACATCCTCGCCTACATAACCTGCTTCTGTTAAAGTTGTTGCGTCTGCCATCGTAAAAGGTACATCTAAAATTCTTGCAAGCGTTTGAGCTAACAAAGTTTTTCCACATCCTGTAGGTCCAACTAAAAGAATATTTGATTTTGATAGTTCGATATCTTTATTCGATTTATTTTCGTGACTTAATCTTTTGTAATGGTTATGAACAGCAACTGATAAAACCTCTTTAGCATGTGTTTGTCCAATTACGTAGTCGTCCAATATTTTGCAAATTTCCCTCGGTGTAGGGACTCCCTCTTGGTGTTTTATTAAAGAACTCTTGTTTTCTTCTTTAATAATATCCATACATAATTCAACACATTCATCGCAAATAAATACGGTTGGTCCCGCAATAAGTTTTTTAACTTCGTGTTGGCTCTTCCCGCAAAAAGAGCAATAAAGTATATTTTTATTATTTTTTTCTGACATAACGAATCACCAAAACAATTTTAAATCTATGTGTTTAACAAGGCAAGTAGAAGTTGAATACAAACCTATATATTGTGTATTATTTTCTTTTTTCGACTACAGAGTCTATTAATCCAAAATCTTTGGCTTCTTCTGGAGTCATAAAGTTATCTCTTTCTAAAGCCTGAGAAATTTCTTTGAGAGATTTTCCGGTATGTTTAGAATAAATTTTATTAAGCCTTTCTTTTAAGGCTAAAATCTCCTTTGCATGAATTTGGATATCAGTAGCTTGACCTTGAAATCCTGCTGACGGCTGATGAACCATTATTCTTGAATTTGGTAAAGAAAATCTTTTTCCCTTTTCCCCAGCAGATAATAAAAATGAACCCATTGATGATGCTTGTCCAATACAAAGTGTTGAAACAGGTGATTTAATATATTGCATAGTATCATATATACCTAAACCTGATGTAACAAGTCCTCCTGGGCTATTAATATAAAAGAAAATTTCTTTTTTTGGATTTTCGGACTCTAAAAATAAAAGTTGTGCTGTTACTAAAGATGCTGCTGTATCGTTTACTCCTCCAACTAAGAATACGATTCTCTCTTTCAATAACCGTGAATAAATATCGTAAGCTCTCTCTCCCTTGTTTGTTTGTTCAACAACCATTGGAACTAGATTATTTAGCTGCTCTTCAATTTTACGAATCATGACAATATGGGTTATACATTTTAAAATAGCTTTTAGCTATTTCTTTTTACTTTTTTTTTTAATTTTTGATTTTTTTACGTTTTTTTTGGTATCACTCTTGTGATCATGATCGTGATCATGTGTATGGGATTTTAGTATTTCTTCAGCTTCTTTTGTTGTCACATTTTTTTTATTTAATGTAATTTTATTTTTAATTAAATCTAATATTTTCTCTTCATATAAAGCTCCTCTTAAACTTGATACGGCGCTTGGGTTTTTTTGATAATAATCCATTACCATTTTTTCTTGACCTGGCATCGTTTTAATTTGTTTTTGTATTTCATTTTTAATTTCATTCTCATCAATTTTTAAATTATTAGATTGTGCAATTTCGTTTAGTAATAATCCTATCTTAATTCTTGATTTTGCTAATTTTATATTTTTTTCTTTATTTTTTTGTTCATCTTCTTTTTTTTGGTTCCTTGTTAATAATTTTGCTTCCTGTTCAACTAAATTAGGTGGCAATTCTAATGAGTGTGATTTTTCAAGTTGTTCTAAAATATTTTTTTTGGTAATTACACTAAGACTGCTTTTGTATTCATTGGACATTTGTTTGCTAACTAAAGTTTTAAGATCTTCAAGACTTTTGGCGCCCATTTTTTTTGCAAATTCGTCATTAATTTTTGTATTAATAGATTTTTTAATATTAGTAATTTTACAATCAAAATTTGTTTTTTTATTTACTAATTCTTTTTTTGGAAAATTTGGTGGGAGTTTTACAGTTACTGTTTTATTGTCATTTTTTTTTGTACCTAAAAGTTGATCGTCAAAACCTTTTATAAAAAGATCTCTTCCTAATATTAATTGAACGTTTTTTCCTTCATTTCCTTCAAAATCTTTTCCATCAATTTTAGCTTTGTAGTCAAAAATGATCATGTCACCCTTTTCTGATTTTTCATTTTCTTTTTTATTTTCAAAGTTTTGTTGACCTTTGGCAATTTCATCAATTCTTTTATTGATTATATTTTTATCAATTTCAATATTGTATTCGGTTGCTTTAATTGAATTTAATGGTTTGACTTTGATTTCTGGTAAAGTTTCTAATTCTATTGTGTAATCTAAATCCTTTCCCTCTCCAAAAGTTTTTAAGTCTATTTTAGGTTGGCCAGCTACTTTAATTTTATTATCCTCGATAGCTTTGGATGAGGTTTCCTTCAAAATGGCATCTATTACTTCGCCATACACAGCTTTACCAAATTGATTTTTGATAATATTAGTTGGGACCTTACCTGGTCTAAAACCTTTTAATTGAACTTTGTGTTGAAGTTCATTAAGTTTTTCATCTAACTTTTTCTGTATAGTTTTTTTATCAACTAAAACAGATAAAATAGTTTTAAAACCCTTTTTCGAATTTACCTTTACTTTCATAAAAATTGGTGGGCAAGAAGAGACTCGAACTCTTAAGCCTTGCGGCACTAGTTCCTAAGACTAGCGCGTATACCAATTCCGCCACTTGCCCATTAAATTAATTTTATAACAAAAACTTATAACAACTATTGCTTTTTTGCGAAACTATAAAGTAGTGAATAAAAGACAATATAAAGAATTAATAATGAAAAAAACCAATATTTACAAATTAAACCATTATCCTGGAAAAAAACTGCTGGTAAAATTAAAGAAGTATAAATTGTATTTATTAAAAGGGAATTTAAATAGTTACTATCTTTAAACTTCAAAGAATTCGCTAAAAAACTGTAAGTTAACATGTGTAAGTGTGACCTATCAGGTTTTAAGGGTGATTTTTTTAAATATAATTTTCTAAAAAAAGAAAAGAAAACCTCAAAAAACAAATAAAATAAAAGTATACAAAAAAAGAAGGATGAAATCTGAGGATTTAAATTATTTGTATTAATAATATTATAAGCTACTAACGAACCAAATAAATATGAGCCACTATCTCCTAAAAACAGAGTTGCTTTTGGAAAATTAAAAAGTAGAAAAGATATCAAAACAACAATCTGAGCAGTAATTACCATTGCTAGGTCTTGATTTCCATTGATTAAATTTATATATAAAAGTATAAAATTTATTATAAGTAGGTGAATTGTTAAAAGCCCATTGAAACCATCTACAAGATTAGCTCCATTAATAATAAATAAAAAACAAA
>CACMHR010000007.1:0-32144 GCA_902613655.1 uncultured Pelagibacteraceae bacterium
CGGGTTTAATTTTTAAACCTGCTAAATAATATTGTTCTGCCTCTTTTAATTTACCTGTTTTTCTTAAGGCAAAACCAAGATAATTAAGAATATCTGGATTGTTTCTATCGGTTTTGTATGCTTGTTCTAATTTTCCTAGGGCCTTAGAATATAATTTAGTAGCTCGATCGACTTTATTTTTTTCTTCTAAACTTTTAGCTTTTAAAATAAGTTTTTTTGCATCTTTATATTGATCTAAATAATTATCACTACTACTATCACTACTTGCACCATGTGATGTACCGACGTATTGCACAAAAATAAATGCAGCAATTAAAATAATAAATATTCTTTTGAACATATTGTATTTAGGCAAATTTTTTTAATTTATCCAAAGGTCTAAGCGTCACACCACTTTCTATTAGGCCACTTTTAATTGTATTTGCAGTATCAACTGCACTTTTACCATCTCCATGAACACAAATTGAATCAATTTCGCATGGGATTTGTTTACCTGAAAAACAATTTAATGATTGGGATTTAACCATTTTTATAACATGTTTTTTTGCAATTTCAGGGTCTGTAATTAGAGCATTCGGTTTTGATCTTGAAACTAAATTTCCATCATCTTCATAATTCCTATCTGCGAATATTTCTGCTGCTATTTTCATATTGAGTTTTTTTCCTGCTTTTTCCATTTCAGAACCAGTTGGAACAAGGAAGATCAAATCTTTATTTGCCTCAATGATGGATTTCGCAATAATATTTGCTAATTCAAAATTTTCACAAGCCATATTATTTAAAGCTCCGTGTGGTTTTACGTGGGTTACTTTCATAGAGTCTTTTTCAGCAATTTCGTTTAAAATATTAATTTGATCAATTATCAATTTTTTTATCTCTAAAGGAGGTAGTTTTAATCTTTTTCTTCCAAAATTGTCAGGGTCATTAAAAGACGGATGTGCTCCAATGCTTACTCCATTTTTTTTTGAAACTTCCACAGTCCTTTTCATTGTAGGTTTATCTCCAGCATGATAACCACACGCAATATTTGCAGAATTAACTATGCCCAATAGCAAAGGGTCATTTTCCGTAGAACAAAACTTTGAAGTTTCGCCAAGATCACAATTAATATTAATTTCCATATTTTAAACCTTTATATAATATCTACTATATCAATTTATGTTAAAAAAAATAACCAATATTGGAGACTGTGGCATCACTTGTGATTTTGGTGATGAAGTTAATAAAAGCACAAACAAAGAAGTAATTAAACTTTTTAACTTCATTCAACAGTCAGTAAATACTAGAAAGCTAAAAGGAATATTAAATTACACCCCATCATACAATAAATTAATAATTAATTTTGAATTAGGACAAATTAAATCACAAGAAATAATAGAATTCATTAAAAGTAGCGATTATTCAAAAATAAATTTACCTGAAAACAAAAAAATTGTTGAAATCCCAATATGTTATGATGAAGAATTCGCTTTGGACATTAAAAGATTGGAGACAAAAACCAAATTAAATTTTAAAGAAATAGTATCAAAACATCTTGAAACAAATTTTTTCGTTTACATGATTGGTTTTGTACCTGGACAACCCTTTCTTGGAGATCTGAATAAAAGTCTTTACCACGATAGGTTAGATACACCGCGAATAAAAATAAACAAAGGATGTGTGGGAATAGTTGAAAAATTTTGTACGATATACACTTTCGAAAGCCCTGGTGGATGGAATATAATAGGAAGAACTCCATTCGAACTATTCAATATAAACAAAAAAGATACAAGCATTTTATCACCAGGCGACACTGTAAAATTTAAATCAATATCAAAAAAAGAGTTTGGATCGTTTAAAAATGAATAATTACTTTAAAGTTTTAAGACCGGGTATTAATTCTACTTTTCAAGATCTAGGTAGATTTGGTTTACAGCATTTAGGAATTGTCGCAAGTGGCTGTATGGATCAATTAACATTTTGTACTTCAAATAAATTAGTTGGCAATAAAATATCAGAGGGAGCTTTAGAATTTGCGTATCAAGGACCATTATTCGAACTTATAGGAGAAACTGTACTGGTAGCTATCTCAGGCAAAGTTAATTTTAATATTATAAAAAAAAATGGCGAAATAATTAAAGGAAAGCCTAATGAAAGTTTCCTAATTTCAAACGGAGAAAAGATTGATATTTTATCAACTATTAATTCTGTTTATGGTTATTTTTCAATTTTCGGTGGTTTTAAAATAGAAGAGGTTAAAGGCAGCGTATCAACATTGGTAAAAGCAAAAATCGGTCCAAACAATGGCGACAAACTCAAAGTTGGCGATAAAATTTTTTTTAATAAATCTCATCAAGTGGATAAAACAAATAAAATTCAATTTGATTTCGATAAAGATAACATCATCCGAGTTATGAAAGGATTACAAATTCATTATTTCTCGAAAAAAAGCCAAGAAGATTTTTTTTCAAAAGAATACAAAGTTACAAAATTAACTGATCGAATGGGAATGAGATTAGAAGGTCAAAAACTAGAAAACACAGTCAATAAAAATATAAAATCGGAAGGGATCACGAAAGGATCAATACAAGTTCCCGGCGACGGCCAACCTATAATTCTACTTTCAGATCACCCAACAATCGGTGGATATCCAAAAATTGCAAATGTGATCACAGCTGATTATGATAAATTAGTTCAAAAAATCCCTGGCACAACTATTAAATTCAAATTGGTCGATTTGCCTGTTGCAGAAAAAGCTTTTCAAGACTATGTAAGAAAATTCTAAATGAATTTTGTTTATAAAATACCTGGGCCTTTACTTATTCTTACAGGCGGATTTTGCTTAAGTTGGGGTGGGCTAATTCTAAGATCTTTCGAAAGTGCAAGCATATGGCAAATCCTTTTTTATAGATCAATATTCTTTCTTTGGGTTTTAATCGCATTTATCTTGTTAACTTACAGAAAAAAAACTTTTAAAAAGATTAAAGAAGCAGGAGTACCTGGTCTTATAGGTGGAATATTTTTATCCACTAACTTTGTTGCTTATATGTATTCTATGATGGAAACGACCGTTGCTAATGTAGTTTTTATTATTAGTACTCAAACAGTTTTTTTACCGATAGTAGCTTATATTTTTTTAAAAGAAAAAATTTCACCACGAGGATATGTTGCAATTGTATTGGCCATGATTGGTGTAACATTGATGATTGGTGACTCACTTGGGACTGGATCTTTAAAAGGAAATTTAGCCGCTTTGACTATTCCAATTAACTTTTCAGTTTTAGTTTTGATAATACGAAAATATCCAAAAGTAGACATGATACCCGCAATATTTTATGCAGGTATATTGAGCTGCCTTTATGGTTTATTTTTACTTGAAGATATGGTCATATCTACAAAAGATATTTGGTTATCATTTTTACTTGGTGTTCCACAATTAGCTTTTGGTTTTATTTTTATCACAATAGGTTCTAGAACAACCCCGGCCGTGATGGTTGGTTTGTTAATGCTTATGGAATCTATATTTGCCCCAATATGGGTTTGGCTATTTTTTAATGAAATACCACCAGTAAGTGTACTTATTGGGGGAATAATTATTCTTTCCGCCGTAGTCATGAAAAGCTTGGATTATAAAAAAGTATAATTTATCAAAATTTTGTGTTATAAAAAAGCATAACGGGAGAGACTATTTAAATATAGCGCCGAAGGAGCAACCTCCCTGGAAACTCTCAGGCAAAAGGACCGTTATTGTAATAACTCTGGAAAGCAGGCATAGCCTCACCGAAGGAGTAAATCTCTCAGGTTCTTAGACAGATGGGGAAAAAAAGGGTTATTACAAAATGGAAAAAACAGCTTTATATAATTTTCATAAAAACTCAGGGGCTAAGTTCGTTCCTTTCGCTGGTTATGAAATGCCTATCCAATATAAAGATGGCATAGTTAAAGAACATATAAATACAAGACAGTCCGCAGGTTTTTTTGATGTATCACATATGGGTCAGTTTTTTGTCTCTGGAGGTCGATCAACAGAACTTAGTTTAGAAAAAATCATACCATTAGATTTTAAAGAAATTAAGATGAACCAGTCTAAATATTCCTTTTTAATTAATGATGAAGGAGGCGTCATAGATGATCTTATTATAACAAGAGTTGAAAATGGTTTTAATATTATATTGAATGCAGCTTGCAAGGATAACGATATTAAAGAAATTGCAAAGTGTCTAAATTCCGAAAGCAAATACGAATTAAGAAAAGATTTATCTCTTATAGCTTTACAAGGTCCTAAAGCGGAAACAATTCTTGAAACAATTATAAAAGGTGTAAAAGAACTCAAATTTATGAATGGTAATTATTTTAAATTTCTTGAAAAGAAAATTTACATAACTCGTTCTGGTTACACTGGCGAAGATGGTTTTGAGATTTCAGTTCCAAATGTAATTGTTGAAAATCTTATCAAACTACTTACAGATAAAGATGCTAAACCTATAGGTTTGGGAGCGAGAGATACACTTAGATTGGAAGCGGGTTTATGTTTGTATGGTCATGAATTAAATCAAGAGATTAATCCGATTCAAGCAAATTTAAAATGGGCAATTTCAAAAAAGAGAAGAGAAACCGGAGGATTCAAAGGTTGGGAAAATATTAAAAAAGATTTACAAAATGGAGTTTCTAAAATTAGAGTTGGCGTTAAACCAACAGGTAAAATTATCGCAAGAGAGGGTACAAAAATTTATTCTAATACTGGTGAGGAAATAGGAATTATAACAAGCGGTACATATGGACCAAGCGTAAATAGTCCAGTTGCCATGGGATATGTAAAAAGTAAATTTTCAGAAATTGATAATAAAATTTTAATAGAGGTAAGAGGAAAAAAGCATGAGGCTAAAGTATCCAAATTACCGTTTTATAAAAAGAGTTATGTCAAATAGGAGGATATATGAGTGAAAAAAAATATTCAAAAAAACATGAATGGATCATGTTAGACGGTGAGTCTGCAACTGTGGGCATTAGCAAGCATGCAACAGAAATGCTTGGTGACATCGTTTTTGTTGAATTGCCCGAGAAAGGTAAGAGTTTAAACAAAGAAGAAAAAGCTGCTGTAGTAGAGTCCACAAAGGCTGCGAGCGATGTTTACACGCCAGTATCTGGAGAAATTATGGAAACAAATCAACCAATTGTTGATGACCCATCAAATGTAAATAAAGATCCAGAAAATAATGGTTGGTTTTTTAAAATTAAAGTTAAAGATAAATCAGAGTTAGATTCTTTAATGAGCCAGCCAGATTACGAAAAATTTGTAAAGGACAATCCAAATTAACATGATAGACGATACTTCAAAAGAATTTATCAGTAGGCACATTGGTCCGAGCACTGAAGACCAAAAAGAGATGTTAAAAGCAATATCTTCAAAATCAATTGATAATTTAATTGAGAATACTGTTCCAAAGAATATTTTAATTAAAGACGAACTTAAAATTGATGAACCTATGTCAGAGAATGATGCTCTAAAAAAATTGAAATTTTTGTCAAAAAAAAATGAAGTTTTCCGTAATTTTATAGGCATGGGTTACTATAATACTGTTACCCCAAATGTTATTTTAAGAAATATACTCGAGAATCCTGGTTGGTATACTTCTTACACTCCATACCAACCTGAAGTAGCCCAGGGAAGATTAGAAATGCTAATTAATTTCCAACAAATGATAATGGATTTAACTGGTATGGATATAGCAAATGCTTCGTTATTAGATGAAGGAACTGCTGCTGCTGAAGCAGTGGGTTTATGTCAAAGATTAGATAAAAATAATTCAAAAAAGATATTTGTATCAAGCTCGTGTAACCCTCAAACAATAGATATAATTAAGACAAGGGTTGAGCCATTCAATATAGAGCTGATTATTGGTGATGAGGAAAAAATTTTAAAAGGTATTAAAGATAAAATTATTTGTGGTGTTTTAGCTTACCCTGGAACTTTAGGTGAAATTAAAGACCCTAGTGAGTCTATAAGTTTAATTCATAAAAAAGAAGGCAAAGTAATTGTTGTTAGTGATCTGTTATCTTTAACAAGACTTAAAACCCCAGCAGAACTTGGGGCAGATATTGCTGTTGGAAGTGCACAAAGATTTGGAATACCTATGGGTTATGGAGGTCCACATGCAGCATTTTTTGCAACTAAAGAAGAATTTAAAAGATCTATGCCAGGTAGAATTATTGGAGTATCAGTTGATAGACATGGGAAAAAAGCGTTCAGGTTATCTCTTCAAACAAGAGAACAGCACATAAGAAGAGACAAGGCTACAAGCAATATTTGCACTGCTCAAGCACTACTTGCAATTCTTTCAGCCGCTTATGCAATTTATCATGGACCTGAAGGAATTTTAAAAATAGCTAATAGGACATCAAAGTTAGCAAAAATATTTGCTGATGGACTGAAATCAGGTGGTTACCAACTACACTCCGAAAATTTTTTTGATACAGTTACTGTCAAAACAAATGAGAAAACAGACACTATAAATAATAAGGCCTTATCAGAAAAAATTAATTTGAGGGTAGTAGATAAAAATACATTATCTGTAGCTTTTGATGAGGTTAAGAGAGTTGATCATGTAAATACTCTACTTAAAATATTCGGAATAAAAAAAACATTTAGCAATGCTGATACAGTTGATTTAACTAATTTACCAAAAAATCTTTTAAGAACGTCTAAATATTTGACTCATCCTATTTTTCACAAATATCATTCAGAAACCGAGATGCTTCGTTATTTAAAAAGATTAGAAGATTGTGATATTGCTTTAAATAGATCTATGATTGCACTTGGATCATGTACTATGAAGCTGAATGCTACAGCGGAACTTATCCCTGTAACTTGGAAAGAATTCTCATTACCACATCCTTTTGTGCCCCAAGATCAAATGAAAGGGTATAAGGTTTTATTTAATGATTTAGTTAATGATTTGAAGGAAATCACAGGTTTTGATGCAGTTTCCCTTCAACCAAATTCAGGTGCTCAAGGAGAATATTCAGGATTAATGACAATACGTAAATTTCATTTGAATAATAATCAAAAAAATAGAAATGTATGTTTGATACCAGAGTCAGCACACGGTACAAATCCTGCAAGCGCACAAATGTGCGGTATGAAAGTAGTAGTTGTTAATTGCGATGAAGAAGGCAATGTTGATATAATAGATTTAAAAGATAAGGTAAATAAGTATTCAAAAGATTTAGCTGCTCTGATGGTAACCTACCCATCAACACACGGAGTATTCGAAGAAAAAATTAGTGAAATTTGTGATTATGTCCATAAAGCAGGCGGTCAAGTTTATATGGATGGTGCAAACCTTAACGCACTAGTTGGTATTGCAAAACCTGGAAAATTTGGACCAGATGTCTGTCATATTAACTTACACAAAACTTTTTGTATTCCACATGGAGGAGGAGGGCCAGGCATGGGTCCAATCGCATGCGCAAAACACTTAAAAGATTTTTTACCAAATCATAACATTACTAAAAATAACAGGTCCGAGAAAAGTTTAGGCTCTGTATCTGCTGCGCCATGGGGAAGTGCGAGTATATTACCAATTTCCTGGATGTATATAAAGATGATGGGAGCTGAAGGTTTAAGAAAAGCATCTGAGGTAGCAATTTTAAACGCAAACTACATATCAAAAAAATTATCTGATCATTATAAAGTTCTCTACAAAGGAAAAAATGGAAATGTTGCACACGAATGTATTATAGATCTTAGACCAATAAAATCTAAATCGGGAATTTCAGAGGAAGATATCGCCAAAAGATTAATAGATTACGGTTATCATGCCCCAACAATGTCCTGGCCTGTTGCTGGAACATTAATGATTGAACCAACAGAGAGTGAAAATCTGGCAGAGATAAATCGTTTTTGTAATGCATTAATATCTATTAAAAAAGAAATTGACAAAGTTGATAATGGTAGTTTTGATAAAAAAGACAATCCTTTGAAAAATGCCCCACACACACATCTTGAGCTTAGTGCAGATGAATGGAAACACTTATATAAAAGAGAAGAAGCTGCATTTCCAAATAAATATTTGAAAGTTAATAAGTTTTGGCCACCAGTTGGAAGAGTTGATAATGTTTTTGGTGATAGAAATTTAGTTTGCTCTTGTCCAACTCTTCAAGAGTATAAAGAAGATGCAGCTTAAATATTAAATGAAAATTGCAGTTATTGGTTCAGGTATATCAGGTCTGTCAGCTGCTTATTACTTATCAAAAAAATATAGAGTAGATCTTTTTGAAAGGGAGGATCATTTTGGTGGACACTCATATACATACGACATAAATGAGAATGATAAAAAAGTTCCTGTAGATCTCGGATTTATAGTTTTTAATAAATTAACTTATCCAAATTTAATAAATTTTTTTAATGAGCTAAAAGTTCCATACGAAAAAAGTGATATGTCTTTTTCAGTTTCTGTAAAAGACTCATCAATTGAATATGGCGGTACAGGTTTTAACGCGTTATTTGCAAGAAAAAATAATTTATTTAATTTTAATTTTATTAAAATGATTTATGAAATTATATCTTTTTATAAAACAGCACCAATTTTACTAAAAAAAGATTTGAAAAATTTGACCTTAGGAAATTATTTAGATAATTCAAAACTTTCAAAATATTTTATAAATTACCATATTGTTCCAATGGTAGCAGCAATTTGGTCAATGCCGATTTCAAAAGCGAGAGATATACCTTTTGAATTGTTTTTAAATTTTTTTAACAACCATGGGCTTTTTAAATTAAAAAATAGACCTCAGTGGTATACTGTTACAAATAGAAGTAGAGCTTATGTAACAAGAGTTTTAGAAAAAATTAGTGGAGATTATTTAAAAAACTATAATATAAAAAAAATAATAAGAAGTGCGGATAATGTGAGAATTTTCACACAAAATGACGGCGACCAGAGGGATTACGATCATGTTGTTTTATCCTGTCATGCAGATGAAAGTTTAAATATTATTGATAAACCAACAATAGATGAAAAAAAAATTCTTAGAGAATTTTCTTATATTCCAAATACCGCATATCTTCATAAAGATACAAATTTGATGCCAAATAAAAAAAATGCTTGGTCAAGTTGGAACTCAATTTCTACAAAAGATTTATCTCGCACATGCATTACATACTGGCTAAATAAGTTGCAAAATTTAAAAACAAAAGAGAATTATTTTCTGACTTTAAATCCAATATTTGAAATTAAAGAAAATAAATTAATAAAAAAAATTAATTTTACTCATCCTTATTTAAATATTAAAAGCTTTAAGACACAAACTAACTTAAATACTCTTCAAGGTAAAAATAGGACTTGGTTTTCGGGTAGTTATTTTGGGTACGGTTTTCATGAGGATGGGTTAAAATCAACTTTAGAAATGATAAATCAATTTGAAAAAAGAGATGGAGACTTGTATATACAAAGGCATAGTTACGCATCGAAGATTTAAACCAAAAAGACATTTTTTTAATTATAAAACCTTTTCTGTCCTTTTTGATTTAGATGAATTAAAAGATTTAGAGAAAAAGATTTCGATATTTTCTCTCAATAAGTTTAACGTTTTTAGTTTCTACAATAAAGATCACGGAAATAGAGATGGCAGTGATATTAAAAACTGGGTCAAGAATAATCTAAATAAATTTAACATTAACTTTGAAGTATCAAAGATAAAACTTTTATGTTTTCCACGTATTTTTGGTTATGTATTCAATCCACTAAGTATTTTTTATTGTTACAACGAGAAATCTGAGTTAAGAGCAATTCTTTATGAGGTCAAAAATACTTTTAACGAACAACATACTTATATTTTTCAGGTAAAAAATAATTCTAAAATTATCACACAAAGTTGTAACAAAAAGTTTTATGTATCACCCTTTATGGAAATGGAAACTTCTTATAATTTTAGATTATCAGAACCTAAAGAGACTTTAAGTGTTTTTATAAAACAGAAAGATATTCATGGAATGTTGCTTTCAGCATGTCAAATTGGAAAGAAAGAGCAGATATCCACAAAACGATTACTGATAAACTTCTTAAAACACCCAATGATGACAATTAAAATTATAATGGCGATACATTTTGAAGCATTAAGACTATGGAGGAAAGGGGTTAAGTTAGTAAAGAGAAAAACCAAAATGAAAAATAATCTTTCTTTAGAAAAATGATATTTAATCCGTATAAAATCTCTGAAAATTTTGTTTTAAAAAAACTGAAAACAATTAATAGCGGAAAACTTATCTTACAAAACTATAATGGTGAAACTTATATCTTCGGTAATTCAGATGATGCTTTAGAGGTTAAAATAAAAATTCATAACCCAAAATTTTATTTTAATATTATAAAAGGGGGTAGTAACGCACTTGCTGAAAGTTATATAAAAAATGATTTTGAAACACCTAACTTACCATCTCTAATTGAGCTTACAGCTAAAAATATTGACGTTACACACAAGTTTTCTGGGATTTTAAATATTTCAAGTTTGAACAATATTTTTAGAAATCTTTTCTTATCAAATACACGAAAAAAAAGTGCAGAATATATTTCAAAGCACTACGATTTAGGAAACGAATTTTTCTCAACATGGCTTGATAAAACTTTAACATATTCTTGTGGAATATTTGAAAAACCAGAGCAAGAGTTAGAAAAAGCACAAATTAACAAGTATAATAAGTTGATAGATCTTATCAAACCTAAACCTGGTGATAAAATTTTAGAAATCGGATGTGGCTGGGGAGGTTTTGCTGAACATCTAGCAAAAAATTATGATGTGAATTTAGATTGTATTACTATTTCAAAGAAACAATTTGAATTCACTAAAAATAGAATAAATCGTTTAAAACTAAATAACAAAGTTAAGGTTAAATTCCTTGATTACAGAGATCTTAAAGACAAATACGATGCAATAGCTTCTATTGAGATGATCGAAGCAGTTGGGGAAAAGCATTTAAATAAATATTTCTCAACAATAAAAAGTAATTTAAAACCAAATGGTGTAGGGGCTATTCAAGCAATTGTAATAAAAGATGAATTATTTAATAGATATAGAAAGAATCAAGACTTCATTCAAAAATATATTTTTCCAGGAGGTTTTTTGCCATCTTTACAATCAATAAAAGATTACTCTAAAAAAACCGGTTTAATACTTAAAGGTTACAATTCCTATGGACCACATTATTCTCAAACCTTAAGTAAGTGGAGGCAAAATTTTATAGGTTCTTGGAATAATATTTCAAAACAAGGTTTTGATAGTTCATTTAAAAAAATTTGGGATTTTTATTTTTCTTATTGCGAAGCTGGATTTAGGTCAAAGAACATTGATTTAATACAATTTTCAGTTAGGAATAAGTAAAATATGAGATATATTTTAACATTATTTTTAACATTATTTTTAACAAATTGTGTAGCCGGAATGAAACCAGAAGATTTTAAAGATCAGGAACCAAAACTTATAATCGAGGAGTTTTTAAAAGGTAATGTCAAAGCTTACGGAGTGCTTCAGAATAGAGGCGGTAAAGTAACAAGACAATTCTCCGCAGATCTAAATGGTAAATGGGATGGAAATCAATTGATATTAGATGAGAAGTTTAATTGGTCCGATGGCGAAGTTCAAACAAGACAATGGAAGATAATTAAAAAAGATGAGCATAATTACGAAGGTACGGCATCAGACGTTGTTGGCACAGCAAAGGGCTTCTCATATGGTTCAGCTTTTAAATTAGAATATGTTTTGCTAGTCCCAGTAAAAGGAAAAGAAATTAAAATTACTTTTGATGATTGGATTTTTAAACAAAGTGACACCGTTGCAATCAATAGAGCTAAAATGACAAAATTTGGTATTAAGGTTGCAGAGCTCACTGTCGTATTTGTTAAAAATTAACGATTAACAAATTTACTAATCAAAAAATTATAAATTCTATTTGGTAGTATTTGAAAAATTTTATAAATAAAAGCTATCTGTGGTGGAAATATTATTTCAAAAGATTTTTTATTTACTAATCCTTCATAAATTTTATCAGCCGCATAATTTGTATCTTTTAAAAAAGGCATTTTAAATTCATTCTTATCTGTTAAAGCTGTTTTGATAAATCCTGGTGATATTAGGGATACCCTCACATTAAATTTTTGAAAATCAAAATAAATTCCTTGGGTAAAATTATTTAAAGATGCTTTTGATGCAGTATATCCAGACGATTTAGGTAGGCCTCTATACCCTACTGGTGATGAAACAATTGAAATATGTCCGTTTTTCTTATTTTGAAAATACTCTTGAACTGCTTTAACACACCCAACTACACCTAAAAAATTAACCTCCATCACTGTTTTTACATTCTCTACGCTAAGACCTTTTTCCGACTTCCTTTCGTAAGTACCAGAACTAAAAATACAAAGATCTAAATCTTTAAAATCTTTTAATATTTTATTAAATGTTTCTTGAGTTTTATTTGAGTCAGTCACATCCATAGGGTATGCAAAAATATTCTCATTTTTTGCCATTTCATTTAGTAGATTTTCTCTTCTAGCAGAAATTGCAACTTTCCAATTTTCTTTTGCAAATTTTTCAGCAACAGCCTTCCCAATACCGCTACTCGCACCTGTTATCCAAACTTTCTTTTGGTTATTGCTCATGATAAATTATATCTCATATTAATGTTTAATAATAAATACTTATCTTTATTTTTAATAGTTTTAATTACATTTATGGCATCTGCAATAGGTGGAGTTGTAACATCAATTTTTAAAGAACCTTGGTATTCACAAATAATTCGGCCATCATTTAGTCCACCATCATGGGTTTTTGGCCCCGTTTGGACAACACTTTACGTATTAATGTCTGTAGCAATTTGGTTTAACTGGATTTCTTATCGAAACAAGAAAACATTGAACATTTATTTCATTCATATAGTTTTTAATTCGCTGTGGAGTGTAATTTTTTTTGGCTTTCATCAAATTTTATTATCTGTGTTAAATTTATTAATAATTTTGTTTTTTATCATTTGGCTAATGATAATTTATTTTAAAACTACTAAACTTAGCTTTTTACTAATGATACCATATTTGTTATGGTCCTCTTTTGCATTTTTACTAAACATGAATATTTTTTACTTAAACTAAATTAAATAATGAATTATTAAACAATGAAATCGAGTTTTTTAAAAAGAATTTTTAGAGCAATAAAAATCGATCCCGAACTTTATGAGGAAGTTGAGCATGACAAATCAGCTACTCTTCAAGCAGCAACAGTTGTAATTTTATCAAGTTTAGCTGCAGGAGTTGGTGCAATAAGTATGGGTGCATCTAACTTCCTTTTGGGTCCCACATTGTCTTTAGTAAATTGGTTTATTTGGGCTTTTTTTATTTTTATTGTTGGAACCAAGTTATTTCCCGATAAACAGACAAAAAGTAATGTAGGTGAATTATTAAGGACAATTGGTTTTGCAAGTGCACCAGGAATAATTAGAGTATTTGGTTTGACCCCAGAGCTAATGTTTGTATCTTTTGTTGGTGCTCAATTTTGGATTCTGGCATGTATGGTTGTTGCAGTAAGACAGGCTCTTGACTATAAAAGTTTATGGAAAGCATTTGGAGTGGTTTTTCTAAGTGGATTTATAATTAGTTTAGTATCTGTTTTAATAATTTTTATTCTTAAA
Source organism: uncultured Pelagibacteraceae bacterium (assembly GCA_902613655.1). GTDB lineage: Bacteria > Pseudomonadota > Alphaproteobacteria > Pelagibacterales > Pelagibacteraceae > Anoxypelagibacter. The sequence goes on from CACMHR010000007.1 coordinate 13,658, forward strand.
TAGGAAAAATTGTTTTAGATAAGTTGCAACTATAACAAATTTTATAACCAAAAATTATCAAATTTTGTGTAACACTTTCTTCTCTTTTTTTACACTCCTCGCAAATTTCATTAAGCTCTATTTCTTTGGACATATTAAATTTTTGTAGGATTAGGTTTACCTTTATAAACTTTCTTAGGATCAAATTTTTTTGTCTTTTCTTTGAAACTTATTTTAACCTTTTCGGTGTTTTCAATCTTTCCAAGAGTAATTGATCTATAAAAACAGGATTTATAACCAACATGGCAACTTGCGCCATCGCCTATATCTACACTCATCCATATAGAGTCTTGATCATCATCTATTCTCATCTCAATAACTTTTTGAACAAAACCACTTGTTTCACCTTTTTGCCAAACTTCTTTTCTTGATCTACTCCAATAATGAGCTTCTTTAGTTTCAATAGTTTTTTTAAGAGCTTCAGAATTCATGAAACCCTGCATTAAAACTTCCTTGGTTTTAAAATCAGTTGTTATAACAGGTATAAGACCATCATTATTAAATTTTGGCGAAAGTAAATTACCCTCTTCAATATCCGCGACATTTTCTCTTTTTTTAAACATTTGATTAGCTATATAAAACTATAATAAGTTTGCAGTTTGCATTAATAATTTTTATTATATATTAATTTTGTTATTTATGAAAATAGTTAAAAATACAGATAATGCCGTTTTAAAAGATAAATCAGAAGTTTCAGACAAAGAAGCGGAGGAAGCTTTTAGAACTATATTGCGATGGATCGGTGAAAATCCAAACAGAGAGGGGTTGTTAGAAACTCCAAGAAGAGTAACAAAAGCTTATAAAGAATATTTTAAGGGATATAATCAAGAAATTACCTCAGAATTATTAAAAACTTTTGGTGACGTTAATGGTTACGATGACATGGTATTACAAAAAAATATTTCTGTTCAAAGTCATTGTGAGCACCATATGGCACCAATTATTGGAGTAGCCCATGTTGCTTATATACCAAAAAAAAGAGTAGTAGGTTTAAGCAAGCTAGCAAGAGTTGTTGAAGTTTATTCTAAAAGATTACAAACACAAGAAAGATTAACTATGCAGATTGCAAAATCTCTAATGGATGGTTTGGATGCCCATGGGGTTGCAGTTACAATAGACTCAACTCATCAATGTATGACTATGAGGGGTATTAAAAAAGAAAAAGCAACTACAATCACAAATTATTTTTTAGGTAAATTTAAAGACGATCTTAGTTTTCAGAATAGATTTTTAAAACATATTTCTGATAATAATTAGTCATCATCTTCATCTCTCCAATTATCTAAATAGAATTTATAGCAAGCATAAGTTACTGCTACAATTCCATAACAAAAAGCAAATAATAAACCATCTTCTTTACCTAAATAACTCCAGCTAATTTGGAAAACTAATATAGGAGAAATTAAAATAATGAGAATTATACTTAATCTTATATAATAAGGAAATTTTTGCTTCATAATCAATCTTATATTCTCAAAAAATAATTTGTCATATTAATTTGTCACATGTAAGATAAAATATGCCAAAAAATTTCAAAGCCATTGTAATTGATAACAAAGACGAAAAATTCACTCGAGAAATAAAAGATTTAAATAGCGATCATTTAAAAGATGGAAATGTTTTAGTTAGAATAGATTTTTCTAGTTTAAACTTTAAAGATGCATTGATATTAAATAATGGTGGAAGAATTGTTAAAAAATATCCCTTTGTTCCAGGTATAGATTTTTCAGGAACTGTTGAAGAATCTGAAGATGAAAAATTTAAAAAGGACGATAAGGTAATATTAACCGGATTTAGAGTAGGAGAAATTTATTATGGAGGATTTTCACAATACGCAAAAGTAAACTCAGATTTTCTAGTAAAATTACCAAAAGATTTAACAAATAAAAAAGCTATGATGATGGGTACAGCTGGTCTTACAGCTTTGTTATGTTCTTTTGCGGTAAAAGCTAAAGAAGAACTTTTAATGGGGTCCAAAGTAAAAGATGTATTGGTGACTGGAGCAACGGGAGGAGTCGGTAGTTTCGCTGTTATGGCTTTATCAAAAATGGGTTACGATGTTCATGCTGTAACTGGAAAAAAAGACAAACATGATTATTTAAAGAAACTAGGTGCTAAAAATATTTTAGATAGAAAAGAATTTTTAGGTGAAACTAAACTTTTGGAAAAGGGCATGTGGGACTGTGTTGTTGATAATGTTGGTGGAGAAGGGCTTACTAAAATTTTAGCACAAACAAAACCAGGTGGTATTGTCGCTTTACCAGGTAACGCTGGGGGCGTTAAAATTGCAACTAATACAATGCCTTTTGTAATAAGAGGGGTAAAATTATGGGGGATAGACTCCTCAGGTACTTCAGCAAGAAGAAAAGATTTTGTGTGGAACGAAGTAGGCAAACTGATTGATTTTACTATGATTGAAAGCTCAATTAAGGAAGTATCTTTAAATGAATTACTGAGTGAATTTACAAAAATGCTTAAAGGTGAGTTGACCGGTAGAATTCTGGTAAATCCCAACAAATAAAATATGGACTGGGATAAATTAAAAATTTTTCACGCAGTGGCTGAATCTGGAAGTTTTACAAAAGCCTCAACAGTATTAAATTTAAGCCAATCTGCAATAAGCAGACAAATTCAAACTTTAGAAAATGAACTCAAAATCCATCTCTTCGAGAGACACGCTAGAGGTTTAGTTTTGACAGATAATGGAGAGTACTTATATAAAACAGCACACGAAGTAATATCAAAATTAAAAGATGTAGAGGCCACATTAAGCGATGAGAAAGACAAGCTTAATGGCAAACTTACTATTACTACTGTTGTGAGTTTTGGAACAACTTGGTTAACACCAAGAATAAAAGAGTTTATGGCGCTTCATCCAGAAATAGAAATTGAACTTATATTTGATGATAAAGAGTTAGACCTAAGTACTCGTCAGGCTGATGTAGGAATTTTTATGAGGAGGCCAAAACAATTAAATTATATTCAAAAAAAATTGATAGATCTAAACTACCATATTTATGGTTCAACAAAATATTTGGAAAAATATGGTCATCCAAAAAATATAAAAGATTTAGATAAGCATAAATTTATTACATATGGTAGAGGAGCACCATCCCCTGTATTCAATCCTGATTGGGCATTAAAGTTAGGTTCCAAGGATAAAAAAAAGAGAAAACCAGTTATGAAAGTAAATAGTGTTTATGGATTACTTTTAGCTGTACAAAGTGGAGTTGGTCTTGCTGCTCTCCCAGATTATATGACAGCCAATGTTTCAAATATTACAAAAATCTTACCTGAAATTGAAGGACCTTTAACCGAAACTCATTTTGTTTATCCTCAATCATTAAAAAATGTTGCAAAAGTAAAAGCTTTTAGAAATTTTCTATTTAGTAAAGTAAGTGAATGGAAATTTTAATTAATATGTTTCGGCTTTTATTTTTAGTTTAGCACCTTCTTCAATTGAAAGATTTTTCTGATTTAAAACACCTTCAACTTCTGCTGTAGATTTTATTTTTATTAGATCAGAATTGATGTTCCCATTTGAAGTCCCACCAAGACTTGCATCAGTTGAGCTTATATTTCCATTGATCTTTGATCCAGAGTGTGTCTGTAACTTATCTGCTGTAACATCACCATCTATTTTGGCATCAATAACCAATCTCTCTTTTTCAACTATATCTCCCTTTATTGTCACATCAGAGAGAAGTACTGAAGTTTTTTCACTCATAAAATTATGATACAATTATAAGTTGATAAAATCAAACAATTTAAATACTTAAGCTTTCAATAATGTAGTAAAAATTAAATATCGAACTAAATGATACCCTTAAAAGATGATAATCCAACGCAAAGAAGGCCAATAGTAAGTTATGGAATTATTGGATTTTGCATTTTAATATTTTTAGCACAAACAGGTCTAAGCGAAACAGAACTTCGAGATTTTACTTATTCATATGGACTTATACCTTCCGTTCTTATGGGAATAGATCAACTTCCAAATGATCTTTATAGAATTTCACCAATAGGGACTATTTTTACATCAATGTTTATGCATGGCGGGTGGATGCATTTAATTGGAAACATGTTATATCTTTGGATTTTTGCTGACAATATAGAAGACGATTTAGGTACTTTAAATTTTGTAATTTTTTATTTTGTTTCAGGTATTGGAGCTGCGATGGCCCAAGTACTTATGGATGTTAATTCACAAATACCAATGATAGGCGCTAGTGGTGCAATTGGGGGAGTGTTAGGCGCCTATTTAATTAATTATCCTAATGCAAGAGTATTAGTTTTAATACCCTTTGGATTTTTTAGCCAGTTAATCAAAATAAGAGCTCTTTATGTTTTGGGTTTTTGGTTTATTTTACAGTTTATAAATTCATTCCTTACAGTCTCTTCTAGTGGAGGAGGAGTGGCTTATGCCGCACACATAGGTGGTTTTATAACTGGAGTTGTTTTGATATTATTCTTAAATAAAAAAAATAACAAAAAAAGTTTTAACAAAAAAAATAACAAAAAACATAAAGGTCCCTGGGAGTAATGTCTTATATAATCCCATTTATAATTTTAATAACCATAGTAGTTTTTATACACGAATACGGCCATTATTATTTTGCAAGAAGATATGGTGTTGCAGTAACAGATTTTTCAATTGGTTTTGGTAAAGAAATTTTTGGTTTCAACGACAAGAATGGAACAAGATGGAAATTTTGTTTAATTCCACTTGGAGGTTATGTTAAATTTTTTGGAGATAGAAATGTATTTAGTCAAGCAGAGCAAGAAGAGTTGTTAAAAAAGTATAGCAAAGAAGATCAAAAGAAATTATTTGTTACAAAACCGTTATATCAAAGATCATTGATAGTTGCTGGTGGCCCTCTTGCAAATTTTATATTGGCTTTATTAATTTTTACTTTAATTAATATTTTTGTAGGTAAAGATTTTACTCAGCCGAAAATTGAAGAAGTAACAATAAACAGCCCCGCAGAGAAAGCAGGATTGAAAAAAAATGATATAATTATTGGCATAAATGACAATAAAGTAGAAAGTATTCTAGAAGTATCAACTTATATCAATACTAATAATGCAGATAAGTTAAAAATCATGGTTTTAAGAGATCAAAAGAAAATCTCTCTTGTAGCTATCCCAGAAATAACAGATTCTAAAGATGCATTGGGGAATTCAGTAAAAAAAAAAATAATTGGAATTAAAATAGGACCTGCTAACAATGAATTTAATAAAGAAAAACTTGGACCTACAAAAGCACTATATTATGCAACAAAAGAAATTTGGTTTGTCTCTAAGACTACAATTCAGTTTGTTGGATCTATGTTTCAAGGTAAGGCAGACACTTCCCAACTAGGAGGACCAATCAAAATCGCTAAAATTTCTGGTCAAGTTATGGAATTTGGAATATTAGCTTTTTTAAGTACAATAGCTTACATCTCAATAAGTCTTGGTTTGATTAACTTATTTCCTATTCCTCTTTTGGACGGGGGTCATTTGATGTTTTATTTATTTGAAAAAATTTTAGGGAGACCTTTAAGCCAAGCAACACAAGAAGGTTTTTTTCGAATCGGTCTTTTTCTACTTCTTTCTTTAATGTTATTTACTACTTTTAGTGATTTAAAAGATTTAGGATTATTTTAATTATCATTTAGATTGTAAAAAAACCTAATAAAAACAAGGCTTTTTCACAAACACTCTATTTTGTGTTTATAAACATGGTAGCTACTATATTTTCGTTGATTTTATTGAGTTTTTGTACAAATTGAAAAAAGCAACAAAAAGGGGCTAAAATGAACAAAAAACAACTAGTAAATAAAATAGCAACAGCAATGAGCCAAAGTAAAGCTGATGCTGAAAGAATGTTCGATACTATTACTGGTATTATTCTAGATTGCCTAAAAAATGACGAAGCCGTGAAAATCGCTGGTTTTGGCACTTATAAGGTAGCTAAAAGAAAAGCCAGAATTGGTCGAAATCCAAGAACTGGAGAGCAGATTCAGATTGCTGCTTCACAAAAGGTTAAATTCCTACCTGCTAAAGGTTTAAAGGATATGTTTAATAGATAATCAGTTTAACAACCCTTAAAAATGAGCTTTTTAAGGGTTGTTTTAAGCACTAACTGTCACACCCCAAAAAAACTCATAACTCACTTACCGATAAAGCACTTCTTAAAAATCTCTACTAATTTAGGGTAAATGACTTGGAGGTATAATGAAAAAATATATAGGTTATTTCTTTGCGGGTACGGCAATTTATTTTGCTTTCGCTGGTTTAGGCTACGCCGAAACTACTGTATCTGCAGAAGTTCAATACATTTTTAATACAATACTATTTTTAATGTCAGGTTTTTTGGTTATGTGGATGGCAGCAGGTTTTGCCATGCTAGAATCAGGGTTGGTTACATCTAAAAGTGTATCAGCGATCTGTGCAAAAAATATAGGTTTATATTCAATAGCTGGAATAATGTTCTGGTTAGTTGGATACAATTTAGCATACGGTATATCAGAAGGTGGATGGATAGGATCATTCTCTTCTTGGAGTGACGCATCATCATTAGAAACTGGTTATTCTGATGGATCAGATTGGTTTTTCCAAATGGTATTCTGTGCAACAACAATGTCAATCGTATCAGGAACATTGGCTGAAAGAATTAAAATTTGGCCATTTTTCTTATTTGCAGCTATTTTAACTGGATTTATTTATCCAATTGAAATGGGATGGCAGTGGGGCGGTGGTTGGTTATCAGCTGCTGGTTTTTCTGATTTTGCAGGTTCAACATTAGTACATGCTGCTGGAGGAGCTGCTGCTCTTGCTGGAGCAATAGTACTTGGTGCTAGATCTGGAAGATTTACTTCAGGAGGTGGTGTAAAAGCTATGGCACCTTTTGCGGCTTCTTCAATTCCATTAGCAACACTCGGAGTATTTATACTTTGGTTAGGTTGGTTTGGATTTAACGGTGGCTCACAATTAGCTGCTGGAACACTCGAAGATGTTAGCTCTGTTGCAACTATTTACATTAACACGAATTTAGCTGCTGGTGGTGGAGTTATGGCCGCTGCTGTAGTATCAAGACTATCTGCTGGTAAAACAGATGTAGTAATGATGCTTAATGGCGCGATCGCTGGTTTAGTTGGTATAACAGCCGAACCTTTAACACCAAGCCCACTTGCTGCAATCGTGATTGGAGCAATAGCTGGTGTCTTAATGTACTACTCAACAAAACTATTATACAAATTGAAAATAGATGATGTTGTTGGAGCTATTCCTGCACACTTAGTAGCTGGAGTATGGGGTACATTAGCAGTTCCATTTACAAATACAGATGTAAGTTTTGGTTCACAATTCCTTGGAACAATTTCAGTGGTAATTTTTGTTTTCGTAGCATCATACATTGTATGGTCAATCATGAAAGCAACTATTGGAATTAGAATCAGTAAAGAAGCTGAAAGGCTTGGTACTGATAAGTCCGAAGTTGGTGTAATCGCTTACGGAATAAGAGACTAAATAATTCTCCTTCTTCCTCCCTTTCGTTAAGACGGAGACAAGAAAAGGCCCAGACTTTAAGTCTGGGCCTTTTAATTTATAGTGACTTTATATAATTTAAAACTTCTTGAGCGTGGTCTTTTACCCTTACATTTGACCAAATTTTGAGAATTTTGCCATTTTTAATGATTATTGTTGATCTTATAGTTCCCATGAATTTTTTACCCATAAAAGATTTTTTACCCCAAACTCCAAATTTTTTTTGAACATTTACTTTTTCATCAGACAATAATTCAAATGGTACTTTATATTTCTTTTTAAAACTTAAATGACTTTTAATATTATCTTTTGAAATTCCAACAACCTCAAAACTCAAATTTTTAAATTTTTTGTATAATTTAGTGAAATCCTTTGTTTCTAAAGTACAACCAGGTGTATTATCTCTAGGGTAAAAATAAACCACCAAACCCCCTTTAATTTTGCTGCTATCAAAAGTTTTTAAAGTTGTTGAATCTAGACTAAAGGTGGGTGATTTTGTATTTTCTTTAACTTTCATTTTCTTCCCAGAGTTTTTTCCAGTCTACATTTGGCGATAAACCATAAATTGAATTTATATTTGTAAAATGAACAGAAAGAGAAGGGATAGGTGATATGCATAATTCTTTTTTATAAATGTTATGTAGTGGTTTCTCAAAAGGATAGTGTTCAAATTTACACATGCTAATTAACTCTTCGTAATAATTATTAATAATTTTTTTACTCATTACAAATGAACATAAAGTTTGATCTATTTTACGCCAATGTCTATTTTCACCCATAAAAACTTTAGTATCATTTGCTCCAGTATATAAATAAGGGTAGTCAGTTGGACATATAATTAATTCATTATTAATAAGTGATGAAAACTTTTCATAGGCAAATAAAATTTCTGAAACCGCATTTAATTTGTGAAGATAATCATCTTCAACAAAATAAGTTAAATCTTCACATTTTTCTTTTGATAAAATAATTGATTGATGAATATTCGACATATTAGATTTTTGATTTGAAGTAACCTCTTTGTTTTCCTCATTAATTTTTTTAATTTCTTTTGAGTATCTGTTAAAATCTAAAGTCTTAATTTCAAAGTCTATTTCTGAATTATTTAAAATATTTTTTAACATATTCATTTGATCATTTTGTGAATTATGATCAATTACATAAATTTTGAATTTAGTTTCTTTAAATTTAATTTTCGCATGATTTATACTTTTTATTATCGACACCAAAGTTCTTTTTGTGTACTCCTCTTTCTCTTTTTCAAAAATTCTCTTCTTGGATTGAGTAAGCATGTTTACCGTCATGCAAGTTCTTAAAATCACATCAAAAGATTTTACTTTCCTAGTAATTTTAACTTCACCCAACGGCAAAGTGATGGAACGTTTACCTGGAACACTTAAAGACTCGTTTAAACTCTTATTAGAAACTGGTGCTGCAAAGTTACTTTGGTCGATGATTTCAAATCCAAAAAATCTACATATTTTAATAAAAAATTTAGAAAAAACGTTTTTTTTGTTCGGTTTTATTTCTCTCATTTAAACTATTATTATAATAGTTTATATATATAAAAATGAATATTAAATCTTCAAAAGAATTAGTTGAAAAAGCTTTAAAAGAAATTAAAACGCTAACTCCCATCGAAATAAAAGAATTAAACGAAAAAAACCAATGTACCTTAATAGATATAAGAGATATCAGAGAATTGTGGAGAGACGGAACTATAAAGGGGGCATTACATATACCAAGAGGTATGTTGGAATTTTGGTTAGATCCAAATAGTCAGTACTATAATAAAAATAAATTTTCAAAAGATAAAAAACTAATTTTGTTTTGTGCGGCTGGTATGAGATCTGCCCTTGCAGCAAAAACACTTAAGGACATGGGGTATAATAATATTGCTCATGCCGAGGGTGGTTTTGGATCTTTAGCTAATCAAGGACTTGAAATTGTTATTAAAGAAAAAAAATAATCTATTTTTTGATTTCATCAATCGCATAAGAAAGTCTATCTTGGCCCCAAAACATTTTTTTGTTTACAACAAAAGCAGGAACACCAAAAATTTTCTTTTTTAGCGCATCATCAGTTAATTTTCTCAATTTATCTTTTACTTTTTGATCGGATACTTTTTTTAAAAAAATTTCAGGATTTAAATCGATATTTTTTAAAACTTTATTTATTACAATTGGATCATTCATATTTAGCCCATCCATCCAAATGGCATTAAATATCTTTTCAATAAAGTTTTTTTCTGAATTATCCTTTTCAGCAATCAAAACTCCTCTCATAAAATTTACAGTCTTTATCGGGAAGTAAGAGTTAAAATGAAAAGAAATATTTTTTTTTTTACTCACCAATTTTGTATCTTCGATCATGTATTTTGATTTAAGTTTTATAAAAGCTGCTGGGGTTATACCTGCTGCATTATGTAATCCACCTAAAAATATTGGCATAAACTTAATTTTAAAAGAATTTTTTTTTTCAAGTTTTTTAATTTCTTTGTAACCAATATAGGCATACGGACTACTAAAATCAAAATAGAAATCAATAAATTTAGTCATAAAAATTTATTTTTTTAGAATAAAAAATTCTAAACAGCCAATAAATCAAAAGACCAGTTGGTCCAGTAAAGTATGTCATGATTAAAGAAATAATTACTAAAAATTTTGAAATTTGATATGTTTTGGCATCACTTACAATCCAGTTTCCAACAAAAAGATTAATAGATAAAAAATGAAGCCAAAAAATCAAAAGAAAAGCTTCGTTCGAAAAAAGAGCGTAAAGATCATCTAAGCCTAAATATAAATTAAAAACTTCAAAAATATTTTCACTAATAAAAATTTGATAAGAAATAAATATATAAGCTGTGGATAATAATAATGGTATGATTACTGATTTAACTAAAAAATTTGTAATTATGTGATTTGGTAAAATAATTAAAAAAAACCAACAAGGAATTACACCTATGTTTGCTATATAGTATATATTCTCGTAAGTGAGAAAATTAAAAAAACTATCAATCATAAAACTTTGTATAATATAAAAGTTATGGATCCAATATCCAATAAAAAAGATTTTGAAGACTTAACAACTAATTTAAGAGATCTAGCATACTCTTACATTGAAAAGTATAGTCCTTCAAAACAACAGGTAAAAACATATCTTTTAAAAAAATATCTAAAAAAATTTCAAGGATCAAAGTCTAAAAAAGATATATCAGCTATAATTGATAAAATAGTTTCGAACTTAGAAAAAAATCGCTTAATTGATGATAGGTTATATTCCGATTCTAAAGCACGTGTATTTCTTAGACGGGGTTACTCAATTAATAAAATTGGGATGGCTTTAAGAACTAAGGGTATTGGTACAGAAAATATAAAATTAAGTATTGAAAAGTTAAAAGAAGACAAACCTGATCCTGATTTTAATTCAGCAATGAAAATTTGCAAAAAAAAACGAATTGGACCTTTAAGACCAGAGGCAAACCGCGAGATTTACTATAAGAAAGACATGGGTATTTTAGCAAGATCAGGTTTTAGTTATGATATTTCAAAAAAAATACTATCTATGACTCAAAAGGAATTTAATCAATTATTTAAACTTATTTAGATTTATTTTTCTTCTCATTTAGCTTGAGATAATATTCAATTCTTCTTTTCATTGCATTTTTTACTAAAATAAAAACCAAAACTCCAAAAATAGTAACCGAAAGTATTATGATAGATATTGTTTTAAACATCTAAGTTTTTACTTCTTTTAATCATTAAACTTAAATTTTTGTAATCTTCTTTTCCATATTTAAAAGGTTCATTTTCCAAAGTAGTAATTATAGCTCCAGCACCTGTGGCAACCGCATGACCAGCTGCATAATCCCATTCACGCGCTCTTTCTCTTGCTGCATAAAAATCATATTCGCCTGTTGCAATCACACAAAATTTATATGAACTATGCATAGGGGTAAACGAATTAACTTTATATTTTTTCATAACATCTAATATATTCGGAGCAGGTTTTGAAGCTCCACTAACAGCAAAAATTTTTCCTTTAGTTGTTTTTTTTTCACAATTAAGTTTTGATAATTTACCAGACTCGATCATATAAGAATTATTTCTTCCATAAGAATAAAACAATCTATTCTTTTTGGGTGCACCAACTAGACCAATTATAGGTTCACAGTCCAACACTAATGCAGCGTTGGTAGTATATTCATCTTGGCCAGATATATATTCTCTTGTTCCATCAATTGGATCAATTAACCAAAATGTTTTAAAAGTATTTTTCTTTGTTAAATCAACTGTTTCCTCAGAAATTATTGGAATATTAGGTGTTAATTTTTTTATTTTTTCTGTAATAATTTTATTCACTTCCAAATCTCCATTTGAGACGGGAGAGTTATCGGGTTTAGTAATTATTTTTAAACCTTTTTTGTACAATTCAATTGATTTTTTTCCAGCTTCTTCAGTGGTTTCAATTAAGCCCTCAGCAATTTGTTTAAGTTCACCTGTTTTCATTATTGATTTTTTCTAGGTTAATATTATCTAAATTAATAACTTGTTTCCCAACATTTTGAAAATTTATAGTTGCCTTATTTCTTATTATTGATTGAACTTGACCGATTCCCCAGCTTTTTTGGGATGGATTAATGACAAAATTACCAGGTTCTAGATCATATTGCATAATGGAAAATTATAATTTTTTATAATATATAACAGTTTATGATTAACTCTCTAGGTATAAAAAAGTCGCCAAAAGATACCAAAATTGTAGTCGCTATGTCGGGTGGTGTAGACTCATCTGTTGTTGCTGGTCTAATGAAAGAAGAGGGTTATGACGTGACTGGAATAACTTTAAAATTATATGATGATATAAAAAGTTCTTCAAAAGGCAAACAATGTTGCGCTGGAAGAGATATTATTGACGCAAAAAGAGTTTCAGAGAATTTAAATATAGATCACAAAATTCTTTATTACCAAAAAAAATTCAAAAAAGAGGTTATAGACTCCTTTATAAATAGTTACACTGCTGGTGAAACCCCAATACCGTGTGTTCAATGTAATCAAACTGTAAAATTTAGAGATTTGTTTAAATACGCAAAAGATTTAAAAGCAGATGCGTTAGTAACTGGTCATTATGTCTTAAGGCACGAACTTGACGGTGTGGGACAAATGTATAGGGCAGAAGACAAAGAGCGTGATCAAAGTTATTTTTTATTCAGCACAACCCAAAAACAACTTGATTTCCTAAGATTTCCTCTTGGCAAAATAAACAAAACAGAGACTAGAAAAATTGCGTCTAAATTAAATCTAAATGTAGCAGAGAAACCAGATAGCCAGGATATATGTTTTGTTCCTAATGGAGATTACGCGTCAGTAATTCAAAAATATAATCCTCAATCATATCAAAAGGGTGAAATACTAGATTTAGAGGGCAAAAAACTGGGATTTCATGAAGGAATAATAAATTTCACAATCGGCCAAAGAAAGGGGATAAAAATATCAAGCAAAGAACCTTTATATGTAGTTGATATAAATGCAAAAAAAAATGCAATAATTGTCGGAACACAAGATAATTTAAATATTAACAAGCTTTATTTAAGAGACTTAAATCTTTTATCTAATAAAGAAAACTTCGAAAAAGAAATTTTTATAAAAGTAAGATCTACTGGAAAATTATTAAAATCAAAAGTTGAAATTAAAAAAGATCAAGCATTAGTAAATATTTCAGAAGACGAGAAAGGTATTTCACCAGGGCAGGCTTGTGTTTTCTATTCAAAAAATAATCTTGGAGAAAGATTATTAGGGGGCGGCTGGATAGACAAAACACTTAATAAAAAATTATCCACACAACTCACAACCCAATAAAAAAACAACTAAAAAGTGATGTCAATTTTTTTTGGATATGATTTAATAGAAATGAATTGAGAGGCAACTCTCAACTGGCCAGTTAAGGAAAGGCCGAGAGGTTTAAGCTTAACGGGCAGAAAGTTCTGCAGAGTAGCGCTAAAATTGCAGAGCGGGAGGTTCGGCGGTAGCGCCTAAAACGACGAACCAAAACTTAAGTCTGCGCACCGAAAGGTGTGTGGACCTTGAGTTTAAAATTTTTTCCAAAACAGATAAGTTAATAAATAAAAAAGAATTACTCCTACAAAATAATTCCATTCTAATGCATGTTTAAAGTGAACATTCCCACTAGTCACAACTATTGGTATGCTGAATATTGCTACAACAACCAAAATTGAAACTAATATAATTTTTAAAATTAAAGCATAATTATTGATATCTTTTATGATCATAGACTTTAGTTTATAAAATTTAATTACTAAAAGTGACTGTGCAACTATTTCAAAAATAATAAAACCTAATAACACGAATCTTCTAAAAAATTTATACAAATCATAATCAAATTTAACCCCTAGTAATATTGAATGAATTATTAAAAAAATTGCTGAAAGAATGCCAAATATTTTAAATCTATTATTTGCTCCTTCGGTATTTTGATATGAATTAATAAGATTGTTTGTTTTTATCCAATACATAATTAACAGGACAGATGCTAAGAACATTGAAGGTTTAAAAATCAGAAATGTTGGATAAGTTCTTGCTGTTCTGCTTATAGATACACCTCCATCAAAGTACGGAAATGTTGGACCAGACCTACCAATTTGATCAACACTTAAGAAAGTATTATCAAAAATTTGATAGTTTACTGATATGAATAGGCAAAGATTAATTGCTATAAATGGAATTATAAATATCCATAAACTCAACTTTTTAATTTGAGTTCTGTATTCCATTAAATTTAAGACTACTTTCGTTTATTTCTTTTTCTTGCTCTTCTTTTTTTTGAGCCGATTTTTCGTCTTCCTCTATGTTTTTTTGGATAACCCATAATTTACTTTTATTATCATTTAAAAAGTTTTTTTTCAATTTAAAAAATTTTAGTAAAATTTCTCTTTACTTAACCAATTTGTATCAAAATCTGAGCTAATGAACTTTTCATGCGAAAGTATTTTTTTATGTAGGTCTATAGTAGTTGTTATACCATCGATAACAAATTCATTAAGAGATCTCATAGTTCTTTGTATAGCCTCTGTTCTATTTCTGCCTTTGCAAATTAACTTGCAAACTAAACTGTCGTAATAAGGTGTAATTTTACATCCTTGAAAAATTGAACCATCAACCCTAGTTCTAAACCCGGATGGTTGATGACACACAGATATTATACCTGGACTAGGCTGGAAATCTTTAGATGGATCCTCAGCATTGATCCTACACTCTATAGTATGACCCCTAGCACTAATATCATTTTGTTTAAGGGCTGTATCACCAGAATGTGCTATCCAAATCTGTTCTTTGACAATATCTATACCTGTTTGAACCTCCGTGACTGGATGTTCAACTTGAACTCTTGTATTCATTTCAAGAAAATAAAAGTTTCCATTTTCATAAATATACTCAACAGTACCCGCGCCTTCATATCCAATTGCTTCGACCATTTTAACTGTTTTATTCAATAAATCAGATCTGGTTTTTTCATCTAACACAGGACTGGGTGTTTCTTCGATCAATTTTTGATGTTTTCTTTGTACTGAACAATCTCTTTCATTTAAGTGAACCGTTCTATTTTTTCCCGAGAGGACTTGCACTTCTATATGTCTAGGGTTTTTAAAATATTTTTCGATATATACCTCATCATTTCCAAAATATTTTTTTGCTTCTAGTCGGGCCAATGAAAATAATTCATCTAATTTACTTTCATATTCTACAATTTTCATTCCTTTTCCACCACCTCCACCAGAAGCTTTAATTAGAACTGGGTAACCAATTCTTTTACAAATTATTTTTGCATCTTTTGAATTTTTTACCCCTCCGTCTGAACCTTCTATAACTGGTAATCCATTCTGTTTGGCAATTTTTTTTGCTTCGATTTTATCACCCATTTTTTTAATAATTTCTGATCCTGGACCAATAAATTTTATACCGTGTTTTTGAACTATTTCAGCAAACTTGTAATTTTCAGATAAAAAACCATAACCTGGATGAATAGCTTGTGCCCCAGTTACATCAACAGCCGACATTATCGCGGGAATATTTAAATAACTATTTCTAGGTTCGTGCGAACCAATACAAACACTTTCATCAGCCAATCGAACATGCATTGAGTCAGAGTCAACATCTGAATGAACTGCAACAGTTCCTATTCCCCATTCTTTACATGCTCTTATAACTCTAACAGCTATCTCGCCTCTATTTGCGATTAAGACTTTCTTAAACATTTATTATTTTAAAAGAACCAATGTTTGTCCAAATTCTACAGCTTGTCCATCTTGAACTAAAATTTTTTTTACCTCACCATCTGCAGTTGATGGTACATGATTCATTGTTTTCATTGCTTCAACAATCATAACCGTTTGTCCTTTTTTAATTTTTTGACCAACCTCTACAAATTTTTTTCCTCCTGGTTCAGGAGCTAGATATGCCGTTCCTATTATTGGAGAACTTACTTTTGTACCGCTTTCTTCCTCTTTAGTTTTTGTAAGTCCAGGTTTATGTGCTGTGATGTTAGCGTTAGATACTAAACTTTTACCGACCTTAATTTTTTTGCTTCCATCTTGATATTCAATTTCTGTCAAATTAAATTCATCCAGATAGTTTTTTAATTCTTCAATTAATTTTTTATCTATTTTCATTTTTTATCAAGTTTTTTATGCCGTTAAGAGCCATTATATATCCCTCAACACCTAATCCACATATTATCCCGTCCGCAGCTTTACTAATCAGTGATTTATGCCTGAAATCCTCTCTTTTGTAAATATTTGTTATGTGTAATTCAATAGTAGGTTTTTTTACAGCAAGTAAGGCATCGAGAATAGCCACTGAGGTATGTGTATAACCTCCTGCATTAATAATTATACCCTTGTATTTTTTATTAGCATCCTGAATAAAATTCACTATTTCGCCTTCAACATTTGATTGTTTAAAATCTATATCCAAATTAATTTTACTTCCATGATCCGCGCATCTTTTTTGTATATCCTGCAAAGATGTATTTCCATATTTCTCTTTTTCTCTGGAGCCAAGAAGGTTTAAATTTGGACCATTTATAACAAGGATTTTTTCAGTCATTTTGGTATAATAAAAATTAAAAATATCTCAATTATGGCAAAAATTCAATTAAATGGGAAAAAAATTAAAATTAACAGCAATTATTGTATCAAAGACCTTATTAAAAAATTTAAACTCAAGGAAAATAAGATAGCTATAGAATTAAATGGAGTTATTTTGCCAAAAAAATTTTACTCCACAAAAAAAATTAAAAATAAAGATAATATAGAAATTGTACAATTTATTGGTGGTGGTTAAATGAAAAAAGATAATTTGAAAATTGATAAAATCAGTTTAGCCTCTCGCTTAATTGTTGGAACAGGTAAATATAAAAATTTTAAAGAAACAGCAGAAGCAGTAAAGGCATCTGGTGCAGGCATGGTTACAGTTGCTGTAAGAAGAGTAAATATTTTAGATAGAAATAAACCAGTGTTAATGGACTATTTGAATCCGAAGAAAATTCTTTATCTTCCAAATACAGCTGGATGTTTTAATTCAGAAGATGCTTTAAGAACATTAAGACTTGCAAGAGAAATGGGAGGATGGGAACTTGTTAAGTTGGAAGTATTAGGTGATAAAAAAACTCTTTATCCAAATATGATCGAAACTTTAAAATCAACCAAAATTCTAGTCAAAGAGGGTTTCAAGGTTATGGTATATTGTTCTGACGATCCAATAATTGCAAAAAAATTAGAAGAACTAGGTGCATCTGCAATTATGCCACTTGCTTCACCTATCGGATCAGGTAGAGGAATACGAAACAAATTAAATTTATCAATAATATTAAATAATTCGAAAGTTCCGGTTATAGTCGACGCAGGAATAGGCACAGCATCTGATGCTGCAATAGCAATGGAACTAGGATGCGATGGCGTTCTAATTAATACGGCAATTGCAAAGGCTAAAAATCCTATTTTAATGGCTGAGTCAATGAAACATGCTGTTTTAGCTGGAAGAAAATCTTTTTTATCTGGAAGAATCAAAGCAATAAATTATGGCAAGGCGAGTAGTCCAGCCAAAGGATTAATTTGATTTAGCTTTTTTTCTTCTTACCCATAGAGTCTTTCCTAAACCCTTATTACTTTTTTTATTGTTCTTTTCTTCCTCAGTTTTAAATTTTTTTATTTTGGGTACTTTAATAATATTATTAGATAGTTTTTTTTCTATATTTTTTACACTTTCTACTTTATTTATAAGTTTCTTACTTTTGTTAAATAAATGTATTTTATACTCTGGAATAATGAGACTATTATCTGTTATTATATTTATTTTAAATTTATATTTTTTTTCAAAAAATGAAATTTCATTACCAAAGAATGAATTTAAATAGTTATTAACTTTATCAGGTACAAAAGCACTTATGGTTTTGGTCTTACTAGAAAAAGCTAATAATTCAATTTTTTTAATGATTTTCTGAGAAAACGACTCCATTGACAAATTTGTTTCCCATTTTATGGCACTTTCTTTCAGTCTCTGACGTGTCATTTCTAGAAGTCCAAAATTACTTATTCTTCCAACTTGAATTCTTGCTCTATCTAATTTTAGCTTATCTTTCATTTTTCTTTCAACAAGCCTTTTATTATGGAAGTTCATCATATCTATAAAATCAATTACAATTAAACCAGATAAATCTCTTATTTTAATTTGTCTTGATATTTCCTCTGCAGCCTCAAGATTTGTATTTAATGCAGTCTTTTCGATATTAATTTGTTTGGTTGATTGGCCAGAATTTACGTCGATAGCAACCAAGGCTTCGGTGGGATTTATTACTAAATATCCTCCGGATTTCAATTTTACTAAAGGTTCAAAAATTTTAT
>CACMHR010000008.1:0-26944 GCA_902613655.1 uncultured Pelagibacteraceae bacterium
GTTATCAAGTGAAAGATTGAAATTTAAATCTTTTTCTCTTTTTCTCATTATTTCTAGGTGGCAATCTCTTGCAAAAAAAATGACAATGTTTCCACCTTCAAGATCTCCATAACGTTTATAAACCCCAGAAAGAAACGAACTTTCCATTTCGTAAAAAGTAGGCATAATTTTTAGAAAATTTTCGGTGAAATTTTTTTGAACTAATTTGTTTTCAATATTTTTTGTGCGTTCCATATTATTTAGGAAAATTATTGTTCATTTTGGGTTGATAAAAACAATTTTGTATTTTAAAGTCAACTTATAAAATGTATATTTTGTAAATTAAATATCTCTAATCTTTTGCTGTCTCGTATTAAATTAGATTTATTCGTGTTATAAGATATAAAATAATATTAGGCGGGGTAGCTCAGTTGGTTAGAGCACAGGACTCATAAGCCTGGGGTCGGTGGTTCGAATCCACTCCCCGCTACCATAAAATGCTAATTAATAAAAAATTCTTTCAAAATATTTTTAAGACAGTTTCGTATGGTATTTTTAAAATATTTTATAAAAAAGTTGAAAAAGTAATTGATGTAAAAAACAATAATGAAATTCAAGTTAGAGATGTAAAAAAAAATGGTGATTTTAAATATCAAGTTTTTGCACTAGATAACGCAAGACTTTACACCGATAGGATTAATGATACTGCTGTTATTTTAAAAAATGAGATAGTAGAAAAAGCTTCTTTCCAATTTAGAGTTCAAGATTCAAAAGTTTACAACGCTCATATAAAAAAAAATATTGTTTTTTCTAAAGGAACTCCTCGCCTAAAAAAAAAAGTTAATGGCGAAGTTTTGTCCTTATTAACTGGTGGTGGCGGGAATAATAATTATTGGCATTGGTTATTTGATGTAATGCCTAGAATAGCTATATGTGAGGATATAACCAACATAGACAAAATTAATTTTTTTTTACTGCCAAGTAACAAAAGAAAATATCAAAAAGAAACTTTAGATATATTAAATATTTATAAAGATAGACAGTTATCAAGTGAGAACTATAGACATATTACTTGCGATAAACTTTATGTTACTTCTCATCCAGTGGTTAGATCAGACAATGCAACAAAAGATATTCAAAGTATACCATTATGGATATCAAACTGGTTAAAAAAAACTTTTTTGACTATTAATAATAAAACCTTTTTCAAAAAAATTTATATTGATAGATCAGATTCTACATCAAATGTTAAACACTTAAGATCTATTCAAAATGAAGAAGAAGTAAAAAAATTTTTATCTAGTGTGGGCTTTGAGATTATAAGATTGAGTGAGTATAGCTTTCAAGATCAAGTATCAATTTTTAATAAGGCAGACACAATAATTGGATTACATGGCGCAGGCTTTGCCAACGCTGTATTTTCAAGACCAAACACAAAAATAATAGAATTAAAAGTTAAAACTCATCCTGGAAAAGAAATTGAAAATTTAGCAATATCTAACAAACTTTCTTATAAAGCACTTAAATTTGATTTGATAGGGATAGACCATGCAAATCAATTCGGACACATAAATGTTTCTATAAGTGAGCTTAAAAGGAATATAAATTAAATTTTATGAAAAACTTGAAAATGTTTTGTACATCCTTAGAACCAAGACACTACGAATTTATTAAGGAGTTGGGATATATACCAGCAGCAGTTGGGGAGAAAAATTTTCAAGATGGTTGGTTAAGAGATAACTCAAAAGAAAATATTTCAAAAAAAAATAAAAATTATGCTGAGCTGACTTTTCATTACTGGTTTTGGAAAAATTATCTCAAAACTTGTGAAAGTAGATGGATCGGATTTTGTCATTATAGAAAGTTTTGGACTAATAAAAATCACAAGGACTTAGACATAAATATTAGAAATCTATCTTCACTTGTTTTAAAAAGTGTTCCTGAAGACCTTGAAAAATATGAAGTAATATTAGGCGAGCCATTTTATGTAAATCAAAGAAAAATTATGAAGTTTCTTAAAAAAGGCTTTAGAACAATTTTGGAAAAACCTAGCCGCTTGTTTAACCCTAATGAAAGAACCATTAAATTTCATTTTGACATAATGCATGGGAAAAACAATTTAGAAAAAGCTATTGAGTTTTTAGATGATGAAAATAAAACGGACTTCCGCAATTATGTTAATAGCAAAGTATACTTTCATCCTTTCAATATGTATATTTGTAGATCAAAAGATATGCTTAACACATATTACAAAACCCTTTTTGCATGGTTAGAAAAATGTGAAATTTATTTCTCTGAAAAAAATTTGCACGGATATGATCTCACAAGAATTTATGCTTTCTTGGCAGAACGTTTTACTTCTTATTGGTTTACAAAAAGTGCAAAGTATAAAACTATGAACATTTCTTATTACGATATAAGAAAGGATATTAACTAGAGATACCTAAACTTTTTAAGAAAATTATTAAAAGACGGTAGGTTTTTATCTTTTTTTGAAACTTTTGGATTTTTTATAGGTAATGTAATTTTTAATTTTTTGTCATTCCAAAATATACCACTTTCAAATTTTGGAGCATAATAATTTGACAATTTATAATAAACTATATTTTCTTTATCAAGTGTCAGATAAGAGTGCGCAAAACCAGTAGGTACATAGAGTGATAGATTATTCTTTTCAGATAAAATTATTTTGTATGTTTTTCCAAAAGTTTTAGAATTCTTTCTAAGATCAATAACATAATCAAGTATTTTACCTTTTAACACGCTAATTAATTTAACTTGTTGATACTTATATTGAAAATGAAACCCTCTAAAAATATTTTTTTTAGAGATTACTTTGTAGTCAAAAATCAAATCTTTTCCTCCAACTATTTTTTATTATAAGTTTCTGCCAAATATCCTCTAGTATCAGTATTTTTTGCAAATTTAATAATTTTTAAACCCTCAAATTTTGTTTTTAGCAACTTCATGTTTTTTTATCTTATTAAGTTTTGATAAATTCATAAATGGTTTTGGTGGAAATTCTCCTTTAGATAAGGCTTTTTTAACATTGGGATTGTATTTTTTAGCAAAATTATAAACCGTCCTAGCCTTACCACCTATATTCAAAATTCCTTTTTTATTAATAATTTTAAATAATATTTTTGCTATTTCTTCATGGAAAATAAAATTTAATTTAATATTACTGAAGGCTTTTTTGTGAACAAAAGGTTTTTCAGTCATACAAGCTCTTAAAATCAAAGAATTTTTATACATTTGAACCGCACATTCTCCACCTAATTTTGACCAAGCATAATTATTCCATGGTAATAATGGGTCTAATTCATTGTAATTACCTTTTTTTCCAGGGTAAACATAACTTGTAGAAAAATAAATAATTTTTATATTTAATTCCGAGCATGCTCTTACCAAATTAGAGGTTCCAATTATGTTTAAATTGATGCTTTTAGCCAAATTCTTTTCGTGAGATTTCATTGGTCTAGACATGCCAGCCAAGTGAATAACATAATCTGTTTTATTTTTTTTTAAATAATTTTTAATCTTTTTATAACTTGTTATATCTAAATGTTTTTTTGAGGGATAAATAACCTTATAATCTGTTTTAATTTTTTTTAACTCACTTGCAAATCTTCCTGATCCACCCGTAACTACGATTTTTTTCTTCATAGTTTTAAACCCAATCTTTTAGTTATGTTCTTTTTAGAAATCTGCTTAAAATAATTGTAATTTTTTGAATACCACGCCAAGGTTTTTAATAACCCATTAGATATAGATATTTTATGTTTCCATTTAATCTCTTTTTTAATAAGTTTTGAATTTAGTGCATATCTTTCATCATGACCGGGTCTATCTTTAACAAAAACTATTTTAGTTTTATTAGGTTTGTCTGTGACTCTCTTTTTTGCAATATCTAAAAGTTTTTTTGCTATTTCTGTATTTTTTAATCTTATTCCTGTTCCTATATTGTAATTTTGATTATTTTTTCCCTTTAAAAATATTTTTAAAAGTGCCTCACAATTATCTTTTACATAAATCCATTCTCTTACATTTTTACCATCACCATAAACTGGCAAAGGTTTATTATTAAGAATATTAAATATCATTTTTGGTATAAATTTTTCTGGATGTTGATTTGGTCCGTAATTATTACAAGGATGTGCAATAATTATTTTTAATCCGTAAGTTCTACTATAGGATTTTATAAATTGATCAGCTGCAGCTTTTGAGGCTGAATATGGAGAGCTGGGATTGTAATTATGATTTTCATCTGCTTTTTTGTTATTTGGTATATCACCATAAACTTCATCAGTGGAAATCTGTAAAAGTTTAATTTTTTTTACTTTATTATTTTCAAACTTCCTTATTGCTTCTAACAAACTGTAAACACCTACAATATTTGACCTGATGAAGTGATGCGCTTTGTCAATAGATCTATCCACATGTGTTTCTGCTGCCAAATTGAAAATTCCAATTGGTTTATGTTTGTTTAATATTTGAAGAATTTTAGATGTTTTATTAATATCAGTTTTATAAAATAAATAATTTCTATTTTTTTTAAAGCTTTTTACATTATATGAATTTGCGGAATAACTTAACTTATCAACATTAATCACAAAGTATTTTTTTTTTAATAATAGGCTTATTAAATTACTTCCTATAAAACCTGAACCACCAGTTACGATTATTTTTTTCATATTAATTTTACAAATAAGATATGATCAATTAAGTTAAAGTATTAAAATAATTAGAGTATAAAATCAATTATGTTTAAATAATGTCAATTAAAGATATAACTATAGTAATTACATCTTTTAAAAGTGAAAACAAAATCAGAAAATGCTTAAATTCTATTGATAAGCAATTCAAGGTCATTAATGTCGAAAATTCAAGTGATAAAGATTATAAAACACAAATAGAAAAGGAATTTGAAAATGTTAAATGTATTCTTTCTGGGGAAAATATCGGTTATGGAAAAGGAAACAATATAGGATTAAAAGAAGTTAAAACCAAATATGCTTTAATACTTAATCCCGATGCAGAACTTTTTCCTGATTCGATAACTAATTTTTTTAAATTGGCAGAAGAAAACTCTGACTTTGCAATGATACAGCCTAGTACTCTTGAGGATAAAAAGAAATTTAAAAACTATGATTTGGCCTCAAAAAATAAAATGGGGGACCATTGTATTGAGTTGGATCAAAGAGCAATTAAAACTGTAAGAGGTCACGCTTTATTTCTCAATCTTCAAAAATTCCAGAATATCGGTTTTTTTGATGAAAATATTTTCTTTTTTTTAGAGGAAACAGACTTAGCAATGAGAATTTTAAAAAGTGAAAAAAAAATTTATTATTGTGCTCCAATAATAATTTTTCATGAAGGAGGCAAGTCCCATGAAAATAAAATCAATCATCAAATGGAACTGTCTAGAAATTGGCACTGGATGTGGTCCACTTTTTATTTTAATAAAAAATATAAAGGTTTTATAAATTCGCTAATTAAAGTATTTCCAAAACTTATATCATCAATTTTTAAATATTTCTTTTTTCTTTTGATTATGAATAAAGAGAAAAAAAGAAATTTATTACCAAAGATTTTCAGGTCTAGCCAACTCAATAGCTGGAAAAAAATCATGGTACAGACCTAAAGTTTGATTATTTATTGATTTGAGTCATTTTTAAATATAAAAATTAATACCAATGAAAAAAAATAAAGTATTTATCACCGGTGCTGCAGGCTTTTTAGGATCTCACTTAGCAGAAAAATTATCAGAAATGGGCGACGAAGTAGTTGGTGTCGACAATATGTTGGGAGGTTATGCAGATAATGTTCCAAAAAATATAAAATTTCACAAAATTGATTGTTGCGATCTTGTTAAAGTAAAAGAACTTATGAAAGGTGCTGATATAGTATATCATTGTGCGGCAACAGCACACGAAGGCTTGTCAGTTTTTTCTCCGTATGAAATAGGTAAAAATAATTATTTAGCTTCTGTTTCGGTATTCTCTGCCGCTATATCAAATAAAGTTAAAAGAATTATTTTTTGTTCATCTATGGCCAGGTATGGTTCACAAAAATATCCTTTCAAAGAAGATATGAAAGCAAGCCCAGCAGATCCGTATGCGATTTCAAAGGTTGCCGCAGAGCAAACTTTAGTAAATTTATGCGAGCTGAATAAGATAGAGTGGGTAATTGCTGTTCCACACAATATAATAGGACCAAAGCAGAAGTATGACGACCCTTTTAGAAATGTTGTATCAATTATGCTAAACAGAATGTTGCAAAATAAAGCTCCAATTATTTACGGAGATGGAGAACAAAAACGATGCTTTTCCTATATAGACGATTGTTTAAGTTGTCTTATACCAATGAGAGATCAAGCAAATTTAAATAAACAAATAATAAATATCGGACCTGATGAGGAGTTTGTGACAATAAACAAAGTTGCTGAAATTTGTTCAAATATATCAGGAAGCAATTTAAAACCAATTTATAAACCTGATAGACCGCAAGAGGTTAAACATGCTACCTGTTCCGCTGAAAAAGCAAGAAAACTGCTAAATTATAAGACAACCGTTGATCTTAAAACGGGTATAACAAAAACATTTGATTATATTAAAAAAAGAGGCGTAAAACCTTTTGATTATTATATAAATGTTGAAATTCAAAACGAACTAACACCATCAACCTGGATAAAAAAAGAAATTTAATTAGTGACCAGGGAAATCTATTAAGCTTTCAGTAAAATAAGAATTATCTTTCAACTTTTGGTTACCACCCAGGTCAAATAAATTTATTATAAAAATAAAGCCAGCAACTTTTCCATGTGAAATCTCAACTAACTTTGCCCCAGCTTCAGCTGTACCACCAGTTGCAATTAAATCGTCGATAATTAAAACACTATCATCCTTACCAATAGAATCTTTATGTACCTCTATTGTTGCTCTTCCATATTCTAATTCAAAATCTACAGAGTGTCTCTCAGCAGGTAGTTTATTTTTTTTTCTCATCATTATAAGAGGTTTTTTTCAACCTATAAGAGACAACAGCAGCAAAAATAAAACCTCTTGATTCTATAGCTGCAACTTTATCAAATTTTATTTTTTTTGATATTTCTATGATTTTATCAACACTAAAATTAAAAGCCTCAGGGTTTTTTATTAAAGTTGTTATATCCCTAAATAAAATACCTTTTTTTGGATAATCGGGTATTGATCTAATGTATTTTTTTAAATCCATATTTTACTTCATTATCTAACAAAAAAAGATTAATAATTAAATCATGAAAAATAGAAAGCTCGGGATAATTGGAGGAAGTGGACTTTATAAAATGGAGGGTTTTGAAAAAAACAAAGTGGAAAAAAGTTACAACCTTATGGGGACAACCCTCAGATGAGATAATGGAGGCTGAATTTAACAATGAGAAAATATGTTTTATACCAAGACATTCAAGAGGACACAAGATAAGCCCAACAAATATAAACTTTAGAGCCAATATTGACGCTTTAAAGCAACAAGGTATTACGGATATTATTTCTGTTTCAGCAGTTGGTTCCTTGAAAGAAAATCTCAGCCCAGGTACTTTTGTAATAGTTGATCAATTTATTGATAGAACTTTTTCTAGAAAAAAAACATTTTTTGACGAAGAAATAGTTGCGCATGTTTCAATGGCAAAGCCCACAAGTAAAAAATTAGGTGAATGTTGTGAGTCTGCCTTAAAAAAATTGAACATAAATTATCAAGTAGGGGGGACATACGTTGTTATGGAAGGACCGCAATTTTCTACCTTAGCCGAGTCAAATTTGTACAGATCATGGAAAGCAGATGTAATTGGCATGACAAATATGCCAGAGGCTAAGTTAGCAAGAGAAGCTGAAATTAGATATTGTACAGTTGCAATGGTTACCGATTATGACTGTTGGCACCCAGAACATGAAGAAGTAGATGTTGCCATGGTAATTAAAACTTTACAAAAAAATGCTTCTAACGCTCAAAATATGGTTAAAGAAGTCATTAAGACTTTTAAAAATTTTTCAGCTGAAAAAGATCCGGCAAACAATTGTTTAGATACAGCTATTATTACTGATCCAAAGCTAAGAACCGAAAAAACAATAAAAAAATTAGAGTATGTTGCTGGAAGAGTTTTAAAAAAATAATGCATATCAACGGAAAAGAATTTAGAACAATTTGGTTTGAGAATAATGTTGTTAAAATAATAGACCAAACAAAACTTCCTCATCAATTTGTAATCAAGGATTTAAAAACCACAAAAGACTCAATTAATGCAATTAAGACCATGGAAGTCAGGGGTGCACCATTAATAGGAGCTACTGCTGCATACGGATTGGTATTATCTATAATTGAAAATAACGATCAGTCATTTCTGAATAAAGCAGTTGAAGAATTAATTAAATCAAGACCAACTGCTATAAATTTGAAATGGGCATTAGATAGAATGATGAAAAAATTAACAGGAGTGAATAGAAATGAAATTTTAAAAATAGCAATCAAAGAAGCAAATGCTATTTGTGAAGAAGATATAGGTTTTTGTAAAAATATTGGGTTAAACGGTTTAAAAATAATTGAAGAAATTTATAAAAAGAAAAAAGATACAATAAACATTTTAACCCACTGCAATGCAGGATGGCTTGCAACCATTGATTGGGGTACAGCAACTTCCCCTATCTATCACGCTCACAAAAAAGGTATTAAATTACATGTTTGGGTAGATGAAACCAGACCTAGGAACCAAGGAGCAAATTTAACATCATATGAACTAAATGAGGAAGGCATACCGAATACTATAATTGCTGATAATACTGGAGGTATTTTAATGCAAAGGGGAGAGGTAGATATATGCATTACAGGAACAGACAGAACTCTTGCTTCTGGAGACGTAGCTAATAAGGTTGGAACTTATCTGAAAGCTTTAGCTGCTAATGATAACAAAATCCCTTTTTATGTTGCTCTTCCAAGTTCAACAATTGACTGGAATTTGAAAAATTTTAAGGACATTCCTATAGAAGAGAGAAATTCAGAAGAATTATCCCATGTAGAGGGTTTAGATGAAAATAATAAATTAACAAAAGTTTTGATTTACCCGAAAAAAAGTAAAGCTATGAATTTAGCATTTGATATTACTCCTGCTAAATATGTCACGGGATTGATAACGGAAAAAGGTATCTGCGAAGCATCCTCAGAAGGTTTAAAAGGTTTATTTAAATGAAAAAACTTAGAGTACAAGTCATTAAATATGCAAAAAAATTGAACACAACAAATTTGTCTGCATTAAGATCAGGAAATATTTCCGTAAGAGCAAAAGAAGGGAATATTAATGGTTTTTATATTACTCCTTCTGGAGTTAAATATTCTGTATTAAAACCTAGAGATATTGTTTTTGTTTCCTTAAAAGGTCGATTCGACAAAAAAAAGAAAAAACCGTCTTCAGAATGGCGATTTCACCAAGATATTTATGTTAATAAAGTTGACGCTAAAGCTATAGTGCATGCGCATTCTACGTGTGCTACGGCTGTTTCTACACATAAAAAAAACATTCCTGCCTTTCATTACATGGTCGGTGTAGCCGGAGGAGAAGACATAAAATGCGCTAAATACGCTACTTTTGGAACAAGAAATTTATCAAAGAATATTTTATCAGCACTTAAAAATAGATCAGCATGTCTAATGTCTAATCACGGTCAAATAACTTATGGAAAAAATTTAGATAATGCTTTCGAGCTTGCTCAAGAGGTCGAAAATATTTGCCATCAATATATAAATGCAATAAGAATTGGAATACCCAAACTGCTTTCAAAAAGAGAAATGAAAATTGTTTTGGATAAGATGAAAAATTATAAAAAGGATTAATTTTATAATGATAAAAGTTGGTGAGCATATTACATTAGACTTTCTTGGGGTAAAAAAAGATTATCCACCCGATTTCTACGAAAAGATTTTTTATAAAATTTCAAAAAAAGCAAAGGTTGAATTACTAAAAATTTCTAGTCACAAATTTGAACCACAAGGCTTCACATCTGTAGCTTTATTAGCAGAAAGTCATATGAGTTTTCATACTTTTCCAGAGAGAGGAGTTGTAAGTTTCGACTTTTTTACATGTGGTAAAATTTCACCACGAGTAGCTTTAAATATTTTAAAAAAAGAAATAGATCATAAGAGAATAATTGTTAATAATTTTGATAGAAGTAGTGTTGCTTTAAAGGATGATATCTATAGCACACCAGGACAAAAAAAATATTATGTTGTAAATGATATTTTGGAAAAACTAGTTTCAAAAGTTGGTCAAAAATTGGAAATTTTAAATATAGAAGAATTTGGGAATGCATTGTTTATAGATGATGAGCTTCAAG
Source organism: uncultured Pelagibacteraceae bacterium (assembly GCA_902613655.1). GTDB lineage: Bacteria > Pseudomonadota > Alphaproteobacteria > Pelagibacterales > Pelagibacteraceae > Anoxypelagibacter. The sequence continues at coordinate 10,344 of CACMHR010000008.1, forward strand.
TTTCAGAAAAAGATGAAAAACTTTACAGTTCTACTTTTGTTAAATCTGGAACCAGTATTTGTAAAAAAAAAGGTATTGCAGCAGTAATAGGTGGTGGTGACGGTGGGGTAGTTAGAGAATGTTTACAAAATAATTTTAATTTTGTTGATTGGTTTGAACTCGATCCACAAGTTGTTGAACTTAGTTATAAGCATTTGCCTAAAATCACATCAAGAATTAAAAAAAGTAATAAAGTAAAATCATATTGGGGTGATGCATTTAAAAGTATCAAATCTATTGAGGACTCTAAATATGATCATATATTTGTAGATCTTAATGATGATCAATATTGCATAGATTTAGCAAAGCGTAATATGAAAGGTTTAAAAAGAATTTTAAAAAAAGGTGGAGCTTTAACCGCTCAAGTCGGATGTCAGGACAAAAAACCAAAGCAAGTTAAAAATTGGACAAAAGTTTTAGAAACCAGCTTTGGTAATACAAATTTATCTGAAATTTTCATTCCAAGTTTTGATTGTAGATGGAATTTTATCTCCTCTTCCAACAAATAGTCACAATTGCACTTTAGCTTGAAAGATGTTTTTTAATTCTATTTGTTAATTATAACCTATGTCAAATATTCTTATAATAAAACATGGATCGTTAGGAGATTTGATTCAAGCAAACGGCGCTATTAAAGATATTAAAAATAAATTCCCCGAAGATAAAGTTTTATTACTCACGACTCCACATTACTCTAAGTTTATGTATTCGTGCCCATATATTGATGGAGTATTAATTGACAAAAGACTACCTAGATGGAATCTTTTTTACTTATTCAGATTAAAAAAAATGCTTAATAGATTTTCTTTTTCAAAAGTATTCGATTTACAAAATTCATCTAGAACAAATTTTTATAGAAAATTTATTTTTAAAAATGATGTTTTTTGGTCAGATAGTAATTCATTTTTATCAAAGGAAGAATCAATTTCCCAAAAAAATTTGCCTGTTTTAACTAGAATGGAACAACAGCTTGAGAGATCAGGAATTTCAGATAGAAAATTTACAAAAAAACCAGATCTTACTTGGGCTTTAAAAAATATAAAAAGTATTGTTAATCAAAATTTTGAGGGAAAATATATTTTAATTTTTCCTTTTTGTTCTCCAAAATTACATAAAAAAAAATGGCCATACTATAAAGATTTGATCAGTCTTTTAAAACGAGACTTCAGTAAAGAATTTAATATAGCCATAGCGCCAGGTCCTAACGAGATTGATGAAGCTAAAAGGTTTGATGTAAATGTTATTTTAAATAAAGGATTACCTCTTAATATTAATGAATTAATTAGTTTAATAAATAATTCTAGTTACATCGTATCAAATGATACAGGACCAGCACACATATGTGCCCACTTAAATAAAAGAGGGGTTGTTTTGTTTGGAAGTCATACAACACCAGAAAAAGTGAGCATGGAAAGTCAAAATTTTAAATCTTTAAGAGCAGATGACCTAAAAAACCTTAATGTGGCTGATGTGTACGAAAAAATAAAAGAAAATTTAAATTAATTTTAAATATTTTTTAATTATTATCTTCCAATAAAAGTTCTGTGAAAACTTTTGTGCATTATTTCCATATTTTTTATAGTCATTATTTTTAAAAAATTTAATTACATTTTCATAAATTGACTCGATGTTATCGCCATCACATATTAGTCCTGTAGTATCCTCTTTGATTGCATCGCTGGCACCGCCTATTTTACCTCCAATAGAACCAACTCCATAACAAGCAGCTTCAATAAATGATATTCCAAAACCCTCAACCGATTTTTTATGTAATATTGAAGGCATTAAAAATAAATTAGATTTTTTTAATAAAGCATTTTTAAGTTTACCATCTATTGTAGACAGTAACGTAACCTCATTATCTATTTTCAACTCCTTCACAAGCTTGATTAAATTATTTCTCTCTTCACCATCCCCAACACTAACATATTTCATTTTTGGAAATATTTCCTTTAAATTTCTTATACACATAAGAATATTTTGGTGATTTTTCCTTCTATCAAGTCTTGCAACAGTAATAATTTTAGGAAAAGAGTCTTGATAAATTTTATCAGCCTTTAATTCATATTCTTTTTCAATTTTAATAGGTTCTTCGCATCCAGGATGTATCACATATATTTTTTCTTTTGGAAGCCCAATTTCAATTCCTAATTTTTTGGTAAAATTTGAATTGGCAATTATAAATTTTGTTTTTTTAAAAGAATTTATTACCCTTTTATTTAACGAGGAACCTAAAGGGTGATTAATTTCTTTTGAATGTATCAAACAAAATGTTGGTACTTTCTCAATAACTTTATCGTTAATTTTTTCTATACTTTTCCAATGATCAAAAAAAATAGACCTTATATTTTGATTTGATTTTATAAAATCATTAAGCCTATTTGCTTTTCTATATTTCCTTAGTAACTTTATACCTCCAAATCTTTCAATTTCTAATTTTAAAGATTGATCATACACATCAGATCCTTCAAATTTATCTGCAAAAACTTTAACTGGACCATGATTTAAAAGAGCATTAGCTAGACCGCCCATTAAGTTTTGCATTCCACCTGTTTCAGGCGGAAAACTTCTTGTTGATATTACAAACATTATTTAAACCATTTGATATTACAGCCCATACTTGGAATTTGATTTTGAGGACCTTTACCTGTTTCTGCAATCATCTTCATTGCGTTAAATAAGTCGCTTTCGCCTGTTGAAACAGGCTTTAAATCTTTAAGCTCTCTAATTCGACCCCTGTATTGTAGTTCGAGATTGCCATTGTATCCAAAAAAATCTGGAGTACAAACAGCCCCATATTTTTTTGCTATTTCTTGAGTCTCATCAAGCAAGTAAGGAAAATTAAATTTATTTATTTTTGAGAATTTAATCATGTTTTCAAAAGAGTCATCCGGGTAATTTTTAGTATCATTAGACATTACAGCAACAGTATTTATATTTAAATTTTTCAGTTTATCGGCATCAAAAACGATATCTTTAATAACTGCTTTTACGTAGGGACAGTGATTACAGATAAACATGATCAATGTTCCTTTTTCTCCAACCAAATCCTTAAAATTATAAGTTTTTTCACTAACATCTTTTAATTCAAAGGAATGGGGTTTTTCACCAAAATTACAAATTGGAGTTTTTGTTAAAACCATAATATATTATAATTATAATAATGATTTATGATTTCAACAATATTAGTCCAAAGTTAGACAAAGATAGTTGGTTTGCACCAAATTCAGTTTTAATAGGCAACGTAACTCTTAAAAAAGATGCAAATATTTGGTTTAATGCAACTCTAAGAGGAGATGTAGAACCCATAACTATTGGGGAAGGTTCCAATATTCAAGACGGAAGCGTTGTTCACACCGACCCTGGCTGTCCCGCAACTATCGGTAAGAATGTAACAGTTGGACATTTAGTTATGTTACATGGGTGTATAATTGAAGATGATTGTTTGATTGGAATTGGTAGTACTATTTTAAATAAAGCAAAAATTGGAAAGCACTCAATTATTGGAGCAAATACTTTAATTACTGAAAACAAAGTTATACCAGAAAGATCTTTAGTTGTTGGTAGCCCAGGAAGAGTTATTAGAAAAGTTACTGATGAAGAAATAAAACATATTAAAGAGAACGCAGAACATTATGTTAGTAACTATAAAAAGTATAAAAAATAATTTTAGGGAATAAGCCACTTAAATTCATTAGTTTTACCCAGTTTTAACAAAGCCCTTCGATGACCTTTGGCAGCTAAATAAAGCCACTCAATACTTTGAATTTTACATTTGATAACGCAAAAGTTTTTATAGCCTTGCTCACTTTCTTCTTTAGTAAAATCATAATCATTAAATTTCCCATTTAAACCAGAAGTAGGTTTTTGAGATATAGTTCCTGGACTATCTGTCACTAGATAACATTTTCTACTTACATGACCTGTTTTTTCCCAGGATTCTTTTGTGATCTGATTTTTATAATTAATTTCACAATTAATTTTAAGTCGTAATTGAATTTTTTCTTCTTTACCATAAAACAAAATAGAGCAGGATGGATTTTTTTTAATTTTATTTATTTTAGAAGATCTAATATCGCTATGAAATTGAATAAAATTTTTGTCAGAGTCAGCTTTCCTCAAAACTACAACTCTGCCATCTAAATCTTTACCATATCCACAAATAAAAACCGGGGTTCTAAATTCTGAATTACGATTTTTCACAGCATCAGTTAAAAGATCCCAAACTTTTTTTTGTATTTCTGTAAAATCTTCGTAGTAGCTTACTTCTTCTGACACAGTTTATTTTCTAAATCTTTTAATTAAACTTGAGGTGTCCCATCTATTTCCACCCATTTTTTGAACTTCACCATAATACTCATCTATTAACTTAGTTATAGGAAGTGGTGAATTGTTTCTTTTTGCTTCATCCATTGCGATTTTTAAATCTTTTCTCATCCAATCAACTGCAAAACCATAATCAAATTTATCATCAATCATTGTTTTATATCTATTTTCCATTTGCCAAGATTGTGCAGCACCTTTTGAAATTGTCTCGATTACATCTTCCATTTTTAATTTCGCATTAAGTCCAAAATTAATGGCTTCAGATAATCCTTGAACAACACCAGCTATACAAATTTGATTTACCATCTTTGCTAATTGACCATTACCTGCAGGGCCCAATAACTTCATTTTCTTACTATAGCTGTCAATTACTGGTGAAGCTTTTTTAAAAGTATCCTCATCTCCACCAATCATCACAGTTAGAGCTCCATTTTCAGCTCCAGCTTGCCCACCTGAAACAGGTGCATCTAAAAATTGGAAACCAGATTCTTTTGCCTTTTTATAAAGCTCCCGTGCAATTTCTGCTGAAGCGGTAGTGTTATCAACATAAACACAATTTTTTTTTGCGGATTTGAATAAACCATTTTCTCCAATGGTTACCTCTCTAAGATCATTATCGTTACCAACACAAGAAAATATGAAATCAGAGTCCTTTACTGCTTCCATTGGTGATTTGGCAAATTTGCCACCGTATTCTTTAGTCCATTTCTCAGCTTTAGATGTGGTTCTATTAAAAACAGTTACATCATGACCAGCTTTTGATATATGTCCAGCCATGGGATATCCCATTACACCCAAACCAATGAAAGATACTTTAGACATATGATAAACCTTAGTATTAATAAAAAAGTTTTAATATTTGGTTTTATATTTACATTTTTTTCAAGCTTTGGACAGAGTTTTTTTCTTGGTTTATTTAATCCTAGTATTAGAGAAGAACTTGATATTACACACGGACAATTTGGCACAATTTATGCTGTAGCAACAATTTGCTCGAGTGTTTTTTTAATATGGTTTGGAAAAAAAATTGATGAATTCAAATTATTTAATTATTCATTAATTGTTATAATTATTCTTTTTTCATCATCATTTTTATTTTCTTTAATCAATAGTATTTATTTTTTAGTAATAGCTATTTTTCTTATGAGATTTTCAGGACAAGGATTAATGTCACATACTTCATCAACTACCATATCAAGGTATTTTAATAAAAGAAGGGGGCGCGCTCTAAGTGGTATATGGTTTGGGCTATCCTCAGCAGAATTTATTCTACCAGTTTTAATTATATTTTTACTTTCCATTTTTTCATGGAGAACTATATGGCAGTTCATATCAATTATTATATTAATTACTTTGCCTTTAGTAATTTTTTATACAATAAAAACTATTACAATAGACTCAAGAGAGACTTCCAATTTGGATGAAAGTAAAAAAAGGTTTAAGAATATTAAAAGTTGGAAAAGATCAGAAGTTTTAAGGGATTTTAAATTTTATATAATATCATTAAATATGTTGGCTATGCCATGGATTGCTACAGGTATCTTTATTTATCAATCTTTTATAGCAGACTCCAAACTTTGGGATATTTATATTATTCCTAAATCTTTTATGGTTTATTCAGCAACATCAATTTTGACATTAGTATCCTCTGGTTTTCTAGTTGATAAATTTTCAAGTAGAAAATTAATACCTTTTATGAATGTTCCATTATTAATTGGGATGTTAATATTATACTTTTTTGATTTTTCTTATTCAGCTTATTTTTTCTTTGGTCTACTTGGGATTTCAAATGGTTTAGCAAATGTCCTAGGATCATCAACATGGGCAGAGATTTATGGTGTCAGATATTTGGGTAGCATAAAGGCACTTACAACAGCTCTAATGGTTTTTTCAACTGCATTCGGAACTGCTATATTTGGTCTTTTAATTGATCAAGGATTTACAATTGAGTATATAGCTTTGGTGAGCGTTATTTATATAAGTCTTTCACTATTAGCACTGTTAATAATAAAAAGCTCAATTGAGCCAATTATTTATTCAAAAAAAACTTGATTTTTCTGATCCTTTTAACTATTTATTGCTAATCTTATGGCCCGAATAACAGTGGAAGATTGTCTCGAAAAAGTTGAAAATCAATATGATTTAGTTTTGTTGGCGAAGGAAAGAACTTCCCAATTAAATTCAGGTTCTGAAATGCTTGTTGAGGAAGATAATGATAAAAGAACAGTGGTTGCACTAAGAGAAATAGCCGAGGGAAAAGTAGATGTCGATGAGTTAAAAAAAAGCACTGTTTTAAGATTAAGAAAAGAGCCTGATGAAAATTTAGAGGAGCAAGACACTGAAGAAATTTCCTCAGATGATTTTGAGAAACAATACAAAGGGGAGGTATCTAAGTCTGGAGTAGCTATATTGCCTTCAAAAAGAATGAGAAAAATACCATCTCCTTCTGCCCAATCTTCAAATTTAGAAGAAGATGCAAAAAAAATACCAGAAGATAAAAGTTCACCCCTAAAACTAACCGAAGAAGTAGAAGAAAAAAAATAATTGAATATCAATAGAAAAGTTTGTGTTGCTCCAATGATGGATTGTACGGATCGACATGAAAGATATTTTCTTAGATTATTAAGTAAAAACGTAATGTTATATACTGAAATGGTTGCGACCAAATCCGCAATACATGGAAATAGAAAAAAGATATTAGGGTTTAGCGAAGCAGAAAAGCCAGTTGCTCTTCAAGTTGGTGGTTCAAACAAAAACGAGCTATCAGAAGTATGTAAAATCGCTGAAGAAATGGGGTATGATGAAATCAATATAAATCTTGGATGTCCGAGCAAGAAAGTACAAAAAAATAAGTTTGGAGCATGTCTTATTAAAGAGCCTGACTTGGTTGCTGAATGTATAAACAAAATGGTTAACTCTTGTAAAATTCCAGTTACCGCAAAAACTAGGATAGGTTTTGATCAAACAGAAGATTTTGATTATTTAAACTCATTTGTAAGTAAAATTTCAAATGCTGGAGCTAAAACAATTATTTTACATGCAAGAAAAGCAATTTTAAAAGGTCTTACTCCCAAAGAAAATCTAAAAATTCCAAAGTTAAACTACCCAATGGTATATAAAATAAAAAAACATAACAAAAATTTGGAAATTATTATAAACGGTGGAATAGTTAATTGTTCACAAATAAAGGAACATTTGAACAATTGTGATGGAGTTATGATAGGAAGGGCAATTTATCAAAACCCATATTTTTTAGCTGAAATTGAAAAAACTTTTTTTAATAATGCAAATATTCCAACAAGATCTGAGATTGCAGAAAAATTAGTTGAATATGTAAAAGATGAAGTAAAGAAAGGAACCAGGATAAACCAAATTATGAGACACACTGTTGGTTTGTACCATGGTCAAAATGGTGCAAATAAGTGGAAAAGATATTTAAGTGATAACATGATGGCCAGAAATTCAGATTTTCAAAAAGTAAACCATATTATGGAGATAGTTCAAAACAATGAAAAAGCTAACCAAGTAACTTCATGATTGAAAATTTTTCTACAGATCAAATTTTATTTTTTCTTTTAGTTATGACATTAACAGCAGTTCTAGCAGGTTTTTTTGCAGGTTTTTTTGGAATCGGAGGAGGAATAATTACAGTTCCGTGTCTTTTTTATATATTCGGTGCTGTAGGAGTGGACAAATCTTATTTAATGCATCTTGCAGTAGGAACGTCATTTGCGATCATTGTTCCTACAGCTATGATGTCAGTTTATACACACTACAAACATAATGCAGTAGATTTTGGTGTATTAAAATCTTACGGGATATTTGTAGTATTTGGTGTCATTATAGGTAGTTTTTTCGCAGCATACTTACACACAAAATCTTTAATTCTTTTTTTTAGTATTGTTATGTATTTACTTGCACTTAACTTGATTTTTTTAAGAGAAAAAACGAAAATAAAATTAAAATTTAGTTTATTTCAAAGAACTTTTTTTGGCTTAATTGTTGGATTTGTCTCTTCACTTATGGGTATCGGTGGCGCTATAATGAATGTCCCAATTTTGAAATTTGTTGGTTATACCATTAATAAATCTATAGGTAGTGCAGCATCTATTGGTTTTTTAATAGCTATATTTGGTTGTTTGGGTTTTTTAATTTCTGGAATTATAATCAAAACAAACATCCCTTTAAGCTATGGTTTTATAAATATACCTGCTTTTCTTATTTTTATACCAATAACAATAATAATGGCCAAGGTTGGTGCCAACTCTGTTCACAAAATTAAAAGAGAGATTATTACAAAATTGTTCGGTTTATTTCTTATTCTTATTGCTAGTAGATTTCTATACGACTTTATTAACTATTAAATTTTTTGGTCATATTTACCAACTTTGCCAGTTTTTTTCAATAAATTGTCTATAAAACTAAATATTCTTTTTGTACTTTTATCTGATGAGGTGCTTTCGACTACCACTACTAACGAAGGCTTATTTGAGGAGGCTCTAATTAATCCCCAAGAACTATCTTCTAAAACAAATCTCACACCATTTACAGTTAAAATTTCTTTTATAAATTTATCGTCTATTTTAATTTTCTTATTCTTTATTTCTTTCACCTTTTCCACTAAATTTTCAACAACTTTATATTTTTCTTCATCTTTACAGAATGGGGCCATAGTAGGTGACTGAAATGTTTTAGGAAGAGAATTAATTATAGAATTCATTTTTTTATTTTCATTGTCTAATAATTTACAGACTTGAATTGCAGAACTTATTCCATCATCATAACCAAAGCCTATTGGATCATTAAAGAAAAAATGCCCACTTTTTTCAAAACCGGCTAAGGCTTTTTCTTTATTGACCTTTCTTTTAATATGAGAGTGACCAGTTTTCCAATAAATTGTTTTACAGTTATTCTTTAAAAGAACTTCGTCATCAATATATAAACCAGTAGACTTTACATCTACAATAAACTTCGAATTTTTGTAAGTATTGGATAAATTTCTTGCAATTACCAAACCAATCTTATCTGAATATATTTCTTCGCCTTTTTCATCTATTACTCCTACACGATCACCATCACCATCAAATCCAAAACCTATATCGGCACTATTTTCCTTTACACATTTAGATATTGCTTCTAACATTTTTAAATCTTCCGGATTAGGATTATATTTAGGAAAAGTAAAGTCTAATTTACAATCTAATTCAATTACATCACAACCAATTCCTTTTAGAATTTCAGGCGCAAATACTCCAGCTGTCCCATTTCCACATGCCACTACAGCCTTTATTTTTTTTTTAATTTTATTTTTATTTATTAAATCTTTAATATATATTTTTTGAAAATCATTAATTATTTTGTCACTCCCATTTCCAGTTATAAATTTTTTCTTCAATGTAATTTCTTTCAATTCATTCATTTCGTTAGGTGTATGAGTTAGCCCTTTTTCGATTCCCATTTTCACACCTGTCCAACCATTTTCATTGTGGCTAGCTGTTATCATAGCTATCGCATCAGAATCTAATTTGAATTGTGCGTAATAAACAGTTGGAGTTAGTGAAAGGCCAATATCCTCAATATTACATCCTGTAGAAATCAAGCCTTTTTTAAAATATGATTTAACCTCCTCACTGTAAGATCTGTAATCGTGACCAACAATTATTTTTGGGTTTTTTTTTTTTGTTCTATTTATAACCTGTGTGCCTAATCCTTTTCCAAGTTCCTCGATACCCTCTAAATCAATATCTTTTGGATACAGCCATCTAGCATCATATTCTCTAAATCCACTTTCTTTGATTTTCATTATTTCAATTGATTTATTAACAATAGATTTAACAGAATTATTTTAAACTTGAAAAAACATTTATGTTCATATAATGTTCTCTTGCTATGTATGTTATTTAGTGTATTAATAAATCTGTAACACAACATATAGTTGTTTTGCTCAAATAAGTCGGTAAAATAAGGAAATTATGAATAAAAATGTAACTTTGGCAATAGAAAAGGCTGTCTCAAATTTAGATAAGATTGAAAATAACGATCTTTTAAAAGATATTGATAACAAAAAACCAGATTTATTCTCGTTAAACCAAGAAACAGAACTTTTTCAAAATGATAAAGGGATTATAATCAAAATCGATAGATCAAGAGATGAAAATCTCACTGATTTTGGTAAAGCAACTTTGTCTGACAGATATTTAGGACAGAATGAATCTTTCCAAGACTTGTTCGCTCGGGTAGCAAGCACTTATGCTGACAACAATCTTCACGCCCAAAGGCTTTATAATTACATTAGTAATTTATGGTTTATGCCTGCCACACCAGTTCTATCTAACGGCGGCACAGAAAGAGGTTTGCCTATTTCATGTTTTTTAAACGAAGCGGGAGATAGTTTGAATGGCATTTTAGATTTATGGAGCGAAAATGTTTGGCTAGCTGCAAGAGGTGGAGGAATAGGAAGTTATTGGGGTAACCTAAGATCCATCGGAGAAAAGATTGGTAAAGTTGGCAAAACTTCAGGGATAATACCTTTCATCAAAGTGATGGACTCACTAACTTTGGCTATTAGTCAAGGCTCTCTAAGAAGAGGATCTGCAGCGTGTTATCTCCCAATTGATCATCCCGAGATAGAAGAATTTATAGAAATGAGAAGACCTACAGGTGGGGATACTAACAGGAGATCTTTGAACTTGCATCATGGTATTTTAGTTTCCGATGCTTTTATGAGAGCAGTTGAAACAGATAGTCAGTGGGCTCTAAAAAGTCCAAAAGACGGATCAGTTCAAGCAACTTTATCTGCAAGAAATTTATGGATAAGACTTTTAACTGCAAGAGTGGAAACAGGCGAACCTTATATAATTTATATCGATACTGTAAACCGACAAATACCGCAGCATCACAAATTAGCAGGGCTGACAGTTAAAACATCAAATCTTTGTAGTGAGATTACATTGCCTACTGGAAAAGACAGAGAAGGAAATGAGAGAACAGCAGTGTGTTGTTTATCTTCTTTAAATATAGAAAAATATGACGAATGGAAAGACGATAAAAATTTTATTGAAGATATAATGAGATTTTTAGATAACGTTCTTACAGATTTTATAAATAAAGCACCCGATAGTTTTGCAAATGCAAAATATGCTGCAGCAAAGGAAAGAAGTGTTGGTTTAGGCGTTATGGGATTACATTCTTATTTTCAACAAAAAGGAATTCCCTTTGGATCTGTAATGAGCAAAGTGTGGAATAAAAAAATATTTGCATTAATACAGAAAAAGGTTGACCAAGCGTCAAAAGATCTTGCCGAGGAAAGAGGGGCGTGTCCAGATGCCGAAGAGTTTGGAATAAAAGAAAGATTTTCAAATAAAACTGCAATTGCCCCTACAGCTTCAATTTCAATTATTTGTGGTGGAGCTTCACCTGGGATTGAACCTATCGCTGCCAATAGTTATACTCACAAAACTCTTTCCGGTTCATACAATGTTAGAAATAAGTATCTAACAAAAATTTTAGAAAAACATGGAAAGAACACAGATGAAGTTTGGTCTACTATAACAACAAATCAGGGTTCGGTTTCTCACCTTGAGTTTTTAACCAAAGAAGAGAAAGAAACATTCAAAACAGCTTTCGAAATAGATCAAAGATGGATTGTTGAATTAGGTGCAGATAGAACTCCTCACATTTCCCAAGCACAATCAGTCAACGTTTTTGTACCTGCTGATGTCCATAAAAAAGACCTTCATCAATTACATTTTCAGGCTTGGAAAAAAGGTCTAAAAAGCCTTTATTACTGCAGATCCAAATCTATTCAAAGAGCAGAAAATATTAATGCAGGTTCATCCACAGATGTGACAAAGAATGTTTATTCAAATAAAAAAGAATCAAGTAATGAAGATAATAAATATGAGGAGTGTCTATCATGTCAGTAATTAACTTAAAAAAAGAAAAAGAAGTTTTCAAAGGTGGGTTATTAGTAGAAAATCCAGTATACAAACCTTTTAGATATCCATGGTGCTACGACGCATGGCTAACTCAACAACGAATACATTGGTTACCAGAAGAAGTGCCGCTTGGCGATGATGTGAGAGATTGGCAAAAGAATTTATCACAAGGTGAAAAAAACCTCTTAACTCAAATTTTTAGATTTTTTACGCAAGCTGATGTCGAAGTTAACAACTGCTACTTAAGACATTACACAACTGTTTTTAAACCCACTGAAGTTTTAATGATGATGACAGCCTTCGCAGCAATGGAGACAGTACATATAGCAGCTTACTCACATTTACTCGATACAATAGGAATGCCAGAATCAGAATATTCTGCGTTTATGAAATATAAAGAAATGAAAGACAAATACGACTATATGCAAGGCTTTAATGTTAATTCAAAAGCCGATATTGCAAAAACAGTTGCCGTATTTAGTGCTTTTACTGAGGGACTTCAACTTTTTGCAAGTTTTGCAATTCTTCTGAATTTTCCAAGACATAACAAGATGAAAGGAATGGGCCAAATAGTTACTTGGTCTGTAAGAGACGAAACCCTTCATTGCAACTCTATGATTAGGCTGTTTAAAGCTTTTATAAAGGAAAACCCTGAAATCTGGAATGATAAATTAAAAAACGAACTTTATGATGCTTGTAAAACAATTATATCACACGAAGATTCATTTATTGATTTAGCTTTTCAAATGGGACCAATAGAAGGTTTAACTGCTGATCAGGTTAAGAAATATATTAGGTGGATAGGTGACAGAAGGTTAATCCAGCTTGGTTTACAGCCAATTTACAAAATCGATAAAAACCCTCTTACTTGGTTAGATACTATGCTCAATGCTGTTGAACACATGAACTTTTTTGAAGGTAGAGCTACAGAATATTCTAAAGCATCTACAAAAGGTTCTTGGGCAGAGGCATTCTCGTAAGATTATCTAATATTTAAGGATAAAACTTCTCTGTGTTCACTACCTTTATACTTAGACAAAGGTCTTATAAGCTTGTTAGCCGCATGTTGTTCAATTATATGAGCTGACCAGCCAGTTATTCTTGCCATAACAAAAACTGGTGTAAAAAAATCTGTATCTATACCCATTAAATGATACGTGGGACCACAAGGATAATCTACATTTGGGTGAATATTTTTTCTTTCAAGCATAATTTTTTCAAGAGTCTCATACATTTTGGGATATTTTGTATTTTTTTTTAGTTCTGCGACTTTTAAAAAGTATTTTTTCATTGTTGGCACTCTAGAATCTCCACTTCTGTAAACCCTGTGTCCAAAACCCATAACAACTTTCTTTTTGTCTAAAGCGTTATTTATCCATGTTTCAGCTTTTTCTGGTTTGTTAATTTCTTTAAACATATGCATCACTGCTTCGTTTGCACCGCCATGTAATGGGCCTTTTAAACTTGCTATTGCACCAGTGATAGCTCCATGCATATCAGAAAGACTGCTTGTGATAGTTCTCGCAGTAAAAGTAGAAACATTAAAACTATGTTCAGCGTAAAGTATCATTGATACATCAAAAGCCTTTACAATTTCTTTGTTAGGAACCTTGCCAAACATCATATTAAAAAAATTTTCTGAATAAGATAATTTTTTATTTGGAGGAATAAATTTCTTACCTTTTCGTGCTCTAAAATATGCTGCTACAGCGGTAGGAGTTTGAGCGAAAATTCTCATAGCTTTTCTCATATTTGCTTTTGGCGAGTTGTTCCTTGTATCTTTATCTTCAAGACCCATTAAACTAACTGCAGATCTAATGGCATCCATAGGATGTGCCTTCCTCGGCATATTTTTAATATCACTTAAGATTTGTTTTGATAATTTCCGATTATTCCTTTCTTCTTTAATAAACTTTTTAAGTTCTTTAGATTTTGGAAGTTCGCCATTCAAAACCAAATAAGCTACCTCTTCGAAACTACATTTTTCACAAAGATCTTGGACCTTGTAACCCCTATAAGTTAGAGAATTAATTTCGGGCATTACTTGAGATATAGTAGTTTCATCAACAACTATTCCCATCAAACCTTTTTTAATTTCTTCAGCCATATTTATTCATGTCCCTCTGTTTTAAAATCAGTAATTTTTTTATCAGGGGTATTATACTTTTCATACTCTACCAATTCATACAATCTTTTTCGAGTTTGCATTTTATCTATAATGTTATTTTGATGTCCATCCTTAAAAATAGACTTCAGACCATCCTCCACACTTTTCATTGCTAATCTTTGAGTTGTTACTGGATATATAACAATATTATAACCTAAATCTTTTAATTCTTTTGTGGATAATAGTTTTGATTTCCCAAATTCTGTCATATTAGCTAATAAGAATACTTTTGAGTTTTTTCTTATACTTTCAAATTCTTTTTCATCTTTCATAGACTCCGGGAATATTATATCTGCACCTGCAGCTTCATAAGCCTTTACTCTCTCAATTGTTTTTTTAAGTCCTTCTACTAGATTTGCATCAGTTCTCACTATAACTAAAAAATTTCGATCTTTTCTTGAAGTAACAGCCTCTTTAATTTTTTTAACCATTTGATCTTTTGAAATAAGCTCTTTGTTATCTAAATGACCACATCTTTTTTCTGCAATTTGATCTTCTATATGACATCCAGAGAGACCCATTTCTTCAAATGTTTCTATTGTCTTACTACAATCTGAAAAACCAGTATCCGCATCGACTATTGTTGGTAAATCAGTAACTTTAGCAATTTGATTTGCTCTATAACTGACATGTTTTAAAGTGGTTAAACCTATATCTGGAATTCCAAGATCATTTGACATAACTCCACCAGATATATACACGCCATCAAAGCCTATCTCTGCAATTAATTTTGCACACAAAGGATTGTAAGCACCTGGAAATCTAAGTAATTTTTTTTCTTTAAGATTATTTAAAAAATCTTTTCTTTTTGTTTTGGCATCTTTTTTTGTAAAATGCATCAAGTTTTTATATTAAAACAAAAATATAAAATCAAAGACTATTTTAATAATACAACTATAGCAGTTAAAACTAACAAAATTGCCAAAATATATTCAGTTATTTTTTTAGCTTTAGTGTTTTTTATAAAGATTCTTAGACTATTACCAAAAATTGCCCAAATACATATAGATGGAAAACAAACTATCGCAGCAGTAATCACTAAAAACATTGTAGCAATAATAAAGTTTTCCTCGGTGGGGAAAAAACCAGAGGCAACAGTAATAGCAACTGCCCAGGCTTTTGGATTTATAAACTGAAATAAAGATGCCTCATAAAATTTTAAAGGTCGACCACCTGTATCTTTTTCAACCAAACTGAAAGAGCCAATAATTTTCCAGCCCAAGTATATTAAATAAACGAAACATAATATCTTCATATAAAATTGTAATTCTGGAAATAATATAAAAAGATTACCAAACCCAAAACACACAAGACCTATTTGAAAAATATGACCCAAAGGTATCCCTATCAAGTGTGGCAAAGTTTTTACAAAACCAAATTTCAATCCAGAAGCTGTTAACATTGCATTATTAGGCCCAGGGGTTGCAAACATAATAAAATAATAAGTGACCAATGCAGATAGTAGTTGAAAATCTATCATAAAAATTTTTCAATTATTTTTTCAAAATTTAAAAAATTTTTAACGACAATATCATGTGGAATTTGATCAATTTTCTTTTCTGTATATCCATCTTCAACTAATATAAAAGGAATTTTAGCGTTAATTGCTGATTGAGAGTCCACTTCACTATCACCGATCATTACAGCTTTATTTATGTCTCCGCCAATTATTTCAATCACATTTGTAAGATGTCTAGGATCGGGTTTATTAAAATCAAATGTATCGCAGCCAGCAATGTAATGAAAATATTCATCTAACTTTATTTTTTTTAACAAATCAACCGCAAGTCTCTCTTGTTTATTTGTACATACACCCATAGGGATTTTCTTTGACTGTGCCCATTTCAAAAAACTAGTTATGCCATTTATAGGCGTACTATTCTTATCGATATTTTTAGCATAATAATCTAAAAATTCTCTTACCATTTCTTTTTTTAATTTTTCATCTTTAATTTCCTCTTTGAAAGATTTTTGCATCATGATCCACGCACCTTTACCAGCAATATGTTTGATATCACTAAGATTTTTTTGTTGGTAACCAAATTTTCTCATAACGTGATTGTGAGCAGCCATTAGATCAGGAGCTGTATTAACTAGTGTGCCATCTAGATCGAATAAAATTGTTAATTTTT
>CACMHR010000009.1:0-25908 GCA_902613655.1 uncultured Pelagibacteraceae bacterium
TGATCCAATGAACGCAAAAGTAATTTTAAGTGAAATGGCAGAACATCTAATCGAAAACGATCAAGATAACGCATCTAAATATAAAGCTAATTTAAAAAAAGCACACAAAGATTTAGACAAACTTACAAAACAAGTAAAATCTGAGCTAAATAAAGATTTCAAATCAATTGTTTTTCATGACGCCTACCAATATTTTGAAAAAAGATTTGGTGTTAATGTCTTGGGAGCTTTTACAGTAAATACAGATGTATTACCTGGTGCAGAACAATTATCTGAGATTAGAGAAGTAATTGAACATGAAAAAGTAAGCTGTGTGTTTTCTGAACCTCAATTTAACCCTGATATAATCAAAGCAGTAGCAAAAGACACAAATATTAAGACTGGAATTATAGATCCTTTAGGAGCTACTTTAAATCCAGGGAAAACTTTGTATTTTGATTTAATTAAGAATATGTCTTCCTCTTTTAAAGGTTGTTAAAAACCTTCTCATTATTTATTAATTAATGTATATATGTGCCTCAGCCCTCGTGGTGAAATGGTAGACACAAAGGACTTAAAAGGCAGAGGATTCACAATTTAGTTAGTCTCTGGTAGTCTCACACTATCTTAAATTCCATTAAATTCTGTATTTTAAAAAACTATTAATTATTTTTATTGGAAAATATGAATAATAAATTCCGTCAAACTAGAACTAGACTAGAACTTGAGGACATAGATATATATAATCAAATATAATTAATGTCTTCAAAATTTTTTACAAACCAAGGAAACAATACTCTATTAAAAAAATTTGAAGGAATATTCAAGAACACTAAAGTATATAGTTTTGATGCATTAGTTGGTTATTTAAGAGCATCAGGTTATTTTTCGATAAGAAAATATCTTAGAAAAGTTCCAAAAGTGAGGATACTTGTTGGTATAAATGTTGATAGTATTATTAAAAAATTTCATAAGGTCGGTCTTGAATTTTCAAGTGATAGTGAGAAAATTTTAGAAGAATTTTTAAAAGATCTTAAATTGGATATTCAAAACAGCAGTTATAACAAAGAGGTAGAGGAAGGAATTCTAGAATTTATCAAAGATATTAGTTCTAAAAAAATTGAGATTGCAGCTCATCCTAGTAAAAATATTCACGCCAAAATTTATATTTTTAAACCAAAACCATTTAATGAACATAATTCTGGAAGTGTCATTTCAGGATCATCAAATCTTACATCAACAGGTATTGGAGCTAAACGAGATTCTAACTATGAATTTAATGTTGAGCTCCGAGATTACGACGACGTTAATTATTCATCAAAAGAATTTGAAAAACTATGGAAAGAGGCAATTGACATTTTGCCAGCCGAAGTAGTCAAAGATAATATTAAAAAAATTAAAGAGGAAACATATTTAAACGACTCAATTACGCCTTATGAATTATATTTCAAGCTTTTGATAGAATATTTTGGTGAAAGCGTTAATTTTGATCCTAGTTCAGTCAATGATCTTCCACCAAAATATAAAAAATTAGATTATCAAGCTGATGCTGTGAATGAAGGCTTCATGCTTTTACAAAAACATAATGGTTTTTTTTTATCAGATGTAGTTGGTACAGGAAAAACTATAATTGCAACTATCATTGCAAAAAAACTTTTCAATCATGACCTATATAAATTTGGAAACATAAACAAGACACTAGTAATAGCACCCAGAACAATCCAAGATGATTGGATAAAAGTTCTTAGTGATTTTGGGCTACAAAATTACGAATTTTTAGCAAATAGGAGTTTTCATAAACTTAATGAACCCAGATACGACCCAAGTTCTTTTGATTTAATAATTGTAGATGAGGCACATAAATATAGGTCAGATACGGCCTCTTCATATAATGAACTACAAAAATTATGTAAGACACCAACACAAAAAAAACTTGAAGATGGAACTCTGTTAGAAAAAAAAATAATACTTATTTCTGCTTCACCATTAAATAATTCACCAAAAGATATAAAAAATCAATTATTATTATTTCAAGATGGAAAAAATTCTACATTAGAAATATCAAATATTGATTATTTCTTTAATAAAAAAATTGAAGAATACAAACTAATAAAAAAAGAAAAAGATAAAAAAATTATTAAATCTACAGTAGCAAAAATTTATGGAGAAATCAGAGAAAAAATAATAAGTCAAATAATGATAAGAAGAACAAGAACTGACTTACTATCCATAGATCAATATAAAAAAAATTTAGATGAACAAGGGGTAATATTTCCTGAAGTTGGAAAACCAAATAAACTTTTTTATAAATTAGATAATAATTTGGACAATCTTTATGAAAAAACATTTTTAATTATATCTGATCTCAACTATGCAATTTATGATGAAATAAAAAATTTAAAACCAGATTTAAGAAAAAAATATGATATTCCAGATGTGGCCTATTCAGCACTTGCAGATATAATGAAATCACTATTAGCGAAAAGATTGGATAGTAGTTTTGAAGCTTTTAAGCAATCTCTGGAAAATCTAGTTATAAAATTAAAATCAAAAATTAAGCAATTTGAAAAAGGTAAAATTTTTATTTCTTCAAATATCAAAGATTTAGATATTGCTGATTATATTTTAGAAGATAGAGAAGATGAAATTGAAAATCAAATCATGGAAGATTTAGAACAGGGAGATATTTATACTCCTGATGATTTCGATAAAAACTTTAAGGAAAAATTATTGAATGATTATGAAATTTTACAGCCATTGTATGACCAATGGAAAGATATAAAAGATGATCCAAAGTATGATTTATTTTTAGATAAATTGGAGAACGAATTTTTTAATAAAGATATTAATTTACAGGAAAAAATTGTTGTTTTTTCAGAGTCAAAAGTTACAACAGATTATTTGGTTAAAAGACTTAAAAATGATGGTTTTAAAAAGGTGTTAAGTATTGATGGATCAAATAGAGTTAAATTAAAAAGAGTCCTACAAAGTGAATTTGATCAAAATTATGAGGGAGCTCAAACAAACAATTATAACATTTTGATTTCTACTGAAGTTTTAGCTGAAGGTATCAATCTGCACAGATCTAACCTAGTAATTAATTATGATACTCCCTGGAATTCAACACGATTAATACAAAGAATAGGTAGAGTTAATAGAATAGGTATAAAAGCTAAAAAAGTGCACGTTTATAATTTTTTTCCAACCTCAAATGTTGAGGGAGATATAAATTTAGAGCAAAAAGCATTTTTAAAATTACAATCTTTTCATGAGGCACTCGGTGAGGATAGTAAAATTTATCATGAGTCTGAAGAAACTAAATCTTTTGGAATATTTGATAAAAATATAGAGGAGGAAAAAAATAAGAAGCTGTCCTATTTAATGGAATTACGAAAGTTTAAAGAAGAAAATGAAATATATTTTAGAAAATTAAAAGCGAAATCCAAAAGACAGAGAACTGGAAGAAAAAATAAAAAATTAAAAAAGGGAACAATTAGCTTTATAAGAAGCGAAAGAAGAAATGGATTTTATTTTGTTGATAAAAAAAATACCATAGAGCCCAAAACATTTTTAGAAACTGCAGAAATATTTAAGTCAAATAAAAGCGAAAAATCCATAGAGATACATAATGAACACCATAAACAAGTTGAAATTTCTATGAAAAAATTCGATGAAGAACAAAATGAAAAAGCTATAGAAAGTCAAACAGTTGATGTTAAATTAGGCCCTCAAACAAAACAGGCCTTAGGATTTTTGGATGCCTGTTCTAGAGTTGATTTTTTAGATACACTAGAAAAAGAGAGTATAGAGTCTGCCAAAGAGGCTTTAAAATTATCAAAATTTATAGAATTACAAAGAGAAATAAATAGACAAAAAAATTTAGCAAAAAAGGCAAAACTATCAATAAATGAGACTGTTGATGGATTACTAAAGATACTTAAAAAATATCCAATTAAAAATTCAGAAGTTACGGGAAAAAATTTATCAAAAAATCAGGTTCTTAATCCTGAAATTATAATATCAGAATCTTTCAATTAAATGGAAAAGATAGAAATCAGAAAAATTCTTAATCAAAAATATAATAGAGAAAATTGGAAATCTTTTACAAAAAAGATTTTTAATAATGTTGAATATTTTAAATCACCAAAATCAATAAAAACTAATAATGATAAGATATTAGATTTTGTTCAAATAGGAAATTTAAAATTAGATAATCAAAAAAATGTAGCACTTTTCGAACTTAGATTAATAAAAAATCTTAATATCTATAAAAATAAAATTGAATTGAGAAATATTGTAACAAAATTTATTGATCAATATTCTAATCATGGTGTTTTGGTTGTTTTTGACAATCAGGGGAGCGATTATAGATTAACATTTTCCTCAAAATATTCTGAATTTGACGAGAATGGAAATATAATTGAGATAGAAACTTCTTCAAAACGCTATACTTACCTTTTAGGAGAAAATGAGTCATGCGCTACAGCAGCAGAAAGATTTCATTTACTTCATAAACAAAAGAAAAATATTAAGATTGATGATTTATTAGATGCATTTAATGTTGATAAAATTACTGATGAATTTTTTATTACTTATAAAAAACTTTTTCTCAAAATGTATGATGAGATTGAAGAATTAAAAAAGAAAGATAAAAACATAGGCCGTACATTTCAAAAAAATAAAATTTCTAATGAGGAATTTGCAAAAAAATTTTTAGGTCAATTAGTATTTCTTTATTTTGTACAAAAAAAAGGCTGGTTAGGTTTAAAAAAGGATAAGACTAATATTTTTGAAAAATGGGGAAAAGGAGATAAAAACTTTATCAGAAATCTATTTGAAAAAAAATATTGTAAATATGAAAATTTTTTTAACGATGTGCTAGAACCGTTATTTGCTGCATTTTCTACAGATTTACCAGAAAATTATTATTCAAAGTTAGATACCAAAATACCTTTTTTAAACGGAGGTTTGTTCGATCCAATCAAAAATTATGATTGGTTAGATACAAAAATCAACATTAGCAATAGTTTAATTGGAGAAATCTTAGACAATTTTGAAATGTATAATTTTACGATTCAAGAAGAAGATCCAGAGGAAAAAGAAGTTGCAATAGATCCAGAAATGTTAGGAAAAGTTTTTGAAAATTTATTAGAAATAAAAGACAAAAAATCGAAAGGAACCTTTTATACTCCAAGAAAAATTGCAAAGTATATTTGTGAAGAATCATTAACAAATTATTTATTTAATAATTTTAAAGATGTTAAGAAAGATATATTTGAAAAAATAATTAACAACGTAGAAGAAAAAAATTTACAATCTTTCTTGTCAAAGAACTATGAAAATATTGACGAAAAATTAAAAGATATAAAGATATGTGATCCTGCAGTTGGATCAGGAGAGTTTCCCGTTGAATTGATGAATCTTTGTGTATCTTTAAGACTAAAATTAAATGAATTTTTTAATAACAAAAAAAGAACAAGTTACAATATGAAAAGACATTTTATAAATAATTCTATTTATGGTGTTGATATTGAAGATTCAGCAATTGAAACTGCAAAACTAAGACTTTGGTTATCTTTAATTCTCGATGAAGATAATTATGAAAATATTCAACCATTACCAAATCTAGATTATAAAATTTTTAAGGGAAATAGTTTGCTTAAAATTGATGCCAATTCATTATTTGATGATTTTAATTCGAAGGATCTAATTAAACTTAAAAACGAATATTTTAATATCCATGAAATTAAGAAAAAAAATATATATAAAAAAAAAATTCAAGATAAATTTATTGAGATTCTAGGAACAGAAGACTCATTTGATATTCAGATCATATTTGAAGAAGTTTTTAAAAGCAAAGGTGGTTTTGATATTATACTTGGTAATCCTCCTTATGTTCCTCTTCAGGATATTAAAGATAAAAATTTAAAAAAGAAATATCAGAGATTATTTAAATCTTATCACGGATATGGTGATCTTTATTGTTTATTTATAGAAAAATCATCAAATCTTATAAATGAGAAAGGAGTTGTATCCCTTATCACCTCAAATAAATGGATCAGAGCAATTTATGGCGAACCACTTAGAAATTATCTTAAAGACAATAATAGAATAATCAGTTTTATAGATTTTAAGTCAGTAAAAATTTTTAAAACTGCTGATGTTGATACTTCTATTATTGTTTATACAAAAGAAAAATTTGATGATTTTAAATTTTTAGAGATTAATTCTAAAAGTATATACTTGGATTTTATAACTAAGAAGAATAATATTTTTATTCCAATAAATACTCAAAGCTTAAAGGAAAGATTTTGGATACTTTCAAATGAACAAAATACTCAACTTTTTTTTAAGATTTATAATGAAAAAAATATATTAAAATTTGATAAAAATAGATTTAGGAGTGGTATTAAAACTGGTATGATTGATGCTTTTGTAGTTGATACTTTACAAAAAAATATAATTACTAAATCATCTAAAAAAGAAAATAAAATCTTCAAAAAAATTTTAAGAGGCTCATCATTTAAAAGATATACATTTGAATGGGAAGATTATTGGTTAATAAATTCTCACGGTGGTTACAAAGAATTTTCATCAATTAATTTAGAAAAGGATTTTCCTAAAACATTTAATCATGTCAAAAAATTTGAGACTAAATTAAAAAAAAGAACAGATAAGGTTTTAAAATGGACAAATTTAAGAAGTTGTGCTTATCTAGATGAGTTTGATTTACCAAAAGTTGCATGGATGGGCATGAATAGATCTTGGAAATTTTCTTATATTCCAGAGGATTATATAATGGATAACACCATAAGTTTTTTAGCAGACAAAGAATATGCTAAATTTTTAGTTGGTATTTATTCTAGTAAGTTACATAGATGGTTTTTCAAACAAATAGGCACAATGTTTGATGATGGTGGATTTATGTGTAAAGTAGATACTGTTTCTCAATTCCCAATTAAAAAACCAACAAAAGATGAAAAATATAAAATTGAAAAATATGTTGATAAGATGATTAACAAATATGATCAAAAATTTGATGATGAAATTAACGAAATTGTTATGAAAATTTACAATCTGACAGAGAGTGAAAAGAAAATAATCAGAAATGATTAAAATGATAATAACTATTTAAAGGATTAAATAGAATAACTAGAACTAGACTAGAACCTGAGGAGATAAAATAAAAAAAATTTACTTATTCATCTTGTTCAATTATAAATATTAGCATAAATACTCATGAAAATAACTCATGCCCTCGTGGTGAAATGGTAGACACAAAGGACTTAAAATCCTTGCCCGTATGGGAGTGACAGTTCGAGTCTGTCCGAGGGCACCAAGAGCTATTTATTTTTTCTATAGACTTTAGAGAAGTGTTTTGAGCTAGATCTTAATTTAATAAATTTAAGAATTTTTTTGTTTCCTTTTTGTTTGTTAGTTGGAGCATAAAAAACTTTTTTTCTGTTTAACAAATCTTTTTTTGAAGGATTAATTAAATAATATACTGCCATACTATTTCTAATTACTTTTCTTTTTGGCTGAAGAACGCCATGCCAACTATGATTTGACACATCAAAAAAGACAGCTCTATTAAATTTTGGATAAATTTTTGTAGTTAAATCTCCAGGAAGCTTAATGTTTTTTTTGTTTTTTTTATAAAAACAAATTTCACCACCCCAATTTTCTTTCCATCCTTTTGACAGAAAAACAATTAAATTGTATTTTCTCTGTAAATTCGCTTTAGGATGTATAAAATAATCTAAATGAGGATTTAATTTACCTTTGTGATGCATTAAATGCCAACCACCACCATGAAGCCCATAATCTGGTATCACTTTTGGTATTTTAAGTTTTTTTGATAAGAATTTTGTTGTTTGGCTTGAATTTAAAAGAGAAAAAACTTTGTAGGTAAGGGGTGGAAAAAAATTCCAATTATTTGAAGTTTTTTTTACTTCACAATAATTTTTGTATTCGTGTAATCTTTTATCTTTATATTTCGGAAATTCTTTTTCTAATTTATTTGCAATAGAGGGTTTAAAAAAATTATCTATCACTGCATAAGGAAAAGGACTTTTATTATAAAAAGTCCTCATACTTTTGCCCAAATTCTTTAAATTAATATAGTCACGCATAAATTTATGAATATACGACTATTATTTATAGCCTAATATTGTTAATAGTAAATGTTTTAATTTGTATCACCTTATGAAAGTTTTTGATTGTACGACATTTTATAATGAAAATATGATGTTGGAATTAAGATTTAATATTCTTGATCCTTACGTAGATAAATTTGTTATTACCGAATCCAAATATTCCCATAGTGGAGAAAAGAAAAAACTCAATTTTGATATAAATAAATTTAAAGATTTTAAAAAAAAAATTAACTATATCGTAGTTGAGAATGAGCCCAATAATCTGTTTGATGAAACTAAGCAACATTTAGACAAATCAGGCAAAAATCAAATTAGAGAAAATTCAATAAAAAGAATTGCCCTCCAAAGAGATAGCCTGACTTCAGGAATTGAAGAAGCAGATGAAAACGATTACGTATTTTATAGTGATAACGATGAAATTCCTAGATTTGAAAATATAGATTTAGAAAAAAATAATAATAAAATCTTAGCTTTTAAACAAAAACTTTTTTATTACAAATTTAATTTATTTTGCGATAGAATAGAGTGGTATGGAACTAGAGGATGTAAAAAAAAGCATCTCAAATCTTTTAGTTGGCTAAGAGACCTTAAAATTAAAAACTACCCAATTTACAGAATTGATACACTTTTTTCTGATACAAAATATACAAATATTAAAATCATAACAGATGGAGGTTGGCACTTTTCACAAGCCAAATCACCTGAGGATCTTTATATAAAATTAACAAATAGTGAGGATCACGCAGAGTTTAAAGATAACAAACAAACACTTAATGATGTTAAAGACATGGTAAAGAGGAAAGTAATAAATTTTGATCATCAAGCTAAATCAACAGAATACAAATACTCTAAAGAGTTTAAATTAAAAACTTTATCGGTTAGTGAGATGCCATCTTTTATACAAAAAAATTTAGAGAAGTATTCTGATTGGTTAGATCTTGAAAATAATATATGAAAAATTTTAAGATATCAGCTCATATTCCTTTATATTTAAAAAAGCCGTATAATAAAAAAAAAATAAAAAACTTTAAAAAAGTCTGTAAAAGTTTACTTAAATTATCGAATAAAACTCAAATTTTTGTTCACTCAAATCAAAAATTTAAAAATAAAAATAAAAAAATTACATATTTTTATTACAATTTTAAAAAAGATCATCCATTTAAACTTACATGGTATTGTAGAAATTTGATGAAATCTCAAAAAAATATTTTTGATATATTTATATATTGTGAGGATGATATTCTATTCGATAAAAAAAACTTTAATTATTGGTTAAAACACAAAAATATTTGTATTAAGAATAATTATAATTTGGGGTTTTTAAGATTTGAAATAAATAAAAAAGATAAAAACTTGTATTCAACTGATCAAGTAGAACAGTCATCAAAATATTTAAATTTATCAAAAAAGAAATATTTAGTATTAGCAAATTCATATTGTGCTTTTTGGATATATGATAAAAAAGAATTTAATGATTTTATTAAAACAAAGTTCTATAATTTTAACTGGAGATGGATTTCAATTTCTAATATTTTATTAATTAGAGAAATGTCAGCAGTCGGATGGCACGGTGAAAATATGAACGGGTTAAGCATGAACAGGTATTTAGCTACTATCGTACCATTTCAAAATGACAAGTTAGACAAAGGTTCATTGACAAGACATCTATCAGATAATTATGCAAATGCGCCACAAGGTCTATTTGGGACATTAAAGATTAGTCAAATTTCACACAACAATCTCAATAAATTTTCACCATCGTCGCTATTTACCAGATTTATTAAAAGAATTAGTTATATAGCTTATCATTTATTTAGATTTAATTTAAAAAGGTATTTTAAAAAAGATACTTTGCACAAAGATCTAAGAAGTGGATTATTTTTTAAATAAATAAATTTATGAACAAATGTCATTTTATATTTGATAAAAATAAAAAGTCACAGTTATTGAAGAAGAAATTAAAAAACTTCAAAAAATATTCCATTAAAAAATGTAATACTATTATTGTAGCTGGTGGAGATGGATTTATGTTAAGAAACCTTAAAAAATTTTATAAGTTTCAAAAACCTTTTTATGGAATTAATTGTGGAACAATTGGGTTTTTAATGAACAAAAACCAAAAGATTTCAAAACTAAATAAAAAAATAGTAAAAGCCAACAAATTTATTATTAATCCTATTGAAGTCAAAATAACAAACTCAAAGAAAAAAATATTCAAAATGATCGCAGTGAATGAAATTTCTTTATTAAGACAAAGCAAGCAAACCGCTAATTTACAAATAAAAATTAATCAAAAAAATTTAATTAAAGAATTAGTTAGTGATGGTGTATTAGTTTCAACGCCCGCAGGTAGTACAGCTTACAATCTTTCAGTCAATGGACCCATACTAACTTTGGACTCCAAAAAAATTGCCCTAACACCAATAAGTCCATTTAGACCCAGAAGATGGAAAGGCAAGTTAATTTCGGATAAATCGAAAATTACCATTAATAATCTTCAAAGCAAAAAAAGACCTATCTCAGCAGTGGCTGATAATCACGAAATAAGAAATATTAAAAAAATTGAAGTCAGGGTAAATAAAAAAGTTAAAATTAATTTACTGTTTGACAGAGGTAGTAGTCTAATAAAAAAAATTAGGGAAGAGCAAAAAAAAATTAACTAAAATGATCAAAGTACTTTTCATATTGATTTGTCTATGTATTTTGGCGAATTATATTATTATTCATTTAAAAGCTATCAAAACTGATAAAGAATTAGATAATGATCAAAATTTTTGGATGTTTTCATATGACTTTAAAGAAAAAAAGAGAGACTCGATATTTGATAGAGAGCCCGAAGACATCATTAAAGAAAAAAATAAAAAAAATAAGTTAATTGTTATATTATATTTAGTTACTGCTTTAATTTTTATATATACTATGTTCTTTTTTACAAAAATAATTCATTTTATATTAAATTAATATTTTATTAAGTGTTTTACAAATATAATCAATTTCATAATTTTTAATTCCAATACCAGATGGAAGATAAAATCCATTTTTCGATAAATATTCAGCGTTCGGATATTTTTCATTTTTATTAAATATATTCATTTTTCTAAAAATTTTTTGTTTATGCATTGGATAAAAGAAAGGGCGTGTTTGTATCTTTTTTTCATATAATTTTTTAATGACATTATCCCTTTTAATTTTACTTTTTAATTTAAGGACTAAACCAAAGACCCAATAAATATTTTTTGCAAATTTATTTCTTTCTGGTTGAATATAAATTCTATTATTTGTTTTAAGCAAATCAGTATATCTTTTTCCGATTTCCCTCTTTCTTTTTATTATCCAATTAATATTTTTAAGTTGACCACATCCAATTGCAGCTTGCACGTTTGTTAATCTATAGTTCCACCCAATATCATCATGGTCAAACCTGTTATTGCCTGAACCAAAACACAAGTTTCTTAGAGATACACATTTTTCATAAAATTTTTTATTATCAGTTAAAATCATACCACCTTCGCCAGTTGTAATGTGTTTATTTGCATAAAAACTAAATGTACTTGCTTCGCCAAAGCTTCCACACATGCGATTTTTATATTTTTGTCCAATCATTTCTGCTGCGTCTTCAATAATCTTAATATTTTTTTTTCGAGCAATTTTTATAATTTTTTCTAAATCAACTGGAAATCCATAAATGTGTGTTATTATAATACCTTTAGTTTTCCTATTAATTTTTTTTATAATTTGTTCTGGCATCATGTTCCAAGTAGATAAATCGCAATCTACTAAAACTGGTCTAAGACCCAGCTTAATTACACAGAGAGCTGTAGAAATAATTGAAAATGCAGGAATAATTATTTCATCTCTAGGTTTAAGTTTAAGAGCTTTTAAAGATATTTCTAACGCTGCCGTACCACTCGAAACAGCGATACCAAATTTTCTCTTATTAAACTTTGAAAATTCTTGTTCAAATTTTTTAACGAAAGGACCTTCAGAGGAAATCCAATTAGTATTTAGACTATTTTTAACATAAATTTTATCCTCTCTAAAAATTTTAGGGACATTTACAGGGATAAATTTAATTTTTTTTGATTTTGATTTTTTTTTCACTTATTTGATCAAATTTAACTTTATCTTTTGCAATATCATAAGGTCCTTGTTTCACTTCTATCATTTCAACATCTTTAATTACTTTAAAGCCGTGCCCCCCATGAACTAAAAATATAATACATTTTTCCTTTAAGATTTTACTAAATAAGTATTTTTTATTTTGTTTGTAAAAGTCAACTCTTAGAACACCTTTTAGAAGTAATAGAACCTCTGTTGTGGGAAAAATTCTAGTTATTCTTTTACTGTGTTTGTGTGGAACAATTTTATGGCCCTTTTTGTGTTTCATATAACCAATTTGCTGGGTTGCATTATTTGGTGTAAAGAAAGTGATGCCTTTTTTCTTTCTGTAATTACCACTTACAATTATTGCTAAAAGTTTGTTTTTATATTTTATTTTTTCAACCATAAATTTATTTTAACTTAATATTGTTAATAGTAAATGTTTTAATTATTAAAAAATTTTAATCTTAAAACATTTATTAAAGTTCTAAATATCTCTACTCTTTCAATTTTTGAATCTCCCTTATGTCTTAATTTTGCATGAAAAGGGATTTCTTTAATTAAAATATTTTTTTTATTTAACAAATATATAGTTTCCATAAAAAAACTATATCCTTTGGATTTAACATCTCTTAAATCAAAGTTTTCAAGTTTTTTTAAATCATAACCTCTAAATGCTGTTGTAAATTCATTAGAGTTTATCCCAAAAATTATTTTTATAAATCTATTTCCAAATATACTTAAAGCTCTTCTCCATCCACTGGTGTCTAAAGATCCTCCTTCTACAAATCTAGAACCAAGCACAAAGGGATGATTTTTTAGTTCTTTAATAAATTCAGGAATTTTTTTAGGATCATGAGTTAAGTCAGCATCTATTGTTATTAAATAATCGTAGTTATTATTTAAACTATACTCATAAGCTAACTTGTGCGCTGTATCTAACCCACTTTTTTTTTCTCTAATTATCAAGTGAATATTTTTTTTACTTTTTGAATAATTTTTTACTATTTCCCAAGTTCTATCCGGCGAATTATCATCTACTATCAAAATGTCTAAATCTAAATTAAGCTCCTCAATATAATTTAATAAAAGCGTTATATTTTTAGATTCATTGTAAGTAGCTGAAAAAATTAATATTTTACTTTTCATCGAGTAAAATATATTACTCAAGAAATAGATTTAATGAAATTAAAAAAATGTAGAAATTGTCATTGTAGAAAATTATCTAAACTATTCTCTCTCGGCAAATTAAGCTTTACAGGAAAATTTCCAAAAAACATTAAAACAAATATAAAGAAAACAGAATTGACACTTGTAATTTGTGAAAAATGTTCTTTGGTTCAACTGAATAACAATTATAACCTTAAATATCTTTATGGCCCAGATTACGGATATCGAACTGGAATAAACAAAACAATGACTGACCATATGAAAAATATACGGGATAGTTTATTAAGTAAAATTAAGTTAAAAAAAAATGATTGTATTTTAGATATAGCTAGTAACGACGGTACTTTATTAAACTCTTTTAATAAAAAATTATATAAAGTTGGAATAGATCCACTTGTTAATAAATATAAAAGATTTTACAAGAATATTGATTATAAAATTTCAGACTTTTTTTCTGCAGATAAAATAATAAAAAAAATACCAGATAAGAAATTTAAAATTATAACTGCATTATCTGTTTTTTACGATATTGATGATCCAAATTTATTTTTTAAAGATATAAATAAAATACTAGATGATGATGGTATTTTTTTAATAGAGCACGCTGATTTAATGTCAATAATAAATCAAAAAATGTTCGATACAATATGTCAGGAACATTTAACATATTATTCAAATCAAATTATTATTAATATTGCAAAAAAAAATGATATGAGAGTATTTGATCTTAGAACGAATAATATAAACGGAGGTAGTACTCAGTATTTTATTTGCAAAAGAAAATCCATCCATAAAACAAAAAAGAAAAACATAAATAAGTTAATTAAAAAAGAAATTAAAATGAATCTAAAAAGAAAAAAAACATTTTTAAATTTTTTTGACGAAATTAATAAGTCAAAATCAAATACAATAAATTATCTTGATAAAATAATATCAGAAAATAAAACTATTCATGGCTATGGTGCATCCACCAAAGGAAATGTATTATTACAATATTTTGGTATTACAAAAAAATATATTAAATATATCGCCGACAGAAATCCTAAAAAAAATAATCATTTTACACCAGGAACAAAAATGAGAATTATAAGTGAAAATAAATCAAGAAGTATGTTGCCAAATTTTTACTTTGTCCTTCCATGGCATTTTAAAAAAGAAATTTTAAATAGAGAAAGAAAGCTCATTAAAAAAGGAAGTAAATTTATTTTTCCACTTCCAACCTTTAAGGTATATTAATTAATGATAATATCATATATTAAGTTATTTCTATGAGCGAAAGTAAAAATAAATCAGATATAAAAAGATTTATTATCAAGTTAATAGCAATTACTTTTGCGATTATAATTATTATAAATGTAACTTTTAATCTTATATTCGCCGACAAACTTGAGAATATAAATCAGTTATTGCTTTTAAATAAAAAGGAAAATATTGATTCTGTAAAAGAAAAAATCAGGTCTGAATTAAGAGAGGGGCTAAATAAGGATAGTGTAATTAATGAAGAGGACAGGCTTCTTCTGTATCAATTTTATTTAAAAATCAAAAAAGAATTTAAAGAAATTGAAAATCAACAATAATTAAAGCACAAATGGTAGAAAATAAACAAAAGATTTTTTTTTATTCTCTAATTATTTTTTCTGTTTATTCTGCTGTTTTACTTGGTCAAACCTGGGACGAAGGTCATTTAATAAGCCAAGGCAAGATAACAATAAATTATTTATTTTCATTAGGAAGAATAGACGAGGATATTTTTAGAAGAGAATATCACTCACCAATTTATTATTCACTTAAATATCTTTTTTTACAAATATTTCCAATCAAATATCAAATTGAAGCAAATCATATAATTAATTTAATTTTTTCATTTGGTGTAATTTTGGGTATAAAAAAATTATGTAAAATTTTTTTTAACGATAAAGTTGGTAAAATTACTTTTTTAATTCTTTTTCTTTTTCCAGCATTTCATGGCCATATGGCTTTTAATAGCAAAGATACAATTATAGCTTTCTGTCATGTTTGGATTTTTTATTATTTAATTAAATATATTCAAAATCAGTCTAAATCTAAAAGTGTAAAATATTTTTATAATATTGGTATTTTGTCAGCTCTTGGAACTGGTATAAATTTATTTTTCTTTGGTTCATTAATCCCGGTATTTTTATTTACTATCTATGAAGTATTTATAGGAAAAAAAATATTAGATAAAAGATTTAAATTAAAAAGTTTTTTTTTAGATATCCTAAAAAGTTTTTTTATTTTTTATTTTTTATTGATCATATTTTGGATAGACACTCATCCAAATATCTTCATATTACCGTTTAAACTTTTTTACGAATGGTCTTTTACTGATTTATGGAGAGGTTATCCATTTATGTTACTAAATGGAGAATATTTTATTTACAAAGATATACCTAAATCATATTTAATTATAAATTTTCTATTTAAATCACCTGAATATTTTTTAGTATCTTATTTAATTTTTTTTATAATATTTTTTTTATTTAAAAGTTTTTTCTTAAATAAATTTAATTTTTTTAATTACAAAATAACTCTAATAATTAGCATGGTTCTTTTTCCATTTTTACTTTTGTATTTTACTCCATTTTCTATTTACGATGGTTTTAGACATGTTCTATGGATGTTGCCTTATAGTTGTATTATTCCAGCATTAGCAATTTTTTATATAATTGAAAACATCAAAACAATTTTTGCTAAAGTCTTTGGGTTTTTACAAACAATTCTATTTTTTCTTTTTTTACATAATTTTATTTTACTTACTCCATATCATTATACATATTTGAATATATTAAATGGCAAAAATGAAAATCATTATAAAAAATTTGAAAATGATTATTGGGGCTCATCAATTAAAGAGCTAATTTTAAATACCAATATAAATAAAAAGTCTAGAGTAATCTTTTCAAGTTGTGGTATTGCTGAGGATGTAGCTAAATATTATTTAAAAAAAGCAGGATTTTCAAATTTTAGTTTTAAAAGTTTAGAAAAGTCTGACTTTATTATAATGACAAATAGATCAACAAACAAAATAGAAAATATTTATTCTTCAGAAAATGTTACAAATTGTTTTGATAAATTTATAGGCAAAGATGTTTCCGTAGTTAAAAGAAATGGTGTGATCTTGTCGGTAATTAGAAAAATAAATTTATAATGAAACGTTCAAAAACAAACTCGGGATTTCTAAGCATTCTTGAAAAAATAGTAAGAAGCCATCCATTAATATACTTCATTACGAGATATTTTATTAGATATACAAATATTTTTGAGCAAGATGCAAACGGGGTGTCTTATATTAAAATGTCTGAAAAGGTAAATATTATTGATGTGGGTGCAAGTGATGGCATAGCATCAAAATTTTTTAGTAGGAAGTTGAATGTAAATAAAATAATTTGTTACGAACCATACATTCCATATGTAAAAATACTCAAAAAACTAAATATTAAAAATATTAAAGTTAAACCATATGGAATAGATAAATTTAATAAGTATTATGATATTTATTTTCCAAGGTATAAATTTTTTTCCAAAAATTTAGATTTAATTACATATACGTTTTATAATAAAAAAAAATTAATTGAACAAATAGATCTAGATTTTTTATTTAAGACCAATATCGAAATTATAAAACAAAAAATTTATCTCAAAAAAATAGGAAAAATAAAAACAAAAATTGATTTAATAAAAATCGACGTTAATGGACACGAACTTTCAGTTGTTAAAGGACTTAATCAGATAATTAAAAAGGACAGACCAGCACTAATAATAGAGACTGGTGATGATATAACAAGTATTGAAAAATATTTAAAAAAGTATGGTTTTAATAAATATTTCTTCTCTAATAAAAAACATAAATTTTTTAAAATAAAAAACTATTATCCGTTGAACACTTATTTTCTTCAAAAAAAACATTTAAGTATTTAAAGGTTATATTTTATAAGTCTAAATTTGTTGATTTATTTTTTTTTTCAGGTTAAGAAACTACAAAGCCCTCATAGCTCAATTGGTAGAGCAACTGATTTGTAATCAGTAGGTTCGCGGTTCGAGTCCGTGTGAGGGCACCATAAATGAATATAAATATAAAAAATTATTTAATTATTTCCCTCTCAACATTAATATATTTTTCATTTTTTTTAGGATTTTATTTTGGAGAAAACTCCATTGGATCAGGTGGATATAAAGGTGACTTAACCTGGATGTTAAAAAATTTAGAAATTTTTCAAACAAATACTTTCTTTGATGCAATTCATCACCCAGAATTTTTTGGAAATAGAACACCACTAATATACATTTTGCATGCATATTTAAATCCTTTTGTTTCAAATGTAGATACTTACAGGCTTAGTGTTTTTGTATTATCTCTTGCTTCACCAATTATTTTATATATTTGTTTAGTTCAAAAGTTCACAAATACAAACAAAAAAATTTTATTTTTTATTTCATCATTTATTTTGCTAAGTCCTTTTTACAGAACAAGCGCTTATTGGGGTCTGGAAGTAAATTATGCAATTACAACAATGCTTTTGAGTATTTATTTTTTAAATATTCTGCAGAAAAAAAAAAATATAAATAATCTTAGTTCATATGTTTTAATTTCGCTGTTAACTTTTACAAGTTCTCTATGTATTTATTTTGATCAAAAATTTTTAATAATTCCGTTGTTAATATTTATTTATATTTTGAAGTCAGAAATTAAATTAAAATTTAAGGTTTATTCAATTATTAATTATAGTATTTTTTCGGTACCATTTTTTTATTTGATTTTTCTTTGGAAAGGAATAGTTCCACCATCAACACAATATGCCAATCCAAATACAATCACTTCTGTATCAAGATTAAATCAATTGTGGTTTGAACATTTGGGATATGCAACAACTATGATTGCATTTTATTTTTTACCTTTAGTTTTTTTTAAAAAAGATAATTTTTTAATATTGGCAAGAAACTTTTTTTTAGAAAAGAAAAATTATTTATTTTTAATTCCGTTCCTTATCTACATTATTTATTTCACTTATTATGTTGATTTTTATGGTTTAACTAAAGGAAATTATTTAATGGGATTAGGTTTTATACATAAAATTTCTTTAATTCTTTTTGAAGATGTTTTATTACAAGAAATTTTTACTTGTTTTTCATTTTTATCATCTTCGATAATTATATTGCTATTTCTAGATAAGAACTTAAATAATTTTTTAATATTATTTTATTTTTATTTTTTATCTCTTATTCTTTGGCCCTTAATGCAAGAATACTTTGATCCAATTATATTTTTATTTGCGTTAACTATTTTTTCTTCAAAATTAATTATTAGTTATAAAAATTCGACATTTGTTTTTTTATATTTGAGTATTTTTTTAATTTGCGCTAACGTCTATTACTATTAATCATTTATTAAAATATGATATTTCCAAAAGAATTTTACCCTAAAAGAATCAAAGATTGTAGTATTCACAAATCAAGAAATAAATTTAAAAATAAAAAAAATAAAAATACTATTTATTTATTAGAACAACGATTTTTTTGGATGAAGGAATATTTAAAAAGTCAGAAAATAATAATTGAGCTTGGATGTGGAAACGGCGCAAGTAAAGACATATTAAAAAATAAAAACATAATTTTAACTGATATACAGAAATACCCATGGATTTCAAAAAAAATAGATATGACCAAATTAAATTTAGGAAAAAAATATTTTAAGAAGGTTGATGTTTTTATGATTAATCATGCCCTTCATCATTGTCCTAACCCTTCTAAATCTTTAAAAAAAATGTCTACTTATTTAAAAAAAAATGGACTTATATTAATCAATGAACCCGAAACATCTTTTTTCTTAAAGTTATTTCAATATTTATTAGATGATGAGTCATGGTCTTATAAAGTGAATATATTTAATACAAAAAAAAATATATTTAAGTCTAATTCTCCTTGGGACTCTAACACAGCTGTTGCTCAACTTTTATTCAAAGATGAGAAGAAATTTAATTTATATTTCCCTAATTATAATATTTTAAAAAATGATTTATCTGAATTCTCAATTTTTCTAAATTCTGGAGGTATTGTTCAAGATACGTTTCATATACCAATAAATAAACTAATTTTTAATTTTATGAATATAATTGATAAGTTATTAATTTGGTTAATGCCAAATGTATTTGCTTTAAATAGAAGAGTAGTTTTAAAAAAAATTAAATAAACTATTTTTTGTAGAATAATTGATTTATATAATGAAAAACTATTGAAGCTGAATTTGATACATTTAAACTTTCAACTTTTTTGTCAATATTAATGTAAAATAAAAAATCTGCATTCTTTTTAATTTGAAATTTAAGACCTTCTCCTTCCGATCCAAACAAAAGAACATTTTTACCTTTCCAATCATTTTCTGTAAAATTTTTACTACCATCTGTGTCAAAACCACTAATCCAAAAATTTTTTGATTTCAAATATTTAAGAGATGTATTTAAATTTGTTACTTCAAATATATTTATGAGCTCTGTACACCCGCTAGCGCTTTTATACATAAGTTTACTTTCTCCCGGAAAAGATCTTTCCTTTACAATAATCCCATCTATTCCAAATGATGCCGCACTTCTAATTATAGATCCGATGTTTCTTGGATCTGTAATTCCATCTAAAGCTACAAGATTAATATTATTTTTTTTAAAATTGCGATCTACGAATTCTTTAAGATTTAACTTTTCAAGATGTTCAATTTCGGCAACAAAGCCTTGATGCATTATTCCCTCTCTAGCACAGTATTTATCTAATTCTTTTTTTGTTTTGTAATAAATTTTAATGTTTTTTAATAAATTTTCATTTTGGCTATTTCTATGAATATTTTTTTTTGACTCCTCAGTTAAAAAAACTCTTAAAACTCTCCTTTTAGGGTTTTTCAATGCTGCAGTGACAGCGTGCCTACCAACAATGTAAAAAGTTGATTTTTTCATGAGTTTTTTATCTTTTATCTAAATAAATAGCATATTTAAAAGCAAAATCATTTATTGCATTTATTATGCAAGATGCTTATAAAACCCTTGTTGTTGAATACTTTTTGAGTTATTGGGTATCCCTTAACAATGTTTAAGGAGGGGTACCAAAGCGGTCAAATGGGGCGGGCTGTAAACCCGTTGACTTCGGTCTTCGAAAGTTCGAATCTTTCCCCCTCCACCAAACTTAAGAAGTGTTTTGTAATAGAGGGCGAAAAAGTTTGGATTATGCGGGTGTCGTATAATGGTAATACCTCAGATTTCCAATCTGATGCTAGGAGTTCGATTCTCCTCATCCGCTCCAAATAAATATTAAAAATATTATAAAGAAAAGGAAAAGGAAAAAAATGGCGGACAAAAAAAAATTTGAAAGAAATAAACCTCATTGTAACATAGGTACAATTGGGCACGTGGATCATGGAAAAACAACTTTAACAGCAGCAATAACAAAAGTTTTAGCTGAAAAAGGTGGTGCAGAATTTGTAGCATACGATCAGATTGATAAAGCTCCAGAGGAAAAAGAGCGTGGTATTACTATTTCAACTGCTCATGTTGAATATGAAACAGATAAAAGGCATTACGCACATGTTGATTGTCCTGGTCATGCTGATTATGTAAAAAATATGATTACTGGTGCTGCACAGATGGATGGAGCAATATTAGTTGTAAATGCAGCAGATGGACCAATGCCTCAAACTAGAGAACATATTCTTCTTGCAAGACAAGTAGGCGTTCCTGCCATTGTTGTTTTCCTAAATAAAATTGATCAAGTTAAAGATAAAGAACTTGTTGAATTAGTTGAAACAGAAATTAGAGAACTTTTAACATCTTATAAGTTCCCTGGAGATAAAATTCCAATCATTAAAGGTTCAGCCTTAAACGCAGTTGAAGGAAAAGATGAAGCGACTGGAAAAAATGCAATCATGGAACTTATGAAGGCAGTTGATGAAACTATACCTCAACCTGCTAGACCAAAAGATAAACCGTTTCTTATGCCAGTTGAAGATGTATTCTCTATTTCAGGTAGAGGAACTGTAGCAACCGGTAGAGTAGAACAGGGCGTTGTCAAAACTGGTGAAGAATTAGAAATAGTCGGAATTAAAGAGACTAAAAAAACAGTTATCACTGGAGTTGAAATGTTTAGAAAAATATTAGACACAGGTGAAGCAGGTGACAACATAGGAGCTTTATTAAGAGGTGTTGAGAGAACAGACATTGAAAGAGGTCAAGTATTAGCTAAACCTGGTTCAGTGACTCCACATACTGAATTTGAAGCCCAAGCTTATGTATTAAAAAAAGACGAAGGTGGAAGACATACTCCTTTTTTTACAAAATATAGGCCTCAGTTTTATTTTAGAACTACAGATGTAACTGGAGAAGTCACACTACCATCTGGAACAGAAATGGTTATGCCTGGTGATGATGCAAAATTTAATGTCAAACTCATCACGCCAATTGCTATGAGTGAAAAACTTAACTTTGCAATTAGAGAAGGCGGAAAAACAGTTGGAGCTGGAGTGGTTACAAAGATTATTAAGTAAGCTACTAGGAGCGTAGCTCAATTGGTAGAGCGCCGGTCTCCAAAACCGGAGGTTGGGGGTTCGATTCCCTCCGCTCCTGCCAAAAAAAAAATTATGAAAAATCCTTTAAAATTTTTTCAAGAAGTGAAACAAGAGGCTTTCAGAGTGACATGGCCAACTAAAAAAGACACTGTTACAGGTTCTTTAATGGTTTTTGTACTTGCTAGTTTGGCCGCGGTTTTCTTTTTGTTGCTTGATCAAATATTAAAGTTTTTTTTAGACTTAATTTTAACTATAAATTTCTAATTTTATGAATTGGTATATCGTACAAGCATATTCTGGATTTGAAAAAAAAGTAGCTGATACTATCAAGGATGTAATGTCAAAATCTTCACTTGAAACAAGCTTAGGTGAAGTTTTAGTTCCTACACACAAGGTGACAGAGGTTAAAAAAGGCAAAAGAACTCAAAAACAAAAGAAATATTTTCCAGGCTATATTCTTGTTAAACTTGATTTAAATAAACAAATTTATCACAAAATAAAAAATATTCAAAAAGTTAGTGGATTTTTAGGTCCAGAAGGTAAACCGGTACCTGTTTCAGAAAATGAAGTTAAAAAAATTATGAACCAAATTACTGAAACAGAAACGAACCCATCAGCTGGTATAAGTTTTGAGATTGGTGAAAAAGTTAGAGTCTGTGACGGTCCATTCGCTTCTTTCAGTGGTCTAGTTGAGGAAATTGATGAAGATAAATCTAGATTAAAAGTTTCAGTATCTATATTTGGTAGACCAACACCAGTAGATTTAGAATATAATCAAGTGGAGAAAAGTTAATGGCAAAAGAGATTGCAGGATACGTAAAACTTCAGATAAAAGGTGGCCAAGCTAATCCAGCTCCACCTGTTGGTCCAGCATTAGGACAAAGAGGGATTAATATAATGGAGTTTTGTAAGTCATTTAATGAAAAAACAAAATCATTTATGGGCAAACCAGTTCCAGTGGTTATTACAGTTTATAAAGATAAAAAATTTGATTTTATAATAAAGTCTCCTCCAGCTTCTCATTTTATAAGAGAGGCAGCTAAATTAAAAAGTGGCTCTCAAGAACCAGGAAGAGTAATTGTGGGTTCAATTACATTAAAACAAGCAGAGGCAATAGCAAAAGAAAAAATGAAAGATTTAAATGCTCATAACTTAGAAGAAGCAACTAAGATTATATGTGGGTCTGCAAGATCAATGGGAATAGAGGTAAAAAAATAATGAAAAAAAAATCAAAAAGATTTAAAAAATTAATTGATCTTAAAAAAAAAGAACAAGTTAAAACTTTAGAAAATAAGATCGATTTGATAAAAAAAATGTCGAATACAAAGTTTGTTGAATCAATTGATCTTTCTTTCAAAATTAATCTTAAAAAAGTTAAGGGAGCAGATACAAATCTCCGTACTATTATTGAATTACCAAATGGTAGTGGAAAAAAGTTTAAAGTAGCTGTTCTTTGTGATGAAAACAAACTAGATGATGCAAAAAAAAGCGGTGCTGAAGTTTTTGGATCAGATGATCTTATTCAAAAAATATCCTCAGGTCAGTTAGATTTTGATAAATTAGTATGCACACCTTCTATGATGGCAAAATTAGGGAAACTCGGTAAAGTGCTTGGTCCTAAAGGTTTAATGCCAAATCCTAAACTTGGTACGGTTTCTGATGATTTAGTAAATACAGTTTCAAAAATTAAAAATAAAATTGTGGAAATTAAAAATGATAAAGACGGAAACGTTGGTGTTTCGATTGGTAGAAAAACATTTACAACGAGTAAAATCTTAGAAAACCTTAATTCAGTGTTTCAAAATCTAAAAAAAGATAAACCAACAGTATTTAACTCTGAAAATATTAAAAAACTAAGTTTATCATCATCAATGAGTCCCGGTTTAAAAATAAGTTTTAAAGAGGTGCAAGCATGATGAACAAACAGCAAAAAAAAGATTATGTAGAAGAAATGAAAAAAGTTTTTACATCCAATGAAGCCGTTATGATAGCTCACTATCAAGGTCTTAATGTGAATGAGCTTGACAAAATTAGAGATGAAATGAGAAAAAGTGGGATCTTTTTTAAAGTTACTAAAAATAAAATTACAAAAATTGCCCTTAAAGATACAAAATATAAGGAGCTTGAAAAATTTTTTTCTGGACCTACAGCTGCTGCAATATCCTCAGACCCAATAATGTCAGCTAAAATTTTAGCTAAATATGCAAAGAGTGGATCAAAACTTAAATTAGTAGCTGGGTACATGGACGGTAAGGTTTTAGGAGCCGAGGATGTGGCTAAAATCGCCACACTACCCACTCTAGATGAGGCAAGAGCAAAAATAGTAGGTATTTTATCTACTCCTGCTCAAAAATTCTTGAGTATTTTACTTGCACCAGGCTCAAAAATTGCTATTTTGGCGCACGAGAAAAGTAAAAAGAGTTAATTAAATCTTTACAAATGGCTGACCTAAATAAAATAATAGATGAACTTTCAAAATTAACCGTAGTTGAAGCTGCGGAACTTTCAAAACAACTAGAAGAAAAGTGGGGAGTAACAGCTGCGGCACCAGTAGCAGCAGCACCAGCAGCAGGCGGAGCTGCACCAGCGGAAGAAAAAAGTGAATTCACAATATTTTTAAATGCTGCAGGTGATAAAAAAATCAATGTAATCAAAGAAGTTAGAGCTATCACTGGATTAGGATTAAAAGAAGCGAAGGATTTAGTTGAAGCTGCTCCAAAAGAAATTAAAAAAGCGGTGCCTAAAAAAGATGCTGAGGAAGCTAAGAAAAAATTAGAAGCAGCCGGAGCAAAAGTAGAATTAAAATAAAGTCGGTACAGTTCTCGTAGTACCAAAAAAAATTATTTGTTGAATGGAATTATCTTTTACCCAAAAGAAAAGTATTAGAAAAAACTTCGGAAGATTAAAAGAAACCTTATCCATACCAAATCTAATTGAAGTTCAAAAGAATTCATTTAACGAATTCATAACAAAAACTAAAGAAAAAAATAATTCAATTTATAGCAAGGGTTTAACCAAAGTATTTGAAAGTGTTTTTCCTATTAATGATGCTTCTGAGAAAGCGTCATTAGAATTCATATCATATAGATTAGGCAAACCTAAATTTGATGTGACCGAATGCAGACAAAGAAGTCTAACATATTCAGCGGCACTTAAAGCTACTTTAAGACTTGTAGTTTATGATATTGATAACGTAGAAAATACAAAACAAATTCTATCCGCAAAAGAACAAGAAGTTTTTATTGGTGACCTACCTCTTATGACTCCTAGTGGAACATTTGTGGTTAACGGAGTTGAAAGAGTCGTAGTAAATCAAATGCACAGAAGCCCAGGTGTATTTTTTGATCATGACAAAGGCAAAACTCACGCAAGTGGAAAATTACTATTTAACTGTAGAATAATACCAGGCAGAGGTTCTTGGTTGGATTTTGAATTTGATCCCAAAGATATATTGTATTTTAGAATTGATAGAAAAAAGAAAATTCCTATAACAACACTTTTGTATGCTCTTGGAAAGTCTAGAGAAGAAATTTTAAAAACATTTTACTCATATGAAAATTATAGTTACGACAAAACGACAAATTCTTGGTCTACATCATTTGAACCTGAAAAATACAAAAGACCAATAAAACTTCAATTTGATTTAATAGATAAAAAAAATAAAAAGAAAATTTTAAAAAAAGGCGAAAAGTTAAATATTGTTTTAGCTAAGAATTTAAAAGAAAAAGGCTTGAACGAAATCCTAGTTTCAAAAGATGAATTGATTGGCAAATACACCAAAGAGGATATTAAAGATAAAAGTGGGGAGATAGTTTTAAAATCAGGTTTTAATATAACAAGTGAGATATTAGATAAAATCCTATCATCTGAAAAATATAAAATTGAATTAGCAAATGTGGATTCAATAATAAGAGGACCATATATTTTTGAAACAATAAA
>CACMHR010000010.1:0-21549 GCA_902613655.1 uncultured Pelagibacteraceae bacterium
GTTAGTAAAAGTGATGAAAATGCTTTTAAAAACAATATTAGATTGGGAGGTATGGTTAAACCAGGTTCAGTAAAAACAGATAATAATGAAATTAAATTTATAGTTACAGACTACAAAAAGGAGATAATTGTTATTTATCAAGGAACAGTCCCAGCTCTTTTTGCAGAGGGGAAGGGAGTTGTTGCTGAAGGAAAATTGCAAGATAAAAAACTTTTTTTAGCTAAAAGAATTTTGGCTAAACATGATGAGAACTATATGCCTCCAGAGATCAAAGAAAGTTTAAGACAAAATGTTAAGTAATTTTGGCACAATAGTTTCGATCATATCTTTGTTGTTATCTTTTTCTCTTTTGTATCTATTTTATTATGATTTAAAATTATTAAATAATAAAATATCCAAAAAAATATATAAGTTTGCGTTTTTGCAAATTTTATTCACTTTTTTAAGTTTTATAATACTAATTTTAGCCTATGTAATTTCAGATTTTTCATTAATAAATGTTTACGAAAATTCACACACTACAAAACCAATGTTTTATAAGATTTCTGGTACTTGGGGAAACCACGAAGGTAGTTTGCTATTATGGATTAATATATTGGTATTATTTTCTTTTTTATTTTTAATTTTTAATAAGAATAAAAACAAAGATTTCAAACTTTATACTCTTATTTTTCAAAATTTATTAATTTCAGTTTTTTTAATATTTTTATTAACAAACTCAAACCCATTTTCACTATTATATCCAATTCCATCTGAAGGAATGGGTTTGAATCCTATTTTGCAAGATCCTGCATTGGCAATTCATCCTCCACTACTTTATATTGGTTTTGTAGGATCATCGATTTATTTTTCAATAGCCTTAGCTGCACTTATATCAAGAGTAGATTCGAAATCTTTAGCATTAACGATTAAACCCTGGGTTTCAGTTTCATGGACATTTCAAACTTTGGGTATACTTGTTGGATCCATCTGGGCTTACTATGAATTAGGATGGGGTGGCTTTTGGTTTTGGGACCCTGTTGAAAATTCTTCTTTAATGCCATGGTTTTTGATGACAGCATTACTTCATTCAGTTTTAGTTTTAGAGAGACGAATTGGACTTTATTCATGGGTAATAATTTTAAGTATTTTGACTTTCACCATGAGTGTTGTGGGAACTTTTTTAGTTAGATCAGGAATATTAAATTCTGTACATACATTTGCAAACGATCCTTCGAGAGGATTATTTATATTGTCATTTCTAGCTTTGATGGTCTTTTCATCAATTTTTATTTTCTTTAGATATGCACCTGAGGATAATAAAAATTACAAAATTTTTTCTAAAGAATCTTTTATATTAGCAAACAACTGGTTTATGATATTCTTTTTGGCCGTAGTATTAATTGGAACTTTGTATCCTGTTTTCCTTGATACCTTGACTGGGCAAAAAATATCAGTTGGTCCTCCTTATTATAATTTTATTTTAGCTCCATTTTTAATACCTTTATTATTTTTGATGACATCTGGACCAAATCATAAATGGATATCGTCGGATATAAAGG
Organism: uncultured Pelagibacteraceae bacterium; assembly: GCA_902613655.1. GTDB lineage: Bacteria > Pseudomonadota > Alphaproteobacteria > Pelagibacterales > Pelagibacteraceae > Anoxypelagibacter. The sequence continues at coordinate 1,542 of CACMHR010000010.1, forward strand.
GGATATTCAATATCACTTTATTCATATCTGTAATTATATTTTCTATAATTTTTTTTGTAATTGAAGAGATCAGTTTATTATTATTTTTGATTCTATTATTTTCAATCTATTTAATAATTCAAACCATTTTTGATTTTTATGAAACTTTTAAAAACAAAAATATTAATTTATCTAGAATTATTTCGCATTTTGGGTTTGGGTTGTTGATTTTATCTATATCTCTTAATCAAATATTTTCTGTTGAAAAAAGTTTTAATGCTAAGTTAGGCGATGAAAAGATTTTTCAAAATTATATTATAAAATTTAATAATTTAGAAACATTTTCTAAAAATAACTTTAAGTCTGTGAAAGGTCAATTTGAGGTTATAGATACAAAAAAAACTAGAAGCCAGTTTTTATCGCCAGAAATTAGAGTATATAATCAACCGGAAACAATCACCTATGAAGCGTCTATTAATACTAGGCTTTTTTCTGATACCTATCTAACAATGAGCAATATCTCAAACTCAGATATTTTTAATGTTAAATTCCAAAAAAAACCGTTTATGAATTTTATTTGGTTTTCTGTTTTATTAATTTCACTAGGAGGAATATTTCAATTTTTAAGATTTAGAACAAAAACATGAAAAAAAAATATTTAGTTATAATCTATTCAATCGCCATATTTATTTTTTTTGTTCTATATTTAAGCTTAGGCAAAAATAAAGTCTACTCAACCCAAGACAATATTGGAAAAAAAATTCCAGAAATCCGATTGAATTATTTTAATAAAGATGGGTATTTTGATACTAAGGAAATATCAAATTCCAAATTTACTTTGTTGAATTTTTGGGCGTCTTGGTGCGGTCCTTGTAGAAAAGAACATAAACACTTAATGGAATTGAGCGTTAATTCTAAATTAAAAATTATTGGTGTTAATTTTAAGGATGAGAAAAAGAATGCTATCAAATTTTTAAGTGAAATGGGCAATCCTTTCTCTATTTTAACTACGGATTTTGATGGAAAAAAATCTGTAAATTTTGGTATTTATGGAATTCCCGAAACTATTTTAATAAATGAGGACTTGAAGATTCTGAAAAAATACGTTGGCCCAATTGATACTAAAGATGTTAGAGAAATAAAAAAAATAATAAATAAATGAAAATACTGTCACTAATAATAATATTACTTTTTAATAACACAATTTCTTTTAGTAATGAAAATAAAACAAATGAAATTTTAAAAAATTTAAGATGTTTGGTATGTCAAGGTCAAACCATATCAGACTCCAACTCAGATTTTGCTTTAACCATAAAAGATGTAGTTAATGAAAAAGTGAATGAGGGATTAAGTAAAAAAGAAATATATAGTTTTTTATCTGATAAGTATGGCGACTGGATTCTGTTTAACACACCTTTAAAGAAAAACAGTTATTTTTTATGGTTTATGCCATATATTTTGTTTATTCTTGGTGGAGTAGTTCTCTATTTGGTAATTAAAAAAAAGGCCCAAAAAATAAAGTAATAAACTATGTACTTTCTCAAATTAAAATTGTATTTTTTGATCAATGAAGTTTAAAATTTTAATCTATAAAATAATTTTTTGTTTCTTTTTAAATAGTTTATGTTTTGCAGAAACTAAATCATTGTACGGTAAGAAACTATTTTCTAAAGATAAAACTAACAAAAGTATATCAGATAAAAACTCAAGTAAATCACTCTACGGCAAGAAATTATTTGCCAAAAAAAAAGATAGAAATACGAATGAATCCCAGGAAAAATTTAATGGAATAAATTTTTATACTGGAATGTTCGATTTTAGTGATGATGGAAAAAGATCAGTTCTTTATGGAGTTGAACACCAAAATGAAAATTTGTATAGAGACACAATCTTTGGGAGAATAACACCGGTATCAGGAGCCATGATAACACAAGATACAGCAACTTACATTTATACCGGGGTTGAAACCAACTACTCAATCGGTAAATTAAATATTACACCAAGTTTTACGCCGGGTTTGTATAGCAAAGGCGATGGAAAAGATTTAGGGCATCCATTAGAATTTAAAAGCGAAGTTCAAATGTCAATTGATTTGAGCGAGGGTACTAATTTAGGAATGTCATATAACCATGTATCTAATGCCAGCTTAGGAGATAAAAACCCTGGAGCAAATAGTTACATGTTCAATTTCCTCAAAAAATTCTAAATTATTTAAGAAGAATGAATTTAAAAGATTGTTATAATTTTGAGGATTTTAGAAAACTAGCTAAAAAAAAATTACCTTCCCCAATTTTTCATTACATCGATGGTGGATCTGATGATGAGTCCACTTTAAGAAGAAATACTGACTCTTTTAATGATTGCGATTTAGTTCCTAATGTTCTGGCTAGTGTTGGAAAACCTGACCTATCAACTACTTTATTTGGAAAAAAAATTGATATACCAATTTTTCTTTCACCTGCGGCGATGCAGAGACTCTATCATCCAGATGGAGACAGAGCCTCGGCAAGAGCAGCAGAAAAATTTAATACTTTTTATAGCATGTCTTCTATGGGGAATAATACTATAGAAGAGGTCTCAAATATTTCTGGTGGACCAAAGATGTTTCAACTTTATGTTCACAAAGACAGGTCAATCTCTGATGATTTAATTGATAGATCAAGAAGATCTGGGTTTGACGCAATGTGCTTAACAGTAGATACGTTAGTAGCAGGCAATAGAGAGAAAGATCATAGAACAGGATTTACAACTCCACCAAAACTTACGCTTGAAAGTCTAATGAGTTTTGCAATGCGACCTCAGTGGGTTTTTAATTATTTAACTGGTAAAAAATTTGAGCTAGCAAATGTTAAAAAGAAAACGGACAAAGGAACAAATATAGCAAAATCTGTAATTGAATATATCAATGAACAATACGACCCAGCTATGGGCTGGAAAGATGCAGAGTATTGTGCAAAAAAATGGAATGGACCTTTCGCATTGAAGGGAGTTATGTCTGTTGAAGATGCAAAAAGAGCAATTGATATTGGATGTACGGCGATCATGATATCTAATCATGGAGGACGTCAACTTGATGGATCTAGATCTCCTTTCGATCAAGTTAAAGCAATTTCAGACGCTGTTGGTGACAAGTTAGAAATTATTTTAGATGGAGGAGTTAGAAGGGGGACACATGTATTAAAAGCCATTGCTGCCGGTGCTAAGGCGTGTAGTTTTGGTAAAATGTTTTTATTTTCTTTAGCTGCAGGAGGCCAACAAGGTGTTGAACGTCTATTGCAAAATATGCATGACGAAATAAATAGAAACATGGTTTTAATGGGTTGCAAAAATTTAAAAGAGTTGAATAGTTCTAAATTAATTTATAGAAATAGAATATAAGGAAAAATCAAATTATGAAACTAGCAAAAAGTTTAGATAGATTAGGAACGGAAACTGCTTTTAGCGTGCTTGCTGAGGCAAAAAAATTAGAAGCCGCAGGCAAACCAATGATACATTTGGGATTGGGTCAGCCTGATTTTAAAACTCCTAAGCATATTGTGGATGCCGCAAAAAAAGCATTGGATGACGGACATCACGGTTATGTTTTATCAAATGGCATACTTGAGTGTAGGCAGTCAGTAACTAGGAAAATTAAAAAACTTTATAATCAAGACATTGATCCGGAAAGAATAATAATAATGCCAGGAGGAAAACCCACTATGAGTTACGCTATACAATGTTTTGGTGAGCCAGGAGTAGAAATAATTCATCCAACACCTGCGTTTCCAATTTATGAATCTATGATAAATTTTACAGGCGCAAAACCCGTACCATATGATTTAACCGAAGATAAAGATTTAAAATTTAATCCTGAAAAAATATTATCTTTAATAACTGACAAGACAAGATTACTAGTTTTAATTAATCCAAATAATCCAACTGGAAGCTTTGTCGAAAAGTCAGATATTGATGTATTAGCTGAGGGCCTCAGAAAGCATCCACATGTAACAATTTTGAGTGATGAGATTTATAGCAGACAAATCTTTGATGGAAAAGAAATGCCTACTTTTTTTAATTATCCAGAACTAAGGGAGCGGTTAATAGTTCTTGAGGGTTGGAGCAAAGCATATTCAATGACAGGATGGAGATTGGGTTGGAGCTTCTGGCCAAAAAATCTAGTAGAGCATGTGAACAAACTTTTAATCAATAGTGTTTCTTGCGTTAATGCTGCTGCGCAATTTGCAGGGATAGCAGCTTTGGATGGACCTGATGAATCTATAAATGAAATGATGAGAAAATTTTCAATTAGAAGAAAACTTATTCACGAAGGTTTAAACAGTTTACCTGGTGTTGAATGTAGTTTACCAGGAGGCGCGTTCTATGCGTTCCCAAAAGTAATTGGAACAGGTATGGACGGCAAAGAGTTTGCAAGAAAATGCATGCACGAAGCTGGTGTTGCCATAGTACCTGGCACTGCTTTTGGAAAAACTGCCCAAGATTACGTAAGATTTAGTTTTGCAGCATCTAGTGACAATATTTCTCAGGCATTAGATAAAATTAAAAAGATTCTTTAAGAAAATTCATAATTTTTGCAAGATTATTAAAAATTTAATTTTGACCCAATTAAATTATAAATATAATATATTGTTATGAGTTCTTTAAAAATGCCTAAAGTTGATAGGCAAATATTAAAAAATAAAGATAAAATTGTAAATGACATTTCCGCTTTTACACAAAAAGGAAATATTTTATCTGAAAACGAAGAGCTTAAACCATATGAAACCGATGGTTTAGCTGCCTATAAACAAACTCCAATGTTAGTGGTTCTTCCTGAAAACACAAATGAAGTTAGCAAAATATTATCTTACTGTAACAAAAATAAAATAAAAGTAGTTCCAAGAGGTGCTGGAACTGGTTTAGCTGGAAGTGCGTTACCTTTAGCAGACTGCATTTTACTAGGACTAGGAAAGTTTAATAAGATTAAAGAAATAGATTATAATAATAGATGTGTCGTGGCTCAACCCGGAGTGACAAACTTATCTATTACACATGCAGTTCAAGATAAAGGTTTTTATTATGCTCCAGATCCATCGAGCCAAATGGCATGTTCAATTGGAGGAAATGTTGCAGAAAATTCTGGAGGGGTTCACTCACTTAAATATGGAACTACAACTAATAATATTTTGGGAATAGAAGTAGTTTTAATGGATGGAACTATAACTAGAATTGGTGGCAAAGTTTTTGATGCCCCTGGTTATGATCTTCTGGGACTAATAACCGGATCAGAAGGATTACTTTGTGTGATAACAGAGGTGACTGTTAAAATCTTGAAAAAACCTGATACTGTCAAAGCAATACTTTTAGGTTTTCCAACAATCGAGGATGCGGGTAACTCTGTAATGGAAATCATATCAAATGGAATTATTCCTGCTGGTATGGAAATTATGGATAAAGTTTTGCTCGAAGCAACAAATAATTTTTCAAAAGCAGGTTACCCTTTAGAAGCAGAGGCCATGCTGATCACAGAGTTAGATGGAACAAAATCTGAGGTAGATGAGTTAATAAAGAAAGTTGCAGAAATTTGTAAAAAAAATAAATGCACAAGTGTCAAAATTAGTAAATCGGATGAGGAAAGAGCAAAGTTTTGGTCAGGAAGAAAAGCTGCATTCCCAGCTTGTGGTGAGATGGCACCAGATTATTACTGTGTCGATGGAACTATACCTAGAAGTAAATTAGCAAAAGTATTAAGGGAAATTACTAAACTTTCGAAAAAATATAAATTACCAGTAGCAAATGCATTTCATGCTGGCGATGGAAACTTGCATCCGATAATTATGTTTGATGCCAATGACAAAATTTCGTTAGAGAAAACAGAAAAGTTTGGAGAAGATATATTAAAATTATGCGTTAAGCACGGAGGTGTTTTGTCAGGAGAGCATGGAATTGGAATTGAAAAAAGAGAATTAATGTGTGAGATGTTTAACAATAATGATATACAACAACAGATAAACATTAAAAATTCTCTAGATCCAAGTTCGTTATTAAATCCAGGAAAAGTATATCCAATTTTAAGAAAATGTGCTGAAGAAGGGAGACTACATATTCATGGAAGAGATAAATCAAAATTCTCCGACATCCCTAGATTTTAATACTGAAAAATTTGAGCCAAAAGATGAAATTGAAATTCAGCAAATAATAAAATTTTGCTACAAAAAAAATCTACCTATAGAAATTGTTGGAAATCAAACTAAGCTAGATATTGGCAAAAAAATGCAATGTGCAAAAACTTTAGATATGTCAAAATTTTCTGGCATCATCGACTATAAACCTGAAGAGTTATACATAAAAGTAAAAGCTGGTACACCCATAAATTTCGTAAGAGAAGAATTAAAAAAAAATAAGCAACACCTTGCCTTCGAGCCGGTAAATTTCTCAAAAATTTTTAAAAAAAATTCAAACGAAGGAACAGTTGGTGGTACTTTATCTTGTAATTTTTCAGGTTCGAGAAGATTTAAAGTTGGCAGTGCAAGAGATCATATTCTTGGATTCAAAGGTTTTAATGGCAAAGGTGAAAAAATTAAATCAGGTGGTACAGTTGTAAAAAATGTTACTGGATATGATTTATCAAAATTAATTACGGGATCATTTGGAACGCTTTTAGCAATAAGTGAACTAACACTAAAAGTTTTACCTCTTGAGTCAGAGACTAAAACAATAATAGTTAGTGGATTAGCACTAGAGCATGCAATGGGAATAATGGGATCTGCAATAGCTTCTTCAAATGATCCGTCAGGGGCAGTATATTACCCAGGAAATTTGAGAAATAATTTTGTTTTTAATGACCTTACTCACCCAGGATCAATCACTGCAATAAGAGTTGAGGGAACTAAGATTTCAACAGAACAAAGAATAAATAATCTTACAAAAGAATTAGTTTTAGAGGATAAAAAATTAACAATATTGGATAGTACGCAGTCCGAAATTTTTTGGGAGGATACAAGATCACTTAAGGCTCTCTCAACTAATGATCAAAATATATTGAGAGCCGTTGTTCCACCTTCAGAAACCGTAAACTTATTAAATAGACTAAAAACATTCCATCCCAATTATTTTTTAGACTGGGGAGGATCATTAATTTGGCTAGAATTAGACTACTTATCTAGTCAAAAGATTGATCAAATAAGAGACAGAATACTCAATGCAAATGGGTACTTAACAGTAATTAAATCACCAGAAAATGTAAAATCTTCGTCCGAAATATTTACTATTGATCCAATTAAATTTAAGATTTCTCAAAATATAAAAAAAAGTTTCGACCCAAAAAGGATTTTTAATCCAGGGAAAATGTATACAGGAATTTAAATGCAAACGAATTTTACAGAAGATCAATTAAAAAACAAAGATAACAAGTCTTCAGAAAAAATTTTAAGGAAATGCGTCCATTGCGGCATGTGTAATGCAACATGTCCAACATTTAATTTGCTAGGAGATGAATTAGATGGCCCTAGAGGAAGAATTTATTTAATCAAAGAAATGATTGAAAAGAAAAAGGCTCCTACAAAAAAAGTAGTTTCACATATAGACAAATGTTTATCTTGTTATTCATGTATGACTACCTGCCCATCTGGAGTGAATTATATGCATTTGATAGATCATGGAAGAAACTATGTTGAAAAAAATTACCAAAGGCCTTTTTACCAAAGATTATTTAGAAATTTCTTATCTAAAACTCTTCCAAAACCTAAAATTTTTAAATTTTTAATATTTTTCGCTAAAATTGGACAACTTTTTAAATTTCTTTTGCCAGGAAACTTAAAAAGTATGCTTGATGTTGCTCCAAAAAAAATACAAAGCAAAACGCTTAAATTTCAAAAAGTTTATAAGGCAGAAAGAAAAAAACCTACTGCAAGAGTAGCCCTACTTATTGGTTGCGTTCAGAGGGTGGTTTCGCCTCAGATCAATGAGTCAACAATAAGAATTTTAACAAGACATGGAGTAGAGGTAACGACTATGCCCGAAATCGAATGTTGTGGATCTTTAAATCACCATTTGGGCAAAGAGGAACTTGCAAAAGAAACTTTTAAAAAAAATATAAATATGTGGTACGACGAATATTTAAAAAATGGTTTAGATGCAATAATCTCAAATACATCAGGATGTGGAACCACCTTAAAAGATTATGGTTTTGTATTCCGAGATGATAACGAACTTAAAAAAAAGGCAAAAAAAATATCTGAGCTAACTAAAGACATAACAGAATTTTTAGACCAGAATTTAAAACTAAGTTTTAAATCAGATAAAGTTACAAAAAAATATAATATTGCATATCATTCAGCCTGTTCAATGCAGCATGGACAAAAAGTACATAAACAACCCATAGACTTACTCGAAAAAACAGGAAACAAAATTTTCAATATACCAGATGGCCATATTTGTTGTGGGTCTGCAGGAACTTATAATATTTTGCAATCTGATATCGCAAAGAAATTATTAAAACAAAAAGTTGAAAATATAAATAAAGTTAAACCAGATTTTATTTCTACTGGAAATATTGGCTGCATAATGCAAATAACAAATGGAACCAAAATTCCTATTCTTCACACAGTAGAAGTAATCGATTGGTATACAGGTGGTCCAAAACCCAAAAGCCTTTCATCTTTATGAAAAAAAAAGTTCTAGTAACAAGAAAACTATTAAGATCAAATGAAGAAAGAGCGTCTAAATTGTGGGACGCAAAACTTAATTTAAATGACGAGGTTTATTCGCAACAGAAAATTATTGAGCTTAGTCAAGGATGCGATGGTATTTTGAGTTCACTCACAGAAAAAATTGACGAAAAAGTCATTAATAGTTTACCCCCATCTGTTAAAATTATTTCTAATTTTGCAGTTGGATTTGGAAATATTGATCATCAAGCAGCAAAAAAAAGAAATATCATAGTCACAAATACTCCAGATGTTCTTACTGATGCAACTGCTGAAATTGCGATGTTACTTATTTTAGGTGCTTGCAGAAGGGCAAAAGAGGGAATGGAATATGCAAGGAAAGAAAACTGGAAATGGTCTGCTGATTTTCTTATTGGCAAACAACTTACAGGTTCAAGATTAGGGATTTTAGGCATGGGAAGAATTGGAAGGGCTTTAGCAAAAATCGCCAAAAGTTTTGGAATGGAGATACACTATAGAAATAGATCAAGATTAAGTCCTGAAATAGAGAGTGGAGCAAAATTTCATGAAAGTATAAAAAGTTTATTCTCTGTTTCTGATGTTTTATCAATTTGTTGTCCGGCAACTAAAGAAACTAAGAATATAGTTAATAAACAAACACTAGAATATTTTCCCACAGGAGCCATAATTACAAACGTAGCCAGAGGTGACATGATAGAAGACGAAGCAATGGTGCAGGCACTTACAGATAGAAAAATATACGCTATTGGTCTTGATGTTTATAAAGGAGAGCCAAAAATCAACTCTGGTTATTTAAACCAATCCACAGCTTTCATTTTACCTCATTTAGGTAGCGCTACTAAAAAAACTAGGACTGCGATGGCAGACTTAGCAATTAGTAATATAGATGAGTTTTTTAATACTGGAAAATGCAAAAATACAATTAATTAGTACAATCCCTAATTGAATCTCTTATAATTATTTTGAATCAACTCGAGACTCTGCAAAGTATTTATGCTTAAATATTTTAACGGTTAATTAACTAAAGGGAGACAAATATGTCTAAAAAAGAAAAAACGTTGAAGAGAGTTAAAACTCCTTCTAGACGTAAATTCTTTAAAGCAGCAGCAGCAACCGGTGCAGCAGCGGCAGCAACTATTGCAATGCCGAATGTAGCATTTGGTGCTCCTAAAACTTTAAAGATGCAAGCAGCTTGGCCTTCTGGAGCAAATATATTCTTCGAAATGGCCGGCGACTTTGCAAAGATGGTTGGCGACATGTCAGCTGGACAATTGAAGATAGATCTTCAACCAGTTGGAGCAGTTGTTAAAACATCTGAAATCGGTCAAGCAGTAAGTTCTGGAGTTCTAGATATGGGACACTGGGTAACTGCATACTGGTACGGAAAAAATCCAGCAGCATCATTGTTTGGAACTGGGCCTTCATACGGAATGTCATCTCAAGAAGTTATGGGATGGATGGAGTATGGTGGAGGAAGAAAACTTTATGAAGAAACTCTTTCTAAAGTTGGTTTCAATTATGTTGGTCTTTTCCACATGCCAATGCCTGCACAGCCATTTGGTTGGTTCAAAAAGAACGTAACTAAAGTGTCTGATGTTAAAGGTATGAAATACAGAACAGTTGGTTTAGCGACTAACGTACTAACAGCTATGGGAATGGTTGTAAGACAACTTCCAGGCGGTGAAATTCAGCCAGCTATGAAAACTGGTCTGATTGAAGCTGCGGAGTTTAACAACCCAACTTCAGACTCACAGTTTGGTATGCAAGACGTATCTAAGCATTACCACTTAGGTAGCTTCCACCAATCTCAAGAGATGTTTGAAATTCCTGTAAATACGAAGACATTTAATGGACTAAGCCCACAACATCAGGCTATTCTAAAAAATGCTGCGTATGCTGCGAATACAGACAACTACTTTAAAGCGTTAGTGAGATACTCAGCTGATTTATCTAAGTTAATGAATCAACATAAAGTAAATGTTTATCAAACTTCAGATGAAATCTTAGCTCAACAATTAAAAGGATGGGACAAAGTAATAGGTGACTTTGTCAAAAAAGATGCATTCTTTGCTAAAATTGTTGCTTCTCAAAAAGCTTACGCTAAAAGAGTTATGAAGTACTTGCTCATGAATCAGCCAAATTACAAATTGGCTTATGAAAATGAGTTTGGTTCAATAGCTAAAGTTAAAATTTAGTAGCTTTTTAAAAATTAAAGGGGGCTTTTTCAAGCCCCCTTTTTTTATGGAAATTAAAATCTAATTGGACTAACATAAATAATGAGGCAATTTATAATTTTTGCAGATCATCTCAGCACTTCAGTTGGCAAAGCTTTTTCTTGGTGTATAGTTATTTTAATGGGAGGGACTTGCTACGAAGTTGTAATGGCATATGCCTTTAATGCACCAACTCTATGGAATTTCGATTTTAGTTTACAAATGTACGGTGCAATATTTATGATGGCAGGTGCTTACACACTATCTACGGAAGCTCATGTAAGAGGTGACGTACTTTACAGATTATTTAAACCCAGAACCCAAGGGTATATAGATTTAGTTTTATATTTTATCTTTTTCTTTCCAGGTGTTTTTGCTTTAGCATTTTATGGATATGAATATGCCGCCTTAGCTTGGAAAATAAAAGAGACTAGTTGGAACAGCCCAGCACAAATACAAATTTATATGGCAAAATCTTTAATACCTGCAGCAGGTGTTCTATTAATTATACAAGGAATTAGCGAAGTATTTAGATCAATTATTTGTATACAAACAGGTCACTGGCCAGCAAGAATGGTTGTGGCAGAAGAAACAGAAAAAATATTAATGAGAACTTCACAAGACGAAGATCAAAAAGATGTTATTTAGTTTAACAAACCCAGAAATAGCAATTCTTATGATGGCAATATTTCTTTTTGCTGTTCTCTTAGGATTTCCTATTGCATTTACTTTAATGGCGATGGGTGTGGGATTTGGTTACTACGCGTATTATGATCCAACAAGAATGGAACACCTATTAGATAATAGGATTTTTCAATTATTTGTTCAAAACACCTATACTGTTATGGATAACACTGTTCTTACTGCTGTCCCTTTGTTTTTATTTATGGGATATCTTGTTGAAAGAGCTGGAATTGTTTCAAGATTATTCTTTGCTATTCGTTTAGCATCTCATGGGTTGCCAGCATCTATGGCAGTCGCAGCTTTAATAACTTGTGCTCTGTTTTCTACAGCTACCGGAATTATTGGAGCAGTAGTGACCTTGATGGGACTTTTAGCTTGGCCAGCAATGATAAAAGCAGGTTATGATAAAAAATTTGCATCTGGCGTTATTTGTTCTGGCGGATGTCTTGGAATATTAATACCCCCAAGTATTATGCTTATAGTTTATTCAGTTATTGCCCAGCTATCGCCTTTAAGATTATTTGCTGCTGCAATATTGCCAGGAATAATGCTCGCTGGATTATATATTTTGTATGCTGTTACGAGAGCATATTTAAATCCCTCAATTGCTCCTAAACCACCCGCAGAAGATATACCGCCTCGTTCAGTTATTTTAAAAGAGGTTTTGGTTTCATTTCTTCCTTTGTTTTCATTAATAATATTGGTACTAGGAACCATTCTCGGAGGTCTCGCAACTCCTGCTGAAGCAGCAGCTGTAGGAGCATTTGGTGCTTTAGTTTTATCTTATTTTTATAAAACCCTAAAATGGAAAAATTTTAAAGAGTCAGTTTTTTTAACTGCTAAAACTACAGCAATGATCATGTGGTTATTTATTGGATCATGGACGTTTGCCTCGGTATTTTCTTACCTAGGTGGTCATGAAGTATTTGAGCATTTTTTTAAATCAATGAATTTACAGCCTTGGCAATTTTTAGTTATTACACAAATAATTATTTTCCTTCTAGGATGGCCTTTAGAGTGGACTGAGATATTAATCATATTTGTGCCGATATTTTTACCTCTCGTAGAATTTTTTGGAGTAAACCCTTACTTTTTTGCAATGTTAATAGCACTAAACCTTCAAACTTCTTTTTTAACTCCCCCCATGGCTATGTCCGCTTATTACTTAAAGGGAGTACAAACTAAAAACGTAGAATTGTTAGAAATTTTTAGCGGTATTATGCCATTCTTGTTAATTGTAATTTTTGCAATGTTTCTAATGTATATGTTTCCTGGCATAGCACTCTGGTTGCCCGACTTACTTTTTGCAAACTAAATCCAAATTATGAGCAAAATCTTTTCAATGACAGCTATTGAGTTAGCTGAAAAATTAAAAAGTGGTGAAATTTCATGCGTTGAAGCTTGCAAAGAGTATATTGGCAGAATAGATAAGTTTGAAAAAGACGTTAAAGCTTGGGCTTTCTTTGACAAAAAACTCCTTCTAGAGAAAGCAGAAGAAAAAGACGAGTATAGAAAATCTGGCAAACCTCTCGGACCACTCCACGGATTACCAATAGGGATAAAAGATATAATTGGAACCCAAGATATGCCGACAGAATGCGGAACTGTATTAAGAAAAGGTATGTCAGAAAGTGCTGACGCTGAGGTAGTAAATTTATTAAAAATTTCAGGTGCAATAATCATGGGCAAAACAGTTACGACCGAACTTGCTTACTTTGATCCTGGCAAAACAACTAATCCACACGATAAAACCAGAACACCAGGTGGATCTTCAAGTGGATCGGCAGCTGTTGTTGCGGCACATATGGCGCCATTATCCTTGGGGACCCAAACCAAAGGCTCGATTATTAGACCAGCATCTTATTGCGGAGTAGTGGGCTACAAACCTTCATTTGGATTAATATCGAGAAATGGAGTTTTAAAGCAGTCATCAAAACTTGATCACGTAGGAGTTTTTGGCAAAAGTGTTGAAGATGTAGCTTTGATTACAAAATGCCTTATAAAAAAAGATTTGTACGACAAAGATACAGTTCACTATTCAGCAGAAAAAATGTTGGAAGAATGCAGAAAAGGCCCTCACTTTGATCCAAAATTTATATTCTATAAAACTTCTAATTGGAAAAATATAGACAAAGAATCTCAAAAAGCTTTTGAATTTTTAATAAAAAAACTAAAAAAACACATAGAGGTATTTGATGAACCATCTTACTTTAAAGATATACATAAGTTTCAACAAGTGGTTCACGAAACTGATATGGCGAATAGTTTTCAAAAGTATTACAAAAATTCAAAAAATAAATTGGGAAAAAAACTTGTAGAAGCTATAGAACGTGGAAATAAATATTCTGCTGGGCAATATACTGAAGCGAAGGACTTTATGGAGCAAAGTTACAGATCTTATAGTGAAGTTTTTGAGGATTATCACGGAGTAATTACACCAGCGTCAACAGGTGTAGCAGACAAAGGACTAAAATTTACTGGAAGTCCAGAGTTCTGTACTATCTGGACATACATGGGTTTGCCATCGGTATCGCTGCCTTTACTTACAGGCGAAAATAATTTACCATTAGGGGTTCAGCTAATCGGTAATAGGCTTGATGATTTAAGATTTTTAGGGGTTGCAAATTGGTTAGAAAAAAAATGCAAGGATACACAGGATGAATAAATTAACAAGTATAGTTGGATGCTCTATTGCAATCGCCTTCTTAATTGGTTTGGCCACTACATTAACAAGATCAATGATGATTGGCTTTACTGATGTTCTTCCAGTTTACATTCTTATGGGCTTGGTAATATGCATGATGATTTATGAAGCCTTCTTCCAAAAAAAATAAAACAACTTTTCTTCCATTTATTTTACTTTTAATTCAGCCAATTTTTATGGCAAGTAATTTAGCTATTGCTAGAGGGGCGGTTCCATTTGTTCCACCAGTTTCTTTAGGGTTTTGGAGATGGACACTTGTATTTGTTTTTTTATTACCATTTTTTTACCAACCAATAAAAAAAAATTTTAAACATTTAAAGCCAGAGTTTTTAAAACTCCTTTTTTTAGGTTTTACCGGATGCTGTCTATGCAGCATTTTTCCTTACGTTGCGGGCAAAACTACAACTGTTTTAAACATGTCGCTAATTTATACATCTTCCTCAATTTTTATTGTTATGTTATCAACTTTTTTTTATAAAGAAAAAATTAATTTACTTCAGACCATTGGATTTCTTCTTGCATTTATTGGCGTATTAGTTGTCATCTCAAATGGAAAATTATCAACCTTTTTAAATTTAAACTTTGTTGAAGGAGATATTTGGATTTTAGGTGCGGCAATATCGTGGGCTTTATACTCAGTTTATGTTTTACATTGGAAATCAAAATTTAATCTTTTTGCAAAATTTACGTTAATAGCTTTTTTTGGTTCTCTTTCTTTATTTCCTTTTTATCTTTATGAAGTATTTTATTTAGGCGATAAATTTAATTTAGAGTTAATACCCATCTTATGGATTACAATTGCAGCAATATCACCGGGTATAATTGCTTTTATTCTTTACAGCAAAATTCAAAAGTACCTAGGCGCATCTATTACTGGTTTTACACTATATTTATTTGTTGTTTATGGAGCATTTTATGGAATATTTTTTTTTAACGAGGAACTTTTTGTATCGCATTATTTAGGTGGTGCATTAGTTTTACTTGGAGTGTATTTTGCCAAAAAAACTTAGATATATGTTTACTTTAGCAACCATAGTAATTTTATGCTACTTCCTTGTAGTAATTTTTGTATTTTTTTACCAAAGAAATCTTCTTTACCATCCGTTTGAAAATAATTATAGCTCTGACGAAGCAAACTTCGAATATGAGGAAGTTTTTGTACCCACATCTGAGGGAAAAGAACTAAAGGCCTGGTTTCACAAAAAAGACCTGATAGAAAAAAAGACTTTATTATTTTTTCATGGAAATGCTGGAGATTTAAAAAATAGAATTTATAAATTAAATTTAATTAAAGATTTTGATATCAATTTTTTGATTGTGGCTTATAGAGGTTTTAGTGGTAATGAAGGTAGTCCTTCAGAAAAAGGATTATATCAGGACGCTAGAGATACTATAGCCTGGTTAAACGAACAAGGAATCAAAGATAGACAAATTATAATTTATGGAGAGTCTCTAGGAACCGGTGTTTCCGTTGAAGTTGCTCAAAATAAAAATTTTGCAGGTATAGTTTTAGAGTCCCCTTTCACATCGATGGTCGACGCTGGAAAACATTATTATTTTTATCTACCAGTTTCGCTTTTACTTAAAGACAGATATGAAACTATAAAAAAATTAAAAAATATTAAAATTCCGATTTTAGTTATGCATGGAGAAAATGATAAAATTGTTCCATTCCATATGGGTAAAAAAGTTTTCTCAGAGGCTAATGATCCCAAATATTCTTATTTTCCTAAAGATGACGATCATATGATGGAATATAACAAAAATTTATTAGAAGCCTTAAATAAATTTTTCTTATCAATATAACCAGTTACCCCTAATTGGATATTTTCTTTTTAAAACAATTTTATTAATGAAAACTGACATTATAATAATTGCTATAGTTCCTAGTATTACTGGAAATAAAATAAATTCAAAAGAAACATCTGTAAATAAAACCACCAAAGGATTTGATGCTGCAGGAGGGTGCATAACTTTTAAATATACCATTAAAGTTACGGCTACTCCGACAGCTAAACCAAGAGAGTAAAATGAAAATCCAATTGTTTCATTAAAAATAATTCCAACTAACACCGAGATTAAATGTCCAAAAAAAATATTTTTTGGTTGTGCTGTTTCTAGATTATAAAGTACGAAAACTAAAAAAACAGTTGCTCCAAATGAAAACATTAGCCATACACCGGCAGACGTTCTTAAGGTTAAAAAGGCAAGAACACTTATAACTACTGATGCAGATATTCCGGATATAATTGGTTCTATTTTTTTTGGTATTTTCATTTTTAATTTTCAACCAACATCTTAGAAAAGTCTGCTGAGTTAAATGGATGTAAATCACTTTCCTTTTCACCCATGCCAACCGCAATTATTGGCAAACCAAATTTTTTACATATAGCTAATAATATCCCGCCTTTCGCTGAAGTATCTAATTTGGTAATTATTAAACCAGTTAAGTTTGAAATTTTTTTAAATTCTTCAACTTGATTTAAAGCATTTTGGCCTGTTGTAGCATCAAGTACTAAAATAGTTTCATGAGGATATTCTGGATTTATTTTTTTAAGAACTGTAAATATTTTCTTATATTCCTCCATTAGATTTTTTTTATTTTGTAATCTTCCTGCAGTGTCAATAAATGCTATATCTAGTTTATTGTCTTCAGCAAACTTTGCAGTTTTAAATCCAACAGATGCTGGATCCGTTCCCAAATCTGATTTAACAAAATCAGCCTCAATTTTTTTAGACCAAATTTCTAATTGCTCGATAGCTGCCGCTCTAAAAGTATCAGCCGCACCAAAAACTATTTTTTTTCCCTCATTTTTAAATAACTTTCCAAGTTTTCCTATTGTTGTTGTTTTTCCTACTCCATTTACACCAGCTACAACCACAATTGATGGAGAGCTTTTATAAAGATTATTTAATTTTCCTTCATAAGGTTTAAGTATTTCGGATATCTGCTCCCCAAGAAAATCAAATACTTCTTTTTCATCTTTAATTTCTTTTCCAATTTTCTCTTTTTTAAATTTTTCTTTTAGATCTGAAGCTATTTGAGTCCCAACGTCTGACTCAATTAAAAGTTCTTCAAATTTATCAAGCAAGTTTTCATCTATCCTTTTTTTACTAAATAAATTACTAAATTTAAGATTTTCAAAAAAATTCATTATATTTCAAGGTCAATTTTTTTAATTTCTGACACAGGGCCAGTCATAAATATATTGTCTGTTTTATCTATTTTTATATTTAAAAAACCTTCTTTAAATTTTATATCTACTTCATTATTAACCAGTCTACTCTTAAACGCAGCGATAGCTGTTGCGCAAGCGGCTGTTCCACATGCTTTAGTTAGTCCAGCACCTCTCTCCCAAACATTAACAGTTATATTATTTTCATCTATAATTTGAGCCATTGTTACATTGATTTTTTCTGGAAATAAATTGTAGTTTTCAATTTTTGGACCTATCGTTTTTAAATCATGCTCAAAACAATTTTTAACAAAAAAAACTATGTGTGGATTACCAACGTTTACACAAAATCCGCGAGTAAATTTTTTATTATTTATCTCTAAAGTGATATCAGCTGTATTTATTTTTTTCGATAAAGGAATATCTTCAGAACCAAATAAAGGCTTCCCCATTTCAAGTTCTACTTCTAAATTTCCTACTATTTTTGCATTAAGAAATCGGTTGTTTGTTTTTAATTTAATTTCTTTTGTGTTTAAATTTTTACCCAAAAGATAAGCCACACATCTAGAACCATTTCCACATGCACTTACTTCGCCTCCATCAGAGTTAAAAATAGTTATTGGAAAAGAATTTTCTTTTTCTTTTTCTATAAAGATTATTTGATCAAAACCAATGTTAGATCTGCTGCCCAATTCAATAATTTTTTCTCTTGTTAAATTAATAGATTTTTTTCTTCTATCAATAATGATAAAATCATTACCTAAGCCATCCATTTTGTAAGCGATAATTGATGTCATAATTGATTAGTATAATTATTCATTGACTTTTAAAACCCCTAATTGTAACTTCTCATCACTTCCGCAAACGGTAAACTTTGCGGTGCCTTTAGAAATAAAGGGATCGACACTAGTCAGCGAAGGTTCGCCCACTAGTGCGATTGGTGTTGGATGAATTAAAAAATGTTTGAAAACTTAACAAATAAATTAGAAGGAATACTAAGCAAACTAAAAAAAGCCCCTTCTCTGAATGAAACACAGGTTGAAACAGGGTTGAAGGAAATTAGAGAGGCGCTTTTAGCTGCAGACGTTTCATTGCCTGTAGTAAAGAAATTTATAGAAGACATTAAACCTAAAGCTATTGGTCAGGAAATTATTAGATCAACCTCACCTGGTCAAATGTTAGTAAAAATTGTTTATGATCAATTGGTTCAAGTTTTGGGGGGCAAAGGAGAAGAACTCAACCTTAAAGCTGTTCCACCAGCATCAATACTATTAGTCGGTTTACAAGGATCGGGAAAAACTACAACAGCTGTAAAATTAGCCAAAAATATTGAAAAAAATTATAAAAAGAAAATTTTACTTGCGAGTCTCGATGTTTACAGACCTGCTGCACAAGAGCAATTAAAAATATTATGTGAAAAAAATAATTTAAATGTTCTTCCTGTTATAAAAGATCAGTACCCAATCGATATTACAAAAAGAGCAAAAAATTCAGCATCATTAAGTGGAGCAGATATTATAATCTATGATACTGCAGGGCGAACCCAAATAGATTTAAATATGATGACAGAGATTAAAAATATTAAAGCAGAAGCTTTGCCTGTCGAAACAATATTAGTTGCAGATTCCTTAACAGGACAAATAGCAGTCAAATTAGCCTCTGAGTTTGATAAAGCAGTTGATCTAACTAGCATAATATTAACAAGAGTTGACGGAGATGGTAGAGGTGGTGCCGCTCTTAGCATGAAACAAACAACAGGAAAACCTATTAAATTTATAGGTGTTGGAGAAAATGTTAATGACTTCGAAACATTTCACCCTGACAGGTTAGCAAACAGAATTCTTGGAATGGGAGATATTGTATCTTTAGTCGAAAAAGCCTCACAAGACTTAGACGAAGAAAAAATAAAAGCCGCAGAAGAGAATCTTAAAAAAGGAGAGTTTACTTTTGATGATTATCTAATGCAAATAAGACAAATGAAAAAAATGGGAGGAATGGAAGGGGTTTTGTCTCTTTTACCAGGAGTAGGAAAAGTAAAAGAGCAAATGCAAAACGCAAATGTTGATGAAAAGCTTCTCACAGCAAACGAAGCAATAATTTTGTCTATGACAAAAAAAGAAAGACAAAATCCTGATATCATAAGTGGCTCTAGAAGAAAAAGAATATGTTTGGGTTCTGGAACAGATCCTCAAACGATTAATAGGCTCTTAAAGCAATTTAAGATGATGTCAAAGATGATGAAAAAAATGTCAAAAGGAAAAGTGCCAAAAGGGCAATTTCCTGATGAGTTGTTAAACAATCTAAAATGAAAGGATCAAAATGTTAAAAATAAGACTATCAATGGGGGGAGCAAAAAAGAGACCAGTTTACAAGATAGTTGTAGCTGACAGTAGATTTCCAAGAGATGGAAGATTTATAGAAAAATTAGGATCTTTTAATCCTCTTCTACCAAAGGAAAAAAAGGAGAGAATTAAATTAGAGTCCGAAAGAGTAAAACATTGGTTGAGCAAAGGCGCAAGGCCAACAGTAAGAGTTACAAGAATTCTTGGTGAGGCTAATATTATGCCAATGCCTAAACCAGGAAAT
>CACMHR010000011.1:0-20169 GCA_902613655.1 uncultured Pelagibacteraceae bacterium
GAACCTGGAGCTAATGAAGTTTTAACCCATGGTTTTACTTTTAAACCTTTTTCAACAGCTTTTTTTGCTAATAATCCTGCGCCAATCATCACGCTTGGGTTTGAAGTATTTGTACATGAAGTGATAGCCCCGATTACAATATCTCCATCTTTAATTTTAAAATCTTTATTTTTTACTTTTGCTTCTAACGGAACTTTTCGTTTGGTATTCTCTTTAAATGCTTTGTCAAAATCTTTAGAAGCACTTGTTAATAAAACTTTATCTTGCGGCCGCTTAGGTCCAGAAATACTTGGTACAACTGAATTAAGGTCTAAAGATATAGTATCGGTGAATTCTATTTTCTCATTTTGATCAGACCATAAACCCTGCTCTTTAGAATATTTTTCTACAAGTGCGATTGTGTTTTCATCTCTCCCAGAAAATTTTAAATATTTTATTGTTTCATCATCTGTAGGAAAAAATCCACAAGTAGCTCCATACTCTGGTGCCATATTTGCGATTGTAGCTCTATCTGCTAAAGAAAGATTTTTTAATCCACTTCCAAAAAATTCTACAAATTTACCTACAACACCTTTTTTTCTTAACATTTGAACTATTGTTAAAACTAAATCACTTGCAGTTGTTCCCTCTGTAAGTTTTCCATTAATTTCAAAACCAATTACTTCAGGTATTAACATTGAAATTGGTTGGCCCAACATAGCTGCTTCAGCTTCTATACCACCAACCCCCCAGCCAAGAACTGACAAACCATTTACCATTGTGGTGTGGCTGTCTGTTCCAACTAAAGTATCTGGATAAGCAAACAATTCTCCGTTTGTCTCTGAAGACCAAACAACTTTAGACAAATATTCTAAATTAACCTGGTGACAGATACCTGTTCCAGGTGGGACTACTCTGAAATTGTTAAATGCACTTTGTCCCCATTTTAAAAAAGAATATCGTTCACCATTTCTGTCAAATTCTCTTTGAACATTTTTTGAAAATGAATCTTTTTTTGCATAATTGTCTACCATTACAGAATGATCAATAACCAAGTCGACAGTTGATAGCGGATTAATTTTCTTTGGATCTTTATTTTTAGATTTTACAGCATCTCTCATTGCAGCTAAATCTGCAACAGCTGGAATGCCTGTGTAATCTTGTAATAAAATTCTTGCTGGTCTGTAAGCTATTTCTTGTTTTGAGCTTTTTGTTTTTAACCATTCGGCAATTGCTTCAATTTGTTTTTTGTTAACAGTTATATCGTCTTCAAATCTAAGCAAATTTTCTAATAAAACTTTAATTGATTTAGGTAATTTATTAATATTTTTTAAACCATTCTTTTCAGCTTTTGCTAGGTTAAAAAAATTATATTTTTTCCCTGATACTGTCAGTTTGTCTAGTGATTGGAATGAATTTTTACTTTTAAATTCCATGCCCTATACATAGAACAAAATTACGCAAACGATAAGCAAAAAAGACATTGTATAGTTAAAATTCGTTATAAATTTTTTACTTGTGGCAAATTTTCTCAAATATTTTCCAATTAAACACCATGTTGTAATGCTTCCAATCGCCATAAAGAAATAAACTGTAGTAACTATTATCGAATCTCTTAAATAATTGAATTGAACATCTACAAATGTTGAAACAGTTATCATGGCTACTACAACACCTTTGGGGTTTATAAATTGAAAAAAAAATGTTTCAAAAAAACCTATTGGTTGTTTAACTTTTGTCTGATTTGTATCGCTTGAAAATGCAATTTTATAAGCTAGATAGACTAAAAAAAAGCTTCCTAAAATTTTTATAATTAACTGCAATATTTCAAATTTTTGAAAAACAACTATTAACCCGGCCTCCATACAAATTAACATAGCTGTCCAACCAAAAATAACACCTAGCATTAAAGGTGCGGTTTTTTTAAAACCAAAATTAAAACCAGAGTGGGATGCCATTATATTATTTGGTCCTGGGGTGAATGATGTGGCTATCCCGAATAAAATTAAAGTTAAAAACTGAGGATACATTTTTATGCTATGTCTAAACCATTCTCAGTTTTTTGTGAGGGATGAACTAGAACTACTTTTCCGTCTTTTTCAATAGCTCCCAAAATTAAAACCTCAGACACAACGCCGGCGATATTTTTTTTTGGAAAATTACAAACCCCGATAACTTGTTTTCCAACTAAATTTTCAGAATTATAATAGTGTGTTATTTGTGCTGAAGATTTTTTAATTCCAATTTTTGAACCAAAATCAACTTCTAAAACCAAAGAGGGTTTTCTTGCTTTAATATTTTTTGAAACCTTTAATACAGTTCCAACTGAAATTTGAACTTTTTGGTAATCTTCAAATGTAATTTCGTTTTTCATATTTAATTTTTATTTTGTGTATATATAATGAGGTAACACCTTATTCTACAAGGTAAATAAATGAAATTTTGGCATTGAAAAGTGTGTTCTAAAGGTCAATAATATTTAAAATTAATAATACTAATAGAGGGGTAATATGAAAAAAGTATTTATTGCTGCAATTATGTATTTGTCTGTCTTGACTACAAATACTTTTGCAGAGGTTAAAATGGGTATAATTTTAGGATTCACTGGTCCAATTGAATCTTTAACTCCAGCTATGGCGGCTTCGGCAGAATTAGCTTTTAAAGAAGCTTCTGACTCAGGGGCGTTACTTGGCGGAGAAACAATTAAACCGATAAGAGCGGACTCAACTTGTGTTGATTCAGCTGCGGCTACTACAGCTGCTGAGGGATTGGTTTCACAAGGTGTTGCTGCAATTATGGGAGCGGACTGCTCTGGTGTTACTGGAGCTATAGCAAGTAATGTGGCAGTTTCTAATGGAATAGTTATGATATCTCCATCAGCGACTTCTCCTGGATTAACAACTTTAGACGATAAAGGTTTGTTTTTCAGAACAGCTCCGTCTGATGCACGTGGTGGACAGATATTAGCTGACATTACTAAAGATAGAAAAATTAAAAGCGTAGCAATTACTTATACAAACAATGACTACGGTAAAGGATTAGCTGATGTTTACTCAGCAGCCGTAAAAGCTCATGGTATTAAAGTAACAACTGTTACCGCTCATGAAGATGGAAAAGCTGACTACAGTTCTGAAGTGTCAACACTAGCTTCTGCTGGTGGAGATGCTGTAGCTGTAATTGGTTATCTTGACCAAGGTGGTAAGGGAATAATCCAAGGATCACTTGACTCTGGTGCTTTTGATACATTTATTTTATCAGATGGTATGATTGGTGACTCACTTACAGATACTTTTGGTAAAAGCTTAAATAAATCTTTTGGTTCACTTCCGGGATCAATGGGTAAAGGAGCAGGAGTATTTACAAAAGTTGCTAGTGCAGCTGGAATAGATTCTTCCGGTCCATATACTGGAGAGTCTTATGATGCTGCAGCTTTAATTGTACTTGCGATGCAAGCTGGAGGTTCAACAGATCGTGGTTCAATTGCAAAAAATGTAATGTCTGTTGCAAATGCACCTGGTACTAAGATTTATCCTGGAGAGCTTAAAAAAGGTTTAGATCTTTTGGCTAAAGGCAAAGCAATAGATTACGAAGGAGCAACTGCGGTTAAATTTACAGATGTTGGAGAACACGTTGGTAACTTCATTGAAAAAGAAGTTAAAGGCGGTAAATTTAAAAATAAAAAACAAAGATAAAAATTAATTTAAAAGCCCCAGTGGTTTTAGCCGCTGGGGCTTTTTTTATACTCTTTTAATTTTTTCTGGTAAAATACCTTTTGGTCTGTACCTCATTATTAATAACAATCCAACTCCCATCATTAAAAATCTAAAATATGGAATACTATTAATAAGATGAACTTTTAAAGCATTGGTTTCTTCTAATCCACTTGTAAATAAATTTATTAAAAATAATGCAATCGGAGCAGCTTCAATCCATAAAAACCAAACAGCGAAACCTCCCAGGATTGCTCCAAAGTTATTGCCACTTCCACCAACAATAACCATCACCCAAATTAAAAATGTATATCTCATTGGTCTATAACTTCCTGGAGTGAATAAACCGTCGTATGTTACCATCATTGCTCCTGCAATTCCTACAATTGCAGATCCAAGAACAAAAATTAATAAGTGTTGCTTAACAACATTTTTTCCCATTGCATTTGCTGCTTCTTCATTATCTCGTATAGCTCTCATCATTCTTCCCCATGGTGAATAAAGAGCTTTTTGTGTTACAATTAAAAGAATAATTACTACAACTGTAAAAAGTCCCGCAAAACATAACTTTACAAAAACAGTTGAGGACTCGATAACCAATTGTTTTAACGCTTGTTGTTTTTCTAAATTATTTGAAATTAAATTTAAACTTCCTTGATGAAATTTCTGAACTAAATTAATAAACCATTCTTTACCTTGTAAATCTATTTCATATGGGACTGGTCTTTTTAATCCAATTACATTTTTAACACCACGTGATAACCAATCCTCGTGTTTAATTACTGCAATTACAATTTCTGAAATTAATAATGTTGCTATTGCTAAGTAATCTGCTCTTAGTCCTAATGCAATTTTTCCAATTACGTATGCTAAACCTCCTGCAAAAAATGCACCTACTATCCATGAAAACAGTATGGGTAAACCCATGCCACCTAAAAAGCCAGTGGTTGCTGGATTAACAGCCTCAATTGACTCTATAGCTGGTGCAGATATCAGTCTTAATAAAATTAACCCAGCTATTATAACTGCCGCAATAATATAATTCCTATTTTTTGATTTAGAAAATTTTTTTAAAATTAATCTAATAACAAATATCATTGAAAATACTATAAAGGCACATAACAACATATCTAAACCACCAGCTTTCCACGCCTCTTCTACGGGAGGTGCCGAAACTAAAACTGCGGCTAAACCTCCAAGAGCTGTGTATCCCATTATTCCAAAATTTATTAATCCAGCGTATCCCCATTGGATATTAGCTCCTATTGTCATAACCGCAGAAATTAAACATAAACATAAGATTGATAATGCCATGCTCCATGACTGAAGAAAGCCAACCAAAATGATTAGACCCAACATTATTGAGTATGCAGCGATTACATCTAAATTTTTTCTCATAAAACTTTTCCTTTAAAAATGCCTGAAGGTCTAAATAATAAAACTATAACTAAAATTGAAAAAGAAACTGCAAACTTGTAGTCAGTGGATAGCAATTGTAAAAGTCCGTCTGGCTCTAAACTTTCTGGTAAAAGATATACGAAAAACTTTTTATATGCATAAGTTAGAAGTATTTCTGAAAACGCAATAACATACCCGCCCAAGAATGCTCCAAATGGATTTCCGATACCTCCTACAATAGCAGCAGCAAATATTGGAAGCATGTTATTAAAATATGTAAATGGCTTAAAGCTTTTGTCTAATCCGTAAAGGGCACCACCAACTGTTGCTAAAATTGCTGCAATTACCCAGGTGATCATAACTACTCTTTTAGGATCTATTCCTGATAAAAGAGCCAAATCTTCATTGTCTGAATAAGCTCTCATGCTTTTGCCAGTTTTTGTTTTATTCAAAAACCAAAATAAAATTGAAACAACAATTATCGTAACAAACAAAGTAATAACTTGCGTTGATTTAATTGCAAGTCCTTCGTTTAATCCTGTCATCTCTTTAAACTCGTTTGCTTTTATAATAAATTTTTCTCCATCAAAAAATCTTCTATCAAAAGGTCCGATAACAATTCTTACTATTGCTTGGGTAACGAACATGGTTCCTATACTAACCATAGCAAGCATAACTGGAGGACTTTTTTTTATTCTATAATAACTAAAAACCAATTTATCCTTTAGAAGCACATAAAAAATTGTAACTATAATTCCAAATGGTATCGCAATTAAAGCTGTCGGTAAAAAACCTAGACTTATTCCTAAAGATTGAAAGTACCAAGTAAATAGAATTGTGAACATTGTACCAAAAGACATTAGGTCTCCAGCAGTAAAGTATGCAAATCTTAAAATTCCATAAATTAATGAAACAAAAATGGCTCCAAGTGCTAATTGTGAACCATAAGCTAACGCGGGTACAAATAAATAATTTAAAAGTAGAATTATTGCATTTAAAAAATCCATTTTAAGCTCCTAAAAAAGAGCTTCTGACTCTTGGATCATTTAATAATTCTTTGCCCGTTCCAGAATATCTATTCTCTCCTGTGACTAAAACGTAACCTCTATCTGATATACTTAGTGCTTGTTTTGCGTTTTGTTCGACCATTAATATTGCAACATTTGTTTTTTTAACTTTTAAAATATGATCAAACAATTCATCCATTACTATAGGCGAAACTCCTGCTGTTGGTTCATCCAGCATTAAAACAGATGGCTTAATCATTAAAGCTCTACCAAGGGCAACTTGTTGTCTTTGTCCTCCAGAAAGTTCGCCAACTAACTGAGTTTTTTTTTCGTTTAAAATTGGAAAAAGATCATAAATTCTATCCAAAATTTCTTGAATATTTTCATCTCTTAAGAAAGCTCCCATCTCCAAATTTTCTCTAACTGTTAATCCTGCAAATACATTCCGATTTTGTGGAACAAATGCTATTCCTAGTTTTACTCTATCTTGAGGATTTAAACCCGATATGTCTTTACCATCTATAACTACTTTTCCTGATTTGAGTTTTAACAAACCCAACATAGCTTTCATGGCTGTTGATTTCCCCGCCCCGTTTGGACCCAAAATTGAAACTATTTCACCTTTATTTACATTCACTGTGCAGGATGAGATTATATCTGGCCCCGATCCATATCCTCCTGTCATTTTTATACCTTCAAAAAATGCCATTAATTTTCATCCTTTGATTTTGAACCTCTTCCTAAATAACTTTCAATGACTTTTTCATTTTTTTTTACCGCATCTGGAGTACCTTCAAAAAGCACAGAACCCTCTGCTAAAACAATAACTGGATCACAAAGTCGGCTAATAAATTCCATATCATGTTCGATCATACAAAACGTATATCCTTGTTCTTTATTTAATCTTAAAATTGCACTTCCAATATCTTTTAAAAGAGTTCTGTTTACTCCCGCACCTACTTCATCTAATAAAACTAATTTGGCATCAACCATCATGGTTCTACCAAGTTCTAATAGTTTCTTTTGACCTCCTGATAAATTTCCAGCTAATTCGTTTGAAAGATGTTTTAAATTTAAAAAATCAATTACTTTCAATGCTTTTTCCTTAACATTTTTTTCTTCTTTTTTTACTAAACTCGGCTTGAATAGAGCATTCACCAATTTCTCACCTGATTGTCCCCCTGGGACCATCATTAAATTTTCAAGAACAGTTAGATTTGTAAATTCATGTGCAATTTGAAAAGTTCTTAAAACTCCTTTTGAAAATAATTCATATGAAGGAACGTTTGTAATATCTTCGTTGTTAAATAAAACTTTACCCTGAGATGATTTAAGATTTCCAGCAATTAAATTAAATAATGTTGTTTTGCCAGATCCATTTGGTCCAATAATTCCAGTGATAGAACCTTTTTTAATTTTTAAAGAACAATTTGATATTGCCTTTAATCCCCCAAAAGATTTAGAAAGGTTTTTAACCTGCAGAATATTAGAATTTGACTGCATAGAAAATTATACATTGTTTAATCTTTTAAGGATACTACTCAAAGATTTTGAGAAATGTCTATAAAATCCAGCTTTTCTTAAATATTTTAAAGCATGTTCATTTAAACCCTTTGGAGTCTGTGAAGATTTTACTAAATATTTTAAATCTCTATTTGAGTTTATTGACGAGTCCTCAGATAATGCAACAAAAAGAGATGTAATATATTTTTGAGCTTCATTTCTTTTGACTCCTCGTTTAACTAACCAGTCAGACAATAATTTTAATAATTCATAAAAAGATGCCATTATTGAAGAAGTCACCCAAAAATTTTTTGATAGTTTCTCATTTTTAATTTCAATTACAGTTCCTAATTTATTAAAAAAATTTTTTACTTGATTATCTGGAGGGAAAATTGGAACTGGCCCCTGTTTATTAGATATTGGAGGAAGTGGTATTGCCCTTATTATTTTATTATTTTTTCCGATATATTTTTTTAGCTGAGAGAGATTTATTGTAGAAATAAAACTCACAATTTTTTGATTTTTTTTAAAATTAAGTTTACTTAATATTTTTTTCCCAACCTGTGGAGTTATCGCTAAAAAAACTAAGCTAGATTTGTTTATTAATTGTTGATTATCTTTGGCAATAGTTACTTTTTTAAATCTTTTACTAAGTTTTTTTGCTATATTTTTATTACGTGGGGAGATATAGATTTTTTTAATTTTTAATTTAGATTTAAAAATACCTAAAATAATAGAATATGTAATGTGTCCTGTTCCTAGAAAACCGATATTCATCAATAATGCAGAATAACCAAGCAATACCATTTAATAAAGAAAATTTTAAACAAATTTTATCTAAACAATTTGCTTGGGTAATAGTTGTATCAGTACCAGGCGCCTTAATTGCTGAATATTTCAACGTTCCATTGGCATGGTTTTTAGGTCCAATGTTAGTTACTTCAATTGTAACTTTGAGCGGTGTTAAAACAAAAATGCCAAAATTAGTTTTAAGCACGATTTTAATAATTCTTGGGCTTTATATTGGTAGTTATATCGACAAAACTTTATTTTCTCAAATTCATCAATGGATTTGGACATCATTAATAATGCTTGGATATATAATTGTAAGTGTGATTTTGGTTTCTAAATATTTACAAAAGTTTTCTGGTTATGGAGAAAAAACATCAATTTTTTCGGCTGCCCCTGGAGCTTTAGGACCTTTATTAATTTTGGCTGAAGATGAAAAATCTGATCTAAGTAGAGTTGCTACATCTCATTTAATAAGATTAATTATTATTATAACTATTTTTCCTTTTATTGTTCATAGTCTAAACAATTCTGAAAATGTTAAAGTAGTTGAAGAAATAATAATTGAACAAAACATTTACGATCTATTTATTTTAATCATTTTATCACTAATTTTAATTTTAATTTTTGATAAACTTAAAATTCCTGCTGCACTTTTAGCTGGTACATTGGTAGCAAGTGGTTTTTTACAAATTTCAGAAATTGCCTCATATAAACTTCCGCCAAATATAATTAATTATTGTTTATTAATTCTTGGATCATCAGTTGGTTGTAGGTTTGCAGATAAAACATTCAATGATATTGCTAAAAATGCGCTTCATAGTTTTATTGCAACTTTTCTACTAGTTATCCTAGGTCTAATAGCAGCATTTATTGCAGGATTTGTAATAGACAAAAATTTTTATACTTTATTATTGTCTTATTGTCCTGGTGGTATTTATGAGGTTGCGGTGATCGCTATATTTTTTGATTTAGATCCAGAATTCGTGTCATTTCATCATATAATTAGATTATTGATGATTTTATTTTTTGTTCCTCTTTTGTTAAAAATTATAAGTAAAAAAAAACCCAGCTAAAAGCTGGGTTTTTTTAAATAAGAATTAATTTCTTATAATTAGAATTTAAATCCTAAAGAAACTTTAGCACCAGTTACATCTAAGTCAGCAGAAACTGAGTTAGTTGTTGTTGATGAAGCTGAGTATGTATCGTAGTCAGTTGTAAAACCTTCGATTTTATAAACGCCACGTTCTCCCATCTCGCCTTTGTAACCTAAAGCGTATGTTATCGCATCCAATTCTTTATTTGGATACGTACCGTAACCAGATGAATTCGTCTGATTAACGTTAATGTCTACGCTTGATAAAGCTCCTTTAACATAAACTCCGCCACCTAAAAGTACTTCTGCGTAAAAAGTATGATGGTCTGAGATTTCTCCATTTACTTCTAGAGTTCCCGTATCATTCTCTGCAGGGTCGGTACCTTCTACATCTGTTCTTTTTAAAGTTCTTGAACTGATATCATGTGAACCAGGTACTATAGCAAAACCAAGAGTTATCCTCTCAGAATCACCAAATGAATATTCTGCGTAAAGTTCAGCAAATCCAATATCGTTACTTGCAGTAGCGTCTTCACCTGTTTCTGTTTCAGAACCAGACTCACTATTTGTTTCACTACCAGCTGCACCGATCATACCTATACCACCTGTTACTCCCATTCCAAAACTTCCAGCTTGCGCGGCTGAAAATAAGAACATACTTAAAAAAGTAGCTATGATAAGTTTTAGTTTCATAATTTATCCTTAATATTAATATTAATATAAGTCTTTTGACTTATAAGGAGAACTCATACAGGATCAATCAGTTTCTGTAAATCGCATCTAAATCTTAAAAGCAATCTGTGATTGTGTGGATCGAAAAAACCTAGTAATTTCAATGATTTTTGATGTGGCAAATATGTTACAAATCATTTTTATTTTACGAATTACTGAGAAAAAACCCCTCTAATCCTAAGCAATTCCCTAGATAAATTCATATCCTGTTTGAAAGGTTTTCTGCCGTGAAGCCAAAAATAGTTATTGGAGAAAATAGTCGAACCTGGCTTTAGAGGAAAAGCTAGCTTATTTTTACTTTGCTCAAGGGCATCGGATAGCTTCTGTAAAAAAAGCCCCTGCTCCATATTCTTAGGTTCTGGGAATTGATCAATATATGAAATGATTGGTTTGCCATCTTTATCTTTTGAAAATACAGGGTGCTCTACTTTATAATCAATATTTTTACTTTTTGGTGAGCCCCATATAAAGTTTTGTTTTCCAACGGGATCTTCGCTTAATTCTTTGCAATGCTCCCAATCGTCAAGATGAAGTAGCACACTTTCACCGCCAAAAGTATTTATTTCTTCCATTTTAGTCATTAATACCCAGTCGGTTTTTTCTTTTACAAAAGTTCCATCTGTATGAAGATCTAAGTTTCTGTAAGCTTTTCTTAAATAAGAATCGCTCGAATCAGAGTGCTTGACGTGAAATCTAGCATAGTATTTATCGGTCATTGAATCGAAATTAGGAAGACCAACTAAATAAGCAAATGCTGTTGAAAGTTTTACGAGAAAATCTTTATCAAATTTTGAATTATTTATATTTGGTTCAATAATTGTAGTACCTGAATTTCTATCTTTTAAAATTTGGTTTAAATTTTTACTTAATTTTCCAGAAAAAACATCATCAACACTTTTGGCTAAAGAAAATCTAGAAAATGGTTTGTACTCTAAAGACTGCACACTGTGTTTATTAAACGGGAATATTAATTTATCTAATTCAGTTTCTTGAATTTGAATAACTTTAATTCTCTTTGATATTGAGTGATCTTTTATTTTTAAACTCATTTTATTCTTGATGCGATATAATCTAAAATTACAGGGTTATAATATTGAAAGCAAAGACCTATATCCATACTGTGACCTTTTTTTACAGGTTCTGACCAATCGTCTCCTTTTCGAATACATTTTTTTCCATTAATTTTAAAATTTTGGGAAATCACTATTCTATTAACACTTGGAATATCATCTAACCAATCAGATAATAATCCTTCATATTTATCCTTGGGATGAGTAAATGCTAAAAGCGGAGTTTTAAGATTATTTTTAATTTCGTCATTCATCTTTTGTCTTAAATCGTGAGGTCCAGGATTTTTTTTTCTAAATTTCTCCATAGCTTTATCAACACCTAATTTTTTGACTTTGTAATTATTAGATAATTTTCCAAAACATGCTTGCATGTAAGATATGCCACCGCCTACTTTTTCTGGATGATTAGACATGAGCAACAAAGTAGTTAACCCCCCACAAGAATGGCCGGTTATAAAAATTTGTTTTCTAGGAACCCCCAATTTAACAAACTTTTCTACTAGTTCTAAATTTAACTCTACTCTTTTGTATAACATGTGTTTGCCTTCATATACTGTAGGCTGAGGTTTTAAATGCCACCAATCTTTTCTTTTTGGATTCGTTTCACTTTTAAGTGACATGTCTCCTCTTAGGTGATCGCTGCAAAGATTATAAACCATTATTTTTTTTTTATTTACCTCTTTATCGATTAATGAAGCTTGATTTCTAAGTAAATTTACCCACGCGCAACCCTTCACACTATCGTTTGCATTTTGTCCATGATTATAAATTAAGATTATTTTGTTTTTAGGATCATCTATATTGAAATCATTCTTTACAGGATGAATATTTTTTTTTGAAATAAAACCACTTTTTGTTACTTTCTCATTAGGTCCAGCATAAAGAGGTGCAAGCAAAATAGAAAAAATTGTAACTAATAATATTTTTTTCATACCAATTTAATTAAAACAGTTAAAAGTATAGCAGATAGCACTGTGGGGTAGACAAGGTTTCTTTTAGTAATAAAAAATACGACTACACACACAAAAACTACAATAAATCTTAATAAATTGCTGGCTTCTCCTAAGTCTCCTGCGGGAAAAACTACCACTTTAGAAATTAAGGCTGCTAGTGTTGAGTAAGCTATACAATCAAACAATCTGAAGATCTTAGAATTCTCATCAATTCTTTCTGAAAACAAAACTCCTAAAGATCTAGATAAATAAGTAGCAATAGACGTCACCGCTATAACCAAAATAATATTAGATGATAAATCAGTCATTTATCTCTCCTGCAAAAAACGCAACTATACCAGCAGTTACGCCTCCATATAAAATACACCACTCAGGTGATACCAAATAAAAAAGAGGTCCAAGAATAGTTCCTAAAATAACAGAAGTTCCTATAGCGATATTTTTCATTGTGCCAAGCAACATACAAAAAAAATAAATAGGATTTACAATAGCAAGACCAATCATCATATCTTTACTTAAATAGTCAGAAACCAAGTATCCTAAAATAGTAGAAAAAATTGCAATTGACCAAGTTGCAGTTCCTATACCCATCCAAAAATCTATTCGATTATCTAAATTAATTTTTCTATAATCTTTTTTCATTATCAACCAGGAAGAAACAGCTAAGAAATGACACGAAATATAATATTTCCATTTTGGTTGCTTTTTGCTTTTTAATAATGGAAACATCGAAACTGCCATTGGAAATAAACGAGCATTTACTAGCCAAACACCAATAAAAATATTAACTAACGATGCGCCAACCAAAAAAGACTCGGCCATTACTAATTGTCCAGGTAATGCATAAGTGAAGAATGTAGAGAAGAAACTTTGTTGGAAATTAAAACCGATATTTTTTAAAAGTGCTCCTATCGCTAGAAAACTACATCCTAAAGCAATTGCCGGGCTATCAACCGATCGAACTGAATATAAACCTTTTAAGAAATATCCTGATTTTCTCATTAACCGCCGAGGAATAATCTTCCAACGTCAGGGTTTTTTAATAAATCATTTCCTTCACCAACAATTGCTGTTTGGCCGGAAACTAAAACATAACCAATATCTGCAAACTCAAGACCTTTTTTTGCATTTTGCTCAACCATTATAATGGTTTTTTTTTCATTTTTTTGAAGATCATCTAAAATTTCAAAAACCATTTCAATATATCTTGGTTCTAGGCCTATCGAGGGTTCATCAACTAAAAGTATTGAAGGACGCATAACTAAAGCTCTTGATATTTCTAACAATCTTCTTTCGCCACCCGATAAAACTTTAGCTGGTTGATTTTTTCTTTTATTTAATCTTTCATATTTTTGCAGAACTTTTTGTGCCTCTGCGTAAGATTCCTCTGTTTTATCTTTAATATATCCTCCCATAAGTAAATTTTCTTCGACAGTCATATCTGGAAATACGGAATTATCTTGAAGAATGTAGGCTATACCTACACTTTTTAATTTCTCGGCAGGAGTAAGATTTGTTATTTCTTTTCCATCTATTTCTATTTGACCTGAAAAAATATTTGTAAAGCCATAAATAGAGTGAAGTATTGTTGACTTGCCAGCACCATTGGGCCCGATTAAACATAAAGACTGAGCTTTATCTACAAGTAAATTGAAATTATGAAGTATCTCCATTTTTCCATAACCAGCAGATAAATTTTTAATTTGTAAATGTAAGTTTGATCCTGAAAGTTTTTTTAAATCTTCAACTTCTGGAGCTTTTCCTAAAACCTCATATTGATTTGCCATTATTGCGCTCCTAAATAAGCATCTACAACTCGCTTATCGTTTTTTATTTGTTGAGGAGAACCCTCTGCTAAAAGTTTACCATGAGCCAAGCAAAAAATACTTTGAGCTAAACTCATTATAACTTTCATATTGTGTTCTATTACTAAAAGAGTAATTCCATAGTCTTTATTAATTTTTATTAGTCTATCAATAATTCCATTAATCAACGTTGGATTAATTCCAGCTGTTGGCTCGTCTAATAACAACATTTTTGGCTCATTCATTAATGCCATTGCTAATTCTAAAAGTTTTTGCTGACCAAACGATAAATCTCCTCCTCTTAAATTTCTTTTTTGATAGAGACCTACAAAGTTTAAAAGATTTTCTGCTTTTTCGGTAAGCTCAGTAGGTATTTTTGCAAATATAAAGCCTGAGTCACT
This sequence comes from uncultured Pelagibacteraceae bacterium, assembly GCA_902613655.1. Lineage (GTDB taxonomy): Bacteria > Pseudomonadota > Alphaproteobacteria > Pelagibacterales > Pelagibacteraceae > Anoxypelagibacter. The sequence continues at coordinate 14,444 of CACMHR010000011.1, forward strand.
TGCTTTATGGCTAATCAACATATTTTCTACGCAATTAAGTTTAGAATAAATTCTTGTTTGCTGAAATGTTCTTAATAATCCCAGTTTAGCTACTGCAGGGACAGGCATTTCTGAGACCTCGGTATTATTAAAAACAATAGAACCTTGGTCAATTGGATGAGTTCCAACAATTGAATTAAATAACGTTGTTTTACCAGAACCGTTTGGTCCAATTAAACCAACTATTGATCCTTGCTCAACAGAAACAGAAATATCTACATTGGCTTTTACCCCTCCAAAAGATTTGCTTACATTTTTTACTTGTAAAAGACTCATTTTAGTTCCACCTGTGATTTACGATCTTTTTCATCTATAACTTCTCCAAATCTTTCAGGGTATTTTTCTCTTAACCAGCCCATTAATCCCTCTGGGAAATAAATTACAATTACAACAATCAAAACTCCTAACGCAACATATTGCCAACCTAATATAAAAGTCCAAAGACCTTCTTTGAAGAAATGGAATAAAGTTGCGCCAATTATTGGTCCCCATAAAGTTCCTTTTCCACCAAGTATTGCCATTAAAACCATAAACACTCCCATCTCTCTTCCATCAAATGCAACATCCGTTGAGTCTATATATCCAATTAATCCACCCATAATTCCACCGGCTAGACCACAGAAAAATGCAGATACCATCCAACCAACAATTTTGTATTTCATTGTCTGAATACCCATTGCTTCCGCTTTATCCTCGTTATCTCTTATCGCATTTAAAATTAATCTAAATCTAGAACCGTAAATATATTTTACAAAAATAAATGCTAAAACTAATACAATAAAACTTGTAAAATAGAAAAATTTTCCTCTTGCTTCAGGATCAACTATTTCTGCAGGAAAAGGTGGTGTAGTAAAGCCTTGACCAGCTCCAATTATTTCTATGCCTCCAGCAATTTCACCTGCTGCAATCCCAAGACCTAAAGTACAAATAGCAAAGTAATGACCTCTTAAACCTAAAATAGCATAACCTATGGCGCCAGCGACTAATGCTGGGACAATAGCTGCAACTAATAAACCAACACCTATTCCTTGAAAATATTGTGCTGTAGTATGCACGAAAGTTTTTTCTCCACCACTTTCAGTCCATTCTGCTAATGGAAAAAACATACCTACTTGAACTGATGCGGTTAGATACATTCCAAGACCGTAGAAAAGTATATTTCCAAAACTATTGTAGCCCATTTCTCCACCTTGTAAATTCCAAGTCATGGCCAGAACGATCAAGACGCAAAGATATGTAAGCTGAACTTTAAAAGCAGAGAATAAATAGGGAGCTGCTAAACCTAAGATAATTAGGCCAGAATATAATATTAAATCTTTTTGTTTTAATTTTTCCATTTATTTTAAATACTCCCTTTTCTTTGAAAGTTTGAACCTTCTGTAAACTAATATGAAGACTAGCAGCATAAATACTGCACCAATTCTAAATTCTGTTCCTAAAATATAATCCGCAAACTCTTCAAATAATCCTAATCCCATTCCTGAAATTGCAACTGCCGGTAAATTACCAAGACCTGCTACAATAACTATCATGAAGGATCTAACTGTATATGGAAGTCCTACATATGGATGAAGAGTAAGAGTAATTGAAATAAGAGCTCCCGCAATCCCACATAACGCAGCATTAATTCCAAAAGTTGCGGCATAAACTTTTTCAGTATCAACACCAAGAATTTTTGCGGCTCTTGCATTTTGCGCTGTGGCTCTTATGGCTCGTCCAAGTCTAGATTTTTTCATGTAAACGACCAAAGCTATTGCATACACCAGACTTATAAAAGCAGAGAATATTTTTGAATTCGGTAGGGTAACTGAATTATCAAATAACATTGTTGTTCCATATTCAGACTGTGCCACAACTACGTCAGCACCAAAAATAAAATTCATTAATTGTTGAAATACAATTGCAATACCGAAAGTTGCTAAAATTGAAATAAATAAGTCTCGATCCACAACTTTATTGATCACTAATTTATAAAGTGCCCAGCCAACAAAATACATTATAATTGGAGAAACAATAACTCCCCAAGCTGGATGAATTCCAGCAAGATACATAGTGTAGGCAATATAACCTCCAAGTATTACTAAATCACCTTGAGCAATATTTATTATATTCATTACTCCCCACTGGAGGGCCATTCCATATGCAATTAATGCAAATAGAATTCCTAAAAGAATTCCGTCCAATGAAGCTTGGACCATTAACATTGGAACTTGAAAAATTAAAAAATCCATAAAAACTTATCTTTAAAAAAAATGCCCCCTAAATTTTAGGGGGCATTTAATAATATTAATTAGATATTAACTTCTTTCAGACCAAGGTGGAATTGGGTGAAAGAATTTGTCTGAAGCCCATTTTGTTGGAGCAACAACTTTATTCTCACACGTATCACCTTTACATCTTACTTGGAACAAGATCATTGGCTTAGCAACGTTTTGACCGCCAGGACCAAATTTAATGTTTCCATAGAAAGTTTGCATATCTGTAGCTTTAAGAGCGTCTCTTACTTTATCTCTATCAAAAGAATTTGCTCTTTCGAACGCATCTTTAAACACTAATAAAGCGGCAGATGACTCAGCTGATTGGTAAGGCGGAGCATAACCAAATTCTTTTTTAAAGTCTTTGTCATACTTCTTACCACCACCAAAGAATTTATCTTTGTAGCTTAAGTTTTTATGCCATTGAGAAGCACACAATGCGTATTCTGATTTCTTTCCATGTTGTTTAGAAAGTTTTGCAGCATCACAGTGTGTCATAGCTAACATAGGAACATCAACTTTCATTTCAGCAATTTGTCTGATTGCAGTTAATGCGCCTTTAGTATGTCCAGATACAACAAGTACATCAGGCTTAGTTGCTTTAACTTTTGCCAATGTAGCAGCCATATCATTTAGCTCTTTTGGTAATTTGTCGTCGATAATGATTTTAGATCCAGTTCTTTTTGCTGCATCCAAGATACCAAGTCTCACGTCTTGTGAGAAAGCGTCTTGTTCAAATGCTTGTGCAATTTTTACTGGCTTACCACCATTTTTTTCGACTGCAAGATCGATCGCTACTTCAAGGTATTGGTTAGCAGGTGATAACACTGCGAACAAATATTTATATCCTTTTGTAAATAAAGATCTTGATGCACCATTCGCTTCAACCATAGGAATTTTATATTTCTCGGTTACTGGTGCGATAGCTTTCGTTAAACCTGAACTATATGGTCCAAGCATATAATGAACGCCATCTTGCTTAATTAATCTTTCAGCTAACTGTGCAGCTCTTTTAGGATTTGATTCATCATCGTAATAGATGATCTCAAATTTATAACTTTTTCCACCAACTTTTACGCCACCCATTTTATTAATTCGGTCAACAGCCATGTTGTAACCGTTTTGAGTGTGTACACCGTTAGAAGAATATTTTCCTGTAAGAGATATAGCAGAACCCAACACAATCATATCTCCTTCAACTTTTGCAAAAGAAGAAGTGACACTTGATAGTGTTAAAGTTAAAGCTGAGATTAATGTAATAAATAGTTTTGCTATTTTATTCATTTTTTCTCCTTAATTAATTAATTAATTTGTAATTATTAAAGCAACTTTTGAGTTTTTAGACAACAGGTTAAAATGGAAAAATTAAGTTCTGAATGCAACAAATATGGCTATGATTATTAATACACACGCAGAGATTGTATTTAATAATCTTGGATTGCCCTTAAGCCATACTGCAATTTCTCGAGCTGCAAGTCCGTAAATCATTAAACTTAAAAAGTCCAAAGACATCCAAGTAATGATTAAAATTAAAAATTGTGAAATTACATTTCCCTCAAAATTAATAAATGTAATAAATATGGTACCAAAAAAAACTAAAGCTTTAGGGCTTAGGCCAGCTACGAGAAAACCATCTCTATACATAGCAAAATTACTTTTAATAATTTTATATTTTTTGTCTGCCTGTTTAATTTTTAAAGCATATGTCTCGTAAGCAAGATATAATATATAAGAAATACCTGCCCACTTAAAAAATACGTATATATCTGGATTATCTATTAACAAACTGCCAATTACAAAAGTGGTTAATGATGCTTGTACAAAATTAGCAGATATATCACCGAACGCTGTCCAAATAGATTTTTTTAAGCCATAATTAATTGTATTTGTGACAATAATTACTCTAGGAGGTCCGGGTGTAACAAAATAAAACAATATCAATTGGAGATAAAGAAAGTAATTTTCAGGAAACATATCATCACTATATAGTATAATTAAATGAAGAAAAGAAGCCTAATTCCAGAAACGAGAGTAAAAAATCCAGAGCCGAAAAAGTATAATGAAGATTGGATAATCTGGGCAGGTTGGGCAGACCGTATTACATTTGAAGAGATAGAAAAGAAAACAGGAAAAAATGAATCTCAAGTAATTAAAATAATGAGAAGAAACTTGAAACCTAGTTCATTTAGGTTGTGGAGGAAAAGAGTTCACAAGACGAGTATAAAACATAGGAAAAAATTTAAACTAGAAAGAAAAAAAATGAGAGAAAAAGTTAGAATAAGTGATATATATTAGTTATGAAAAAAGTAGTCATGTACACCGGTAATCCTTGTCCATATTGCGTTTACGCAAGAGCATTGCTTGATTCAAAAAAAGTTCCTTATCAAGAAATAAATGTCTGGGAAGACGAAAGTAAAAGAGCAGAAATGTTAAAAAAAAGTGGAGGAAGAACCTCTGTACCACAAATTTTCATAGGTGATCATCACGTTGGTGGTAACGCTGAATTACAAGCTGCTAACAAAAGCGGCGAATTAGATAAATTATTAGCCTAAATTTCCAAGTATCGGTAAAGCTTCCAGTATAAAATAACCTAGTGCTTGCAATTTATTTGTAAGAATTAATATTCCAGTAATTAATAAAATTACTCCTCCAGTAACAGACACGATTTTGATATTTTTTCTAAAATTTTTAGAAAACGCCAAGAACTTAGAAATTCCATAGCCAGACAAAATAAAAGGTATTGCTAAACCTAAAGAATAAAAGCTTAATAATAAAATTCCTTTTCCTATGCTACTTTCAACAGCAGCAAGTGTTAGTATTGATCCAAGCACAGGTCCAATGCATGGTGTCCAACCAAAGCCAAAGGCTGCGCCTACGAGAACTGGAAAAAATAAATTATTTGAGTAGTTTTTTGTCTGAAATCTTTTTTCTTGGTTTAGAAAATTAAGGTTTAAAATACCAATCAGTTGAAGGGAAAAAATTATTATTATAATTCCTGCAATTATTCTTAAAGTATTAGAGTTTTCTAACAATATATTTCCAATAAAAGATGCGGTAGCACCAAAACTAATAAATACGAGTGAGAAGCCTAGAGAAAATAAAACTGTTTTTAAAATAATTTTTTTTTGTTTTTCGACTATATCCCCAAGACTTTCTCCAGAAATATATGAAATGTAACCAGGTATTAAAGGCAAAACGCATGGAGATAGGAAGCTAATAAAGCCTGCACCAAAAGCTAAGAAAGATTTAATTAACATAATATAATGATACTATTAATATAATGATTATAAAATATTTTAGCTTTCTGCTAGGACTTATTTGGTCCTACTCATTTATTAGAACACAGTCAATTTTTAGCAATAAAACTGCTCTTTTATTTAAATTATTTATTTCGAAAGTCTCTTGGATAACTTTTATTCTAGCTTGTTATTT
>CACMHR010000012.1:0-19971 GCA_902613655.1 uncultured Pelagibacteraceae bacterium
TGGACGAAGGCTATGGAGTCCAATTAGCACCAAAGACTATATCTATTTTAAATAAAATAGGATTATCCAATATAAATAACAAAGATTTTTTTAATCCGACTAAATTAAATTTTTATTCAAGTGATAACCAAAAGATTTGTGATTTAGATTTATCAAGATTTAATTCAGAAAAATCAAAATATACAACTTTAAAAAGGTCAACTTTAATTGAATTTCTAAAAAATAAATTATTTTCAAATAATTTAAGATTTGGAAAAGAAGTTAAAAAAATTTCAAAAATTAAAGAAAAACTTTTAATTAATTTTAAAGATAATACTAATGATTTAGTAGACTTTGTTGTTGTTTCAGATGGTGTATTTTCAAATACAAAATCAGTTATAGAAAATAAAATTACTCAACCAATCTACAATGGATCAATTGCAATAAGAACAATCCTTAAAAGTTTACCAGAATTTAATTGTGACAAAAATAATATATCATTAGTTATGCTTAAAAATGCACATATTGTAATCTATCCAATTAACAAAAAAGGGGAATTAAATGTTGTTTGTATAATACGTCAAAAATTATCTAATAGTATTGATTTGAAAGCACTAATTAAAAAAGAAATAATTTCACAAAACAAAAATTTTGAAAATCTTTTTGAGAATCAATTGAAATATTGGCCGATTTACATTTCAAAAAAACCTTCAAAATCAATTTATGAAAATTTATTTTATATAGGAGATGCTTTTTATAGCTTTCCACCTACAATGGCCCAGGGCGCCTCTCAATCAATCGAGGCCGCTGATGAATTATTTAATTTATTATCCAAGGATAATAAAAAAACACCAGATCTTTTTTTCAAACAAAGATTAATAAGAACAAAAATTATTAATCGAAGATCTAAATTAAACTATCATATATTCCATTTTTCTAATCCACTTTTAAAAACGATAAGAAATAAATCACTAAAAATAATGGTGAAAAATCAAATCTTTTTGAATAATTATATTGGAAAAGTTTACAATTAATTATGTATTTTTTGATATTAATCTCTGTCTTAAATTATCAATACAAACTGAGTTTCCATTTATATTACAATACCAATACGTCCAGCCATTATAACTTTCGGTTCTCATAATTTTGGCTGCTACTCTGTGAATTGAGCCTTCATTACCTTTGTGCTTTAAACTTCCATCAGCCATTATTTTTGCATTAAATTTCTTTTTTTGATCGAATAATATAGAGCCTGGTTTTATTATACCCATTTCAACTAAAGAGCCAAAAGGTATCCTGGGTTTAGATTTATTATTCTCAATTGTATCAAGGTAATTATCCTCAATAATTTTTGTTGAATTTATTCTGTTATTTGCTGCACTAAAATATTTTTTATCTTTTTCTATTCCAAAATACTTTCTACCAAGTTTTTTTGCCACCACAGCCGAGGTTCCCGTACCTAAAAATGGATCACATATTAAATCGCCTTTATTTGTTGTTGCCAATATAATTCTATGCAATAAGGCCTCAGGTTTTTGCGTAGAATGAATTTTTTTCCCATTCTTTTTTAATCTTTCTTTTCCGTTACAAATAGGAAGTGTCCAGTCAGATCTCATTTGTAAATCATCATTTAAGCATTTTAATGATTGATAATTAAATGTGTATTTTGATTTTTTACTTTTTGATGCCCAAATCAAAGTTTCATGTGCATTTGTAAATCGTGTTCCTTTAAAGTTTGGCATTGGATTATTTTTTCTCCAAATCACATCGTTTAATATCCAGTAATTTAAGTTTTGAATATGATAACCGAGTCTAAAAATATTATGGTAAGTACCTATCACCCAAATAGAACCATTATCCCTTAAAATTCTCTTACATTCTTTTAACCATTCTTTGGAAAAGTCATCGTAATGTTTAAAGTTTGAAAATTGATCCCACTTATCATTAACACCGTTAACTTTACTATCATCGGGTCTTTTTAATTTTTCCCCGATTTGCATATTGTAAGGAGGGTCAGCAAAAACTAAATCAAAAGTTTTATCTGGAATCTTTTTTAAAATTTCCAAAGATTCACCGTGTGTAATTTTGTTAAGAAACTTTGTCATTTATTCAATTCAACCCGAAATTGAATCTGCCGTCAAATTTTTTTTTTAAAATTCGAGTTTATTATGTGTTGAAGATTCTTATCTGAACAAGATGTTGTGTACTGGTTTGTAACTTCTTCTATGGTAACTGGTTACCCCAAATTTTTTTAAGGACTTCAGATGTTGTGAGGTTCCATAGCCAAAGTTTTTGTTCCATTTATATTTTGGATATTTACTCCCTAATTTTATCATATATAAGTCTCTATAAGCTTTTGCCACTATAGAAGCTGCCGAAATACATTTAACTTTTTCGTCACCCTTAATTATTGTTTTTGAATTCTTCAATTTTTTAGGTGCATGCATTCCATCTATCAAAAAAATATGTGGTTTTCTTTTAAGTTTTTTTGCAGCTCTTTCCATGGAAAGCAAAGAAGCATTTAAAATATTATACTTATCTATTTCTTTAACAGAAGCAGAACCAATAGCGTACCAAGAGTTTTTTTTTATATGTTCTGCAATTTTTAACCTGTCTTTAAAAGAAATAGTTTTTGAGTCCTTTAGAATTTTTTTGTTTATATTTTTTTTTAAAATGACAGCACAAGAAATAACCGGACCAGCCAAACAACCTCTTCCGACTTCGTCAACACCTGCAAAAATTTTACTAGCCATTTAATTTAATCTTTAACTCAGATATTTTTTTTCTTACCATTTTTAAATCTTGCCAAGCATATTTTTTTTGCTCGGGTTGTCTCATTAAAAATGCAGGATGGAATGATGCAATAACTTCGATATTTATTTTACCTATTTTCTTTTTTATCCATTTTCCTCTAGCTTTGGAAATTACGATTTCATTTCCAACCAATGCATTTAAAGCTGTACTACCTAATAACAAAAGAATTTTAGGACTAATTATTTCTATATGATTGGTTAGAAAAGGTAAGTATCTGGTTATTTCTGCATCGGTTGGCCTTCTATTTAAAGGAGGTCTAAAATTTACGACATTAGAGATATAAACATTATTTCTACTAAGTTTAATGGCTTGAAGCATTTTGTCCAAAAGTTTTCCAGCCCTTCCTACAAAAGGCTTGCCTTCCTTGTCTTCATTTGCTCCTGGACCTTCTCCGATTATCATTATTTTAGCGTCCGGATTGCCATCTGAAAATACAATTTGTTGTGCATTATTCTTAAGTTCACAATTTTTAATAGAATTAATTTTATTCTTTAATAAATCTAGATTCTTAAATTTATCTTTTAAATGTTCTGATGTGATATTTTGTTTATATCTTTTTAATGGTTTTTTGTCGTAAACCACTTCATTATTTAATAGTTTGTGATAAAACTTATTTTTAGTATTTTTAATAATTAATTTATTTTTCATACTCTATAAATTATGAACAAATTTAATCTTTTTTGGAAGACTTTATTATACACTTTTATTTTTATAGGTATATTTAATTCTGCCTTAGCAAAAATATTAGAATTCAATCAAGACGATAAATCTATCTCAAATTATTTTTCCGGGATCATTTCTTTTGACAATTTTGATTACAAGGCATCCCAAGTTTTTTTTAAAAAAATGGATAAAAATAAAACTAAAAATGAAAAATATTCATCAATGCATATCCAATCTTTGATAAACTTAGAAAAATATCAAGAGGCATATGAATATTCGAAAAAATTAGAAAAAATGAATCAATCAAATTTTAACTCAAACCTTTTTTTAGGAATATATAAATTTAAATCTAATAACTTCGCAAAAGCCAAAAATTATTTTGATGGACTTAAGATTGCAAACAATCGTAATTTGGTCCCTGAAATTTTAAAAAATTCACTATCAGCATGGTCAAAAATTTCAAATACTCAAAATCAAGATGATTTAAATCTTCTTAATTTTCAAAATCCAGCATTCGAAAATTTAACTATTATACAAAAAACTTTTGGTAATTGTTTTCTTAAATTAGACAATACAGAGACTGAGTTTATGAAGGTTTTAAATAACGATAAACTTAACTTCTCAAGATACCATTTTTTTGTATCAAATTACTTTTATAATAATAATAATGAAAAATATGCAACAAACTTAATAAGTTCAGCTTCGGAAAAATTTCCGTCTAATTTATTAATCAATCAATTTAAAAAAGTTTTAATTAGCAAAGAAGTAAATAAAAATATTTTTAATTGTAATAATAGTGCACATATAATAGCCGAACTTTTTTACATACTGGCTAATGTTCTCTCTTCCCAAGAAGATTATAAACTTTCAAACTTTTATATAAATATTGCAAAATTTTTAAATCCTAAATTTAAATCATATAATGCTCTATTAGCAGAAAACTTTAATAATTTAGAAAAATATAATCAGGCTAAAAAGATCTATGAACAAATGTATGAAAATGGAACAATTTATAAGTGGTATTCTGCTAAACAGATTGCATTAATAATGAACAAAAAAGAAGAAGCCAATTCAAGTAAATTTTTACATCAAGTATACAAAACTTTAGATGTGGGTATTTCAGAAACATTCGATTTGGCAAACTTTTTAAAAAGTAATGAAAATTATGAGGAAGCAATAAATTTATATTCAAAAATTTTGTTAGAAATTGATCAAACCAATAATTTATATCCTGAAGTTTTAGAGAGAAGGGGAATGGCTTATGAGCGGAGTGACAAGTGGAAGCTCGGTGAGAAAGATTTAATAGAGTCATTAAGGGTTAAGCCCAAAGAGCCCTATGTAATGAATTATTTAGCTTATAGCTGGATTGAAAAAAATCAAAACATTGAAGAAGCATTAAAAATGTTAAGAGAGGCTAATAATCTTAAAAAAAATAATGGCTATATCACAGACTCTCTTGGCTGGGCTCTTTTTAAAACTAAAAATTTTTCAGAAGCAAAAAAATATCTTCAAATTGCAATAATATTAATGCCAAGAGATCCGGTAATAAATGATCATTTTGCAGATTGTTTGTGGATGAATGATAATAAAATTCAAGCAAGATATTATTGGAATAACGCTTTAGAATTTGATGCAGATGATAAACTAAAGAAAAAGATTAAAAGAAAAATTTTATTTGGTTTAGAAAATATTTAATAATTATAGCATTATGGTTAAGACATTTTTAAAATCACCAGCTAAAATTAATTTATCACTTAAAATAGGTAAAAAAATCAATCATAAATATCACGATATACAGTCTGTAATCTTTTTGATTAATCTTTATGATCAGATAACAATAAAAAAAATTACTGGAAAAAAAGATATGTTCAAATTTACAGGAAAATTTAAAAAAAATATTAAACTTAAAAATAACTCTGTATCAAAAGGTATGTATGTTTTGAGAAAAAAAAATATAATCAGTAATAGTTCAAAGTACGAAATAAAAGTAAAAAAAAATATACCTGTGTTTTCTGGGCTCGGGGGAGGCTCAAGTAATGCAGCAACAATAATTAAATATTTTTATAAAAAGCGTAAAATTATAGATAACGATATAAACTATTTTGCAAAATATCTTGGTACGGATTTCAAACTATTTTTTAAAAACAATAAAATAATTCAAGAAAACTTTTTTAATATAAGAAATTTCAAGTTTAAGCACAATTTTTATTTGTTGATAGTCTATCCTTTTAAAAAAAGCTCAACTAAGGATATTTATGGCAAGATTAGGAAATACGAGAAAATTAAAAAATTAAATATTTTTAATAGGGTTTCGAAATCAAAAATGGTGGATAAATTAAAGTCCGAAATGAATTCCCTTGAAAATATTGTTATTTCAAGATTTCCGCTTATCAAAAAGGTTTTAAAAGAATTATCTTTATTAAAAAAATGTGAGTTTTCAAGAATTACAGGTTCAGGATCGGCTTGTTTTGGCTTATTTTTAAATAAAAAGGATGCATTACTCGGCTTAAAATTAATAAAAAGGAGATTTCCAAAATTTTGGTGTGTGCTCTCTAGAACTATTTAAATATGTTTTTTTATGATATATCAAAAAAAACTTTGGGGCGTAGCCAAGCGGTAAGGCAGTGGTTTTTGGTACCACCATCCTAGGTTCGAATCCTAGCGCCCCAGCCAACAATATGCTGATCGTAAACAATATAAAAAAATATTTATTCCCCTTTTATAAAAATAAAAAAATCAAAGAGATATTTGTTCATCTTAATAGCAAAAATAAAAACAATGTGATGCTAGTTGGTGGCTGTGTTAGAAATTATTTAAACAATGAACAAATCGGAGATATTGATTTAGCAACTACACTAACTCCAGGTGAAGTAATAAAAAAACTTGCAAATAGTAATTTCAAAGTTTTGAAAACTGGTATTGATCATGGCACATTAACTTTACAACAGGACAAGGAAATTTTTGAAATAACCACTTTAAGAGAGGACGTTTCTACAGATGGTAGGCATGCAAAAGTCTCATTTACAGATAGTTGGGAAAAAGACTCAAATAGAAGAGATTTTACAATAAATGCAATTTATTTAGATCAAAATGGAAAAATATTTGATCCACATAATGGCAGGAAGGATTTAAAAGACAAAAGGATTAAATTTATTGGAAATCCCCAAGAACGTATAGAAGAGGACTACTTAAGAATTATCAGATTTTTAAGATTTTCAATTCAATATAAAAATTTCGAAAAGGACAAAGATACTATTAAAATAATAAAGAAAAACATTTCAGGAATCCTCAAACTTTCAAAAGAAAGAATTTTTTCTGAAATAGTAAAAATCACAAAGCTCAAAAATTTGAGTGAAGTCGTATCAAATAATGAATTTAAGGAAATTTTTAAGATAATTTTTCCTGAATTTAAATATTTAAATAGATTAAGTACATTTGAAAATAGAAAACTTAAAAAAAATATAATGTTAGAATATAATTTAGTTTTAGCTCTATTACTAATAGACCAAAGTGATAATCATAATTATTTTGTACATAAATATAAAACCTCAAATTTTTTAAAACAATATCTAAATTTTTTACATAAATATTTCTACGAAGCGAAAAAAAACAAAAACTTTTTTGCTAAAGATTTAAAAAAAAATGTTTTTTTTCATAATAAAGAGAAAATAATATCTTTAGCAAAATTTTATTATACCGCAATAAAACCAAAAAATTTTAAAAAAATTGATGATCTTATTAAAGAAATCGAAAGCCTAAGAGTGCCAGAATTTCCATTAACTGGAGAATATTTAATTAACAAAGGTTTCAAAAGTGGAAGAAAAATTGGAGAAATACTTAAAAAAGTTGAAAAAGTTTGGATAGAAAACAATTTTAATTTAAAAAAAGAAGATTTAAATAATCTTATTAAAAAATATAATTAATTAAATATATTTAACTTCCAATATTTCGTAATTTTTTTCACCTGAAGGAGTATTAACTATTACAGTATCCTTAATTTTTTTTCCTATTAAAGATTTTCCCACAGGCGATCTAAAATAAACTAAATTTTTTTTAACATCTGCTTCATCACGTCCAACAATTTTAAAGGAGGACTTTTTATCGTTTTCTAAGTCTTTAACACTTACAGTAGATCCAAAAATAACTTTTCCATCATTTTCAACTTTAGTAACATCGATGACATTTGCTCTGGCAATTAAATCATTTATTTGCAAAATTCTAGTTTCAGTATGCCCCTGCTGTTCTTTAGCTGCATGATATTCCGCATTTTCTTTCAAGTCACCATGTCCTCGTGCCTCTGCTATTGCTGCAACAATCTTAGGTCTTTTATTACTTTTAAGATCTTCTAACTCATCTTTGAGTTTTTTTAACCCTTCGGTTGTTATTGGTTCTTTTTCCATTATTTCCATTTAGCATCTGGTGGTAGTGACATAAATATTGCATCAATATTACCTCCAGTGTTTAATCCAAATTTTGTTCCTCTATCGTAAAGTAAATTAAATTCAACATACTTTCCTCTCTTTATAAGTTGATTATGTTTTTGTTTTTTTGTCCACTTTAGGAATCTCTTTTTTTCAATCAACATTTTGGTAATATCAATAAAACCAATACCAACATCTCTTACAAATTTAAAATTATTTTCCCAATCTTTATAAAGATAATCAAAAAAAATCCCTCCAATACCCCTGTTTTCCTCTCTATGTTTTATTAAAAAGTAATCATCGCACCATTTTTTATAACTTTTGTAACTTTTTTTATTATTACTACATACAAGTTTTAGGTTTTTATGAACCAGTTTTTTTTCATTCGAATCTTTTAGACTGGGTGTAACATCCATTCCCCCCCCAAACCACTTTTTAGATGTAACAACAAATCTTGTATTAAAATGAACAGCAGGGATTTTTGGATTTCTCATATGCGCTACTACCGATACCCCTGATGCCCAATAAGTTTGATTCTTTTTAGTTCCAGGTATATTTGATTTATAATTTTTTTGAAATACACCTTCAACAGTTGAGTGATTAACTCCTACCTTATCGAAAATTTGACCATTTCTTAAAATACAATATTGTCCCCCTCCATCTCTAGGATCCTTCTTTTTCCAAAGCTTTTTTTTGAAATACCTGACTTTTGTCCTATTGTTTATTGAAAATTCAGACTCGAGATTTTGAAATTCTTCTACTATTTTTTCTTGCAAAAATGCAAACCACTGACCAGTAAGTTTTTTTTCAATTTCCCAACTTATCTTCATAAAAAATTATTTTAAATGTTTATAACTAGTCAATTTTGACAACTAAACTCAATTTGTGTGTCATTCTGGCCTCTGGCAACCCTTTAAAATAACCCTATTTTATAATAAAAAGCAATATTATTTTAACTTATGAGTGACTCGGAAAAAAAAACTAACAGAAGAGATTTTCTTTTTACAGCAAGTTATACAGTCGGTGCTGTAGGCATAGGAGCAACTATTTGGCCGTTCATCGATCAAATGAATCCAGATAGCTCAGTTAAGGCTTTGGCGACTACAGAAGTAGATATAAGTCAAATAGAGCCAGGAAAATCTATTACAGTCTTATGGAGAGGCAAACCAGTATTTATTAAAAGAAGAACTGAGACAGAAATTTCAGAAGCAAAAGCAGTAAGCTTGGATGATTTAAAACATCCTGAAAAAGATGAAGATAGAGTGAAAAAGGCAGAGTGGTTAGTCATGATGGGTATTTGTTCACATCTTGGGTGTGTGCCTCTTTCAGACAAAGGAGAATATAATGGTTGGTTTTGTCCGTGCCACGGATCTCACTATGATACCTCAGGTAGAATTAGAAAGGGTCCAGCGCCAACGAATATGGAAATTCCAAAGTATGCTTTTATTGATGATAATACAATTAGGATCGGATAAATTTAAATGAGCGAACATACATATACTCCTAAATCAAAATTTGGAAAGTGGTTTAATGATAGACTTCCACTTTTATCTTTAGCATCTCACCTAACAGATTATCCAACGCCCAAGAACCTAAACTATTGGTGGACGTTTGGTGGTATATTAACTTTTTGTTTGCTATCACAAATTATAACTGGACTTGTTCTCGCAATGCATTACGTGGCTCATGCAGATCTAGCATTCAATAGTGTTGAACATATTATGAGAGATGTTAACTATGGATGGTTAATACGTTACATTCATAGTAATGGTGCCTCAATGTTTTTTCTAGCAGTATACATTCACATATTCAGATCATTATTTTATGGGTCATATAAATCCCCGAGAGAAATAATTTGGATACTCGGGATGATAATATATCTTCTTATGATGGCCACAGCTTTTATGGGCTATGTACTACCTTGGGGTCAAATGAGTTTTTGGGGAGCAACTGTAATTACAAACTTATTTAGTGCTATACCATTATTTGGAGAGAGTATCACTACATGGTTGTGGGGCGGATATTCAGTAGATAATCCTACTTTAACTAGATTTTTTAGTTTACATTACTTATTCCCTTTTTTAATTTTAGGTTTAGTTATTTTACACATTTGGGCTTTACACGTTCCAGGAAACAACAATCCAATAGGTATAGATGTTAAAAAACCATCAAAGGATACAGTTCCTTTCCATCCTTATATAACTATTAAAGATTTGTTTGCTCTATTAATTTTTTTAATAATTTTTTCTGGGTTTATATTCTTTGCGCCTAATGTTTTAGGGCATAGTGATAATTATATTCAAGCTAATCCATTAGTTACACCTAAACATATTGTACCCGAATGGTATCTTTTGCCTTTTTATGCAATCTTACGTTCAGTACCTGATAAGCTTGGTGGAGTTATTTTAATGTTTGGATCAATTTTTATTTTGATGGCATTACCATGGCTTGACAGCAGTAAAGTAAGATCATCCGTATTTAGACCTCTTAATAAAATATTTTTCTGGGTGCTAGTCGTTGATGTTTTGGCGCTTGGTTATGTAGGTGCTATGCCAGCCGAAGGTTTATATCTTTTCGTAGCAAGAGTTGGCACTCTATATTATTTCGCTCACTTTTTAATAATATTACCACTACTTAGCAGAATTGAAAAAACCCAGCCGCTTCCTCTCAGTATAACAGAGCCAGTTTTAACTGGGATGCCAAAAGTAGAGTTTATAAAGAGCGATAAACCAGATGTGTAATTTTAAAGGAATTTTTTCAAGCTTTTTACTATTATTTTTTATTCACACAAATTTTTCCAATGCAGAAGAAATCAAGATACCAAAATATGATTGGACCTTTAAAGGAATAACTGGAACATTTGATAGAAGCGCTCTGCAAAGAGGTTATCAAGTTTACACTGAGGTATGTGCATCATGTCATTCCATGAACCTTTTAAGTTATAGAAACCTTGGTGAAAAAGGTGGCCCAGAATTTTCAGTTGAGCAAGTAAAAGCAATAGCAGCTAACTTTGAAGTAACTGATGGTCCAAACAGCGATGGAGAAATGTTTACTAGACCAGGAAGACCATCAGATAGATTTGTATCACCCTATCCAAATATTGAGGCTGCCACTGCAGCTAATGGAGGAGCTTATCCACCAGATATGTCAGTTTTGGTAAAAGCACGTAAAGGCGGAGCCGACTACATTTACGCAGTTTTAATGGGTTACACCGAACCACCTGCAGATTTTCAATTAGAGGACGGTGTTTACTACAATAAATATATGGACGGTAATAAGATTAAAATGTCCAATCCACTTGCAGACGATTTAGTTTCATACGCTGATGGAACAAAAGCAACCCAAGCTCAAATGGCTAAAGATGTCACAACTTTTCTAACCTGGGCAGCTGAACCTCATCTAGAAACACGGCACAAATTAGGATTCAAAGTTGTGATTTTTTTAATAATTTTATCAACCTTAGTATATTTTAGTATGCGTAAATTATGGTCAAGGATTGACCCTAAAGACTAAAACATCACCATCTTTTACAAAGTAATTTTTTCCTTCAACTTTTAACTTTCCATTTTCTTTCGCTTTTTCAAAGCTACCATATCTCTTAAAGTCATCATAAGATACTACTTCAGCCCTTATAAAATTTTTTTCAAAATCACTATGTATTACACCCGCAGCTTTTTGCGCTTCAGTATTTTTTTTTATAGTCCATGCCCTTGTTTCTTTTGGCCCAGAAGTAAAAAAAGTGTTTAAATTAAGCAAATCGTATCCAGATGTAATTAATTTGTCTAAACCAGTTTTTTCTAAACCTATATTTTTCATATAATTTTCTCTTTCCTCAGGTTTTAAGTCTATTATTTGGCTTTCTATATCTGCACAAATATAAATAAATTTTTGATTAGAATACTTTTCCTTTAAAAGCTTTGTAAAATTATTTCCATTTTTTACACTCTGCTCATCGACATTACATACGATTATATAAGGTTTATTTGATATTAAGCCAATTTCTCTAAGAAATTTTTTACTTTCGGGATCATAACTTATATCTAAAGTTTCAGCTTTATTTAATCGATCCAAGATATCCTTTAGTAATTTAATTTGTTTCTCAGTTAATTTTTTTTTGGCATTTTTTTCTAGTTTTTTCTCTACTTGGCTCATATCTGCAAGTAATATTTCGGTTTTAATAGTTTCTAAATCATTTATAGGATCAATCTTTTTATTTACATGCTGAATATTTTCTGACTCAAAGCACCTTACTAAATGAATTATGGCATCTACTTCTCTAATATGTGATAAAAATTTATTTCCAAGACCCTCACCTTTAGAGGCGCCTTTAACAAGGCCAGCGATGTCAACAAATGTTATATTTGCATTAATTTTTTTGTCAGATTTTGATATTGAATAAAGATTGTTTAAGCGGTCGTCCGGTACATCTACTATACCTATGTTTGGATCAATAGTGCAAAATGGAAAGTTGGCAGCCTGTGCATTTCTAGATGAAGTTAAAGCATTAAATAATGTAGACTTACCAACATTAGGCAATCCAACGATACCACACTTAAATCCCATTCAAATTCTGATTTACTTTGCTTGAAAACAAATCCATTTCTTTATTTATAAGAGCCGGTATTAATTTGACAATATTATCTGTTATATTTTTTATTCTTTCTTCTTCATTTTCGCTAAAGTCTTCTAAAACATGAGTGTTAACTTTACTTTTTTGTTTAGGACGTCCAATTCCAATTCTCACTCTTGAGTAATCTTTACCAATAAATTTATCTATAGACTCAATACCGTTATGTCCAGCACTACTCCCGCCAACTTTCGCCTTAATCTTTCCCAGGTCTATATCTAAATCATCATGAAAAACTATTACATTCTTTGCGTCAATTTTAAAATAATCAATAAGTTCTTTTATACAAACTCCTGAATTATTCATAAATGTCAAAGGCTTTATCGCATAAACTTTTTTATCCTGAATATTTCCAGTTGTTAAAAGTCCTTTAAATTTAGGTTTTTGCTTTGAAAGGCTGAATTCTGAGTTGATTGCATCTATAATCTTGAAACCAATATTATGTCTATTATTAGTATTATTTGGACCAGGATTTCCTAAACCTACAAGTAAAAGCATAAATATTTATTTTTTTTCTGGAGTCTTTTTATCAGCTGCCTGTTTTTTATCTCCAGTAGCTTCTTTGCCTTTATCATCTTTTTTAGCAGCCTCGCCCTCCTTGCCTGGTGCTGGAGTTTCTGCTCCTTCAGCAGTCGCTGCTTCTTGACCTTCTTCTCCTTCGGCAGTAGCTTCCTCAGCAGGTTTTTCAGGTTCTTTTACAATTGTTGGAGCAGCTATAGTAGCCACAACAAAATCTCTATCAGTAATTGTTAATTCTGCATTCTTAGGCAATGTTACAGATGATATTCTTATGCTTGTACCAATATCTAAACCTGCCAAATCAACCTCAATATCTTCGGGTATATTTCCGGCTTCACATTTTAATTCAATCTTTCTTCTAACTATGTTTAAAACACCGCCTTTTTTTAGACCGCTACATTGATCATTGTTTTTAAACTTTACTGGAATTTCTAATATAATTTTAGAGCCTTGAACAATTCTCATAAAATCAATATGAGTAGGTTTCTCGGAGGTTACATGATAGGTAACATCTCTAGGAATTACTTTTTCTTTTTTTCCGTCAATATCTAAGTCAATTACAGTTGATAAAAAATTCTCTGATCTTAATACATCGTTAACAAATTTTTCATTTATACTAAGTTTTAAATTTGGGCTTTTACCCCCATATAAAACGGCTGGTATTAATCCTTTTGATCTTAAGGTATTTAATTGACCTTTAGTTTTAGTTTCTCGCTTCGTCGCCTTTAAATTATTTATCATTTGAATGAGCCAATTTACCGTAACTTTAAAATAAAACAAGGGTTAATTGAATAGATCTGACACTGAAGTAGAGTTCGAAATCCTTTTTATTGCCTCAGCCATAAGAGGCGCGATTGACAAAACTTGTATTTTACTTACATTTTTTATTCTTCTACTATTATCTATGGTATCAGTAATTATTAATTTCTTTATTTTAGATTTTTTAATTTTGTTTACAGCATCTCCACTTAAAACAGCATGAGTAACAAACACATGAACATCTTTTGCTCCCTTTTTAATTAATGCTTCTACAGCATTAACAATAGTTCCACCGCTATCGATAATATCATCAACGATTATGCAATTTTTATTTTTTATGTCCCCAATAATATTCATCACTTGCGATTTTCCAGCCTGAGGTCTTCTTTTATCTATAATTGCTAATTCAGCATTTATTTTTTTTGCCAAACCTCTTGTTCTTTCTATACCACCCGCATCCGGTGATACACATGTTAAATTATTACTTTTAATATTTTTTTTTATATATCTTGCAAATATAGGAGTGGTAAATAAATTATCTACTGGCATGTCAAAAAAACCTTGAATTTGACCAGCATGTAAATCTACTGTTACAATTCTGTTCGCACCAGCATTTGTAATTAAATTTGAAACAACTTTTGCTGAAATCGAAGTTCTAGGAACTACCTTTCTATCTTGCCTTGCATAACCAAAATAAGGAATCACAGCCGTGATATTTTTAGCCGAAGATCTTTTAAGAGCATCTATACATAAAAGCAATTCCATTAAATTATCATTTGCTGGTGTTGATGTTGATTGAACTACAAAAACACTGTTCCCCCTA
The DNA here is from genome assembly GCA_902613655.1 of uncultured Pelagibacteraceae bacterium. Lineage (GTDB taxonomy): Bacteria > Pseudomonadota > Alphaproteobacteria > Pelagibacterales > Pelagibacteraceae > Anoxypelagibacter. Next base: position 14,606 of record CACMHR010000012.1, read on the forward strand.
ATATTTTCATTAATTTCAACATATATTTCTCCGTCAGCAAAATTTTTAATATTCGTATTGATCAATTTTAACTTAAGTTGCTTGCTGATGCTTTTGCTTAACAGAGGATTGCTTGTTCCTGATAAGATTTTCATTAGGACAATTTATTTATACATCCAATGGGTTTAGTTTTCAATTAATTTTATAAATTAACTTTCTTAATTGCTGAGATGCATCTTCCGTAGTCATCTTCACCCAACTTTTTGGCCCTTCTATGGCTAAAATATTCATTCTTAGAGGCAAAACTATCAACTGCTATGTTTTCTATTTTTAAAACACTTAAATCTGCAAGTTTCTTATTAATATACCCTCTTAGATCAAAGTTAAAAAAATTATCATTTTTTTCTATAAAAAATTTTGAATTTTCCTTTGACTGTGTCATAAAATTTAAATAAAAATTTTTTCTTACCTCATAATTATTTTGAGATATACACGGCCCCACAATTGAAATTAGTTTATTTAGACTACCGCCCATCTTTACAAGTTCAGATAAAGTATTTTCAATTATTCCTGAATAGGCACCTTTCCAGCCTGCATGAATACATCCAATTATTTTTTTTTCAATTTCGTAAATCAATATCGGGGCACAATCTGCTGTTAATACGCAAAGAGCCAATTCATTATTCGTCGTCAACAAAGCATCACAATCGAGTCTTCCTGAATTTTTTAAATTTTCTGCTATTAAAACTTTATTGCTGTGGGTTTGATTCATGATAGCCAATTTATCTGTATGTATATTAAAAATTTTTGAGACTATTTCTAAATTTTTTCTAATATCTCTTGGATTATCGTTGCTTCCTATACCGCAGTTTAGACTTTCATATATTCCTTTGGAAACCCCATTTTTCCTTGAAAAAAAACAATGTTTTAAATTATTATTATTTAATAAATTTTTTGAATAAAACATTATTTCAGGTCCAAATTGAAATTACATTTTTTGTTCTTTACAAAAATCACTTTGAACTTTTGACCCATCATTTCGGGGTGAAGCAATCTTTTTACCCTGCTATATAAGTTAGATTTTTCCTTAGCATTTAATTTATGACTTAGAATTTTAAATCTTTCTCTAATACCCATTTTTTGTAAAAATTCACTTTGTGAAATAATTTTGTCTACTACTAAATTCTTCATATTGAAGTACTCTTTATATAAATTAAAATTTACTAAATAAGTTATATCTGCTTCACCAATATTTTTTTTTATATTATTATATTTATGTTTAAAAACAGATTGTAAAGTATTAGTATTGTGCTCATTTACATATCCATAATCTATAAAAAGAGCTCCACCATTTAATTTTTTAATTTTGTTACAAACAATCCTTAATTCCCTAAAGCCATATTCTGGATACTCAATTATTCCTCCATTTTTAATAATTTTGTAACTTTCAAGTTTTTTAATTTCTTTTTTAATTGATTTTTTAAAAAAAAAATTCACGTTTTTCTTTCCGATTTTTACGTATTTTTCAAATATTATTCCATTTATTTTTTTAAACTGTTTTATGGGTAAAGCATCTAAAAATTCATTTCCAAAAAATACAACAGGTCCACTCTTTATTTTGCCTAATTTTTGTATCCAAGAAACTTTTTTTGATAAAATTCTTTGTTTTTGTATTTTCCTGAGCATTTTACTTTTTTCATAAAGTATTATATTTGTAGAATTATAAACCTCCGGAAAATTTTTTAACGTTTTCAATACCGTTAAACAAAGATCACCATTTCCTGGCCCCATTTCAATAAAATTAATTTTTTTTGGTTTATTTAATTTTTTCCAAAAGCTAACAAACCATATAGTTATCATTTCCCCAAAAAGATTTGAAATGTTCGGGGCAGTTACAAAGTCTCCTTTTTTACCAAAAGGATTCTTCTTTTGATAGTAACCCAAATCTTTATGGTAAAGAACTTTGTCCAAGAAAAGGTCTAACGGTATAATTTTACTTTCCTGAAAAAATTTATTTATTCTGTTCATTTAAATTAATTTTTAATACAAATAGAATTGCGAAAATCATCATACCAACACTTAGCAATGAACCGAGGCTAATAAAATCAAATATATAACCAATGTGTTTATCTGGCTCTCTATAAAACTCAGAAACAATTCTAAAAATTCCGTAAAAAATTAAAAATAAAAATGATATTAAACCGTAATTAAAATTTTTTTTTAAAAATAAAAAATTTATTAAAACAAATAAAACAATTCCCTCCAAAAAAGCCTCATATAGCTGAGATGGATGCCTACTTAAATTGTCAATTTCAGGAAAGATAACTCCCCATGGTTTGTCCGTTGGTGTCCCATAAAGTTCACTATTAATAAAATTTGCAATCCTACCCAAAAAAATTCCAATTGGAGCTGCACAACAAATAATATCAAAATATATTTTGTAATTTAATTTTTTAACTTTTGAAAAAATATAAGTACTCAAAATAACTCCTATCAAACCTCCATGAAAAGACATCCCGCCCTCCCACAATTTAAAAATTTCAATCGGTTGGTTAAGAAAAAATGTTAGGTTATAAAAAATTACATAACCCAACCTTCCTCCAACAATCACACCAATAATTATATAAGAAATAAGATCGTCAAAATTTTTTAAATAATTTTCATGATCCGATCCATGTATTTTTTTTGTTATTATAAGTCGTCCATACCACCAACCAATTAAAATACCAAATACATAAGCCAAAGAATACCAGTGAATTTTTATAATTCCTAAATCAATTAGCACTGGATCAAAATTGTGAACCATCATCTTTAAATTTATCACAATTGAAATTAAATTACTTATAATTTAGAGTAAAACTATGAACAATTCTCAAAAAATTCTTAAAATGATATCAGGTTTTATTGAAGCAGGTCTAATTACATCCAAAGATATCAGGAAAGAGCTTTTAACATCTCTAAAGTTTAAAAAAGAGGATTTCGCGAGTAAATTTGACTTAGTTACAAAAGAGGAATTTGTAGTTTTAAAAAAAATTATTGATAAACAACAAAAAGAAATTTCAGATCTAAAAAAAACACACAAAAAATCTAAAAAGGCAAAGAAACCTTAACCGCCAAACCATTGTGTTCACTTTCTGACAATACTATATTTCCTCCATGAGATTTTACAATATCTAGAGAGATAGAAAGTCCCAAACCAACCCCCGATCTATTTAAGCTTCTACTTTTATCGACTCTATAAAAAGGCTTAAAAACATTTTCATATTCTTTTTTAGGCAGTCCTGGACCATTGTCCTCGATAATAATAATCGCATTTCCAACCGATTTTTTTATTTCAACAAAAATTTTGTCTCCATAAGAAAGTCCATTTTCAACTATATTTGATAAACTTCTTCTTAATAAATTTTTTCTGCCAAATATTTGAATATTTCCATTTTTTTTAAATTCAAATTTGGAATGATCAAAATTTTCCAAAATATCCTCTACTAAATCACTAATATTTATTTCAACATAATCTTCTTCAGATTGTGATTTTGCATACTGCAGATAATCATTAAGCATTTTTTCCATTTCATCAATATCTGAAGCCATTTTCTTTGCATTATCTTTTTTATCTGTCATGGCTAACTGCAGCTTCAATCTTGTTAAAGGTGTTCTTAAATCATGACTTATACCTGACAACATTTCTGATCTTTGATTAAGATGCTTGTTTATTCTTTTCATCATTTTGTCAAACTCAATTGTCGCTTTTCTTATTTCAGACGCACCCGATGGCCTGAGATCATCAACTCTCTCACCTCTGCCAAACCTTTCAGCTGCTTTTGATAATTTTAAAATTGGCCTTGTTTGATTTCTTAAGAAGAGAATTGCTATTAATATAAGAATAAAAGAGGGAAGTGTAATCCATAAAACAAACACTCTTACTGAAGAAGGTGCAATTTTACTTTTTGGAAAAAAAATTTGTATAATTTCATTATTAGTTCGTATTCTTAGGTCAACCAAATCTAGATAAGTTACAGTATCAAACCAATAATTTTTTCCAAATACTGGTTTTAATTCTCTCCTCAAAGACCTATCCATTGGGCTAAAACGTCTATCTGATTTAGTTGTTGGTAAATTTTCACCCTTTTTAATATTAATTACAAAGTCAAAGTTCTTTTTGTATAAATTTGTCAAAAAAATTACATTTTTTGTGTCCCCGGATCTATATGTTTCAAACAAGGTCTTTACTTCACTTACTAGAGATTTTGTCATTCCTTTATTTGCTTTTATCCATATGCTGTCAAAAAAAACTACCGAAATAATTAATTGCAAAAGAACAATTGGGGCAGCAACTATAATTAGGGCTCTGTAAAATAATCTTTTCGGTAAAAATTTTTTTAATAAACTATTTAATCCAAAGGACATAACCTGAACCTCTTATTGTTTGCAAAAATTTTGGATTTTTAGGATTAAGTTCAATTTTTTTTCTCAACCTTGTTATCATTACATCTATAGATCTTTCTTGTGATATTTTAGATATTTTTCCAATTTCTTTTCTTGAAAAAATTTTACCAGGTGAAGACAACATCTTTAAGAGAACATTTTTTTCTGCAGAATTAATTTTTTTAGTTTTGTTATTTAATTTAATGGTCATTTTATTTAAATTAAGTTCAGCATCTCCAATTTTACTATCTTCTAATAGGTTTTGAACAGAATTTGATTTAATAATGTTCTTTATTCTTAATAAAAGTTCTCTAGGCTCAAACGGTTTACCTAAGTAGTCATCTGCTCCAATCTCAAGACCATGAATTCTATTTTCTGTTTCTCCTTTGGCTGTTAAAAGTAAAATAGGAATATTTTTTGAGGATTTCAGTTCTTTTGTGAGTTCATAGCCACTTTGTCCAGGCATCATTACATCTAGAACAATTAAGCTGAAGTTAAAGATTTCAATTTTTTCTTTAGCTTCTTTGGCATCAGATGCAGTTGAAACAATCAAGCCTTTTTCTACTAAGAACTGTTTAATCAATTCTTTAATTTTAATGTCATCATCAACTACTAGTATATGGTATCTATTTTTTTCCATTAATTATTTTTTTTAACACTTCCTTAAATTTTATAACAGAGTCAGAATCTGAATTTTTAAGTGCATTAAAAATACGTTTTCTTTGAGATTGAAATATTTCATTATAGAATTTTTTTCCTATTTGATCTAGGTAAAGTAGTTTTCTTCTTGAATCATTATTATCTTTAATTTGTTTAATAATTCTGAGCCTCTTTAAATCCTGCAAAACTCTATTTAAACTTTGTTTTCTTATTTTTAGTTTAATTATGAGTTCATTAACACTTATGCCTTCATTTCTTTCAATTAGGTGAAGCGTTCTATGATGAGCAGCCCCCATTGAGTT
>CACMHR010000013.1:0-19191 GCA_902613655.1 uncultured Pelagibacteraceae bacterium
ATCCTGGTCCTTTAAACAAAGGACTCTACGGGAAAGCTTTAGAAAAAAAAATTTGGAATTTAGAGGTCATCAATATTCGAGATTCAGCTGGTGACAAACATAAAACAGTTGACGACAAACCATTCGGAGGAGGAAGTGGAATGCTTTTAAAACCGGATGTATTAGGAAAATCTATTGATGAAAACATAAAAAAAGGTGAAAAAATATTTTACTTAACACCCAAAGGAATAAATTTTAATCAAAAGAAAGCCAAAGAATTTTCTAAAGAAAAAGTTATAAATTTAATATGTGGACATTTTGAAGGAGTAGACGAACGTATATTAAACACTAGAAATATTGAACAGCTTAGTATTGGTGATTATGTTTTATCAGGAGGTGAGTCAGCTTCATTTGTTGTAATCGACACAGTTTTAAGATTATTACCTGGTGTGCTTGGAAATAATAATTCAAAAGACGATGAAAGCTTCGAGCATGATTTATTGGAATACCCCCAATATACAAAACCACAAATATGGGAAAAAAAAAGCGTTCCAGAAGTGCTTTTATCTGGTAATCATTCTAAAATTAAGGACTGGCGTTTATCACAATCAAAGGATATAACACGACGCCAAAGACCAGATATGTGGAAAAAATTTTTAGAAAAAGAAAAAAAATGAAAAATATAGAAGAAATAAACAAAGCAAACGTTCAAAAAATAATTCAGAAGAAAAAAATACCTGAATTTTTTCCTGGGGATACCATTCGTGTCGGGGTGAGAATTGTAGAGGGAAAAAGAGAGAGAATACAAAATTTTGAAGGCGTTTGTATAGCTAAAAAAAACAGAGATATTAATTCTTCATTTAAAGTTAGAAAAATTTCTTTTGGAGAAGGAGTTGAAAGAACTTTCGCTTTATATAGCCCGGTTATTGGATCAATTAAAGTTATTCGATCAGGTAAAGTAAGAAGAGCTAAACTTTACTATTTAAGAGATAGAAAAGGAAAATCTGCAAGAATTGCAGAAAAAATTAAAAAAAATATAGGAATAGAAGTTGATGTCAAAGCCTCTACAAATGAGGAACCAACATCAGAAATTACTATGGAAAAGAAAGTTGAATTAACAAAAAATTCTCCTGAACCAAAAGTTGAAGAAAAAAAAGAAATAAAAAAATCAGATAAAACTAAGTAATTTACTAATGCCAAAAACTTTATACGATAAAATTTGGGAAGATCATCTTGTACATCAACAAGAAGATGGTACATCTTTACTTTATGTTGATAGACACTTAATTCATGAAGTAACAAGCCCTCAAGCTTTTGAAGGTTTAAGATTAAATAAAAGAAAAGTTAGACAACCAAAACTTACATTAGCAGTCGCTGATCATAATGTGCCAACTACTGACAGGTCTAAAGGAATTAATGATGAGGAGTCAAAAGTGCAGGTTGATACTTTAAGAAATAATTGTAAAGAATTTGGAGTCCCGCTATTTGACATGAATGATAAAAGGCAAGGTATCGTTCATATCATCGGTCCAGAGCAAGGCTTTACTCAGCCCGGATCTGTAATTGTTTGCGGAGATAGTCATACAGCTACTCATGGTGCATTTGGCGCGCTTGCTTTCGGAATTGGAACTTCAGAAGTTGAGCATGTTCTAGCAACACAAACATTAATCCAAAAAAAATCTAAAAATCTCCTTCTTAAAGTTGATGGTAAATTACCGATTGGGGTCACTGCCAAAGACATAATTTTAAAAATTATAGGAACAATAGGAACCGCTGGTGGTACAGGATTTGTGATCGAATACTCAGGAGAAGTAATTAAAAATTTTAGTATGGAAGAAAGAATGACTATTTGCAACATGACTATTGAAGGTGGAGCAAGAGCTGGATTAATTCAACCTGACGAAAAAACATTTAACTATTTAAAAAACAGACCAATGTCACCAAAAAATGAAAAATGGACAAAAGCTTTAGAGTATTGGAACAAACTAAAATCTGATGAAGGATGTAATTTTGACAAGGAAGTTATAATAAAAGGTGAGGAAGTAGCACCCCAAGTTACGTGGGGAACATCACCCCAAGATGTAGTCCCTGTTAATGGTTCTGTTCCTGATCCAAAAAATGAAAAAAATCAAGATAGAAGAGTCGCAATGGAAAGATCTTTAGACTACATGGGACTTAAACCAAACACAAAAATGACAGAAATTAAAATTGACAAAGTTTTTATAGGAAGCTGTACGAATGGCAGAATTCAAGATCTAAGGGAGGCTGCGAAGTTGCTCAAAGATAAAAAAATTGCAAAACATGTAAATGCTATGGTTGTCCCAGGTTCTGGTTTAGTTAAAAATCAAGCCGAGCAAGAAGGTTTAGATAAAATTTTTAAAAACTCAGGTTTTGAATGGCGAGAGCCTGGTTGCTCAATGTGCTTAGGAATGAATGAGGACCAGTTAAAACCAAAAGAAAGATGTGCGTCTACATCAAATAGGAATTTCGAAGGTAGACAAGGAAGAGGAGGAAGAACTCATCTTGTTAGTCCAGCTATGGCAGCTGCCGCTGCTTTAGATGGCCACCTTTCAGATGTGAGGAAATTTGGTAATTCAAATGGATAAATTTAAAAATATCAAAAGTATACCTGCTTACATTTCGTTAATGAATATTGATACAGATAAGATAATACCTAAACAATTTTTAAAAACTATTAAAAGATCAGGTTTAGGTAAAAATTTATTCTATGAAATGAGATTTGATGAGAAAGGAAAGCCAATTTCAGGATTTATTTTAGATAATGATCCGTACAGTAAGTCTAAAATCTTAATAACCGGAAAAAATTTTGGATGCGGATCTTCGAGAGAACATGCTCCGTGGGCGTTACTAGATTTTGGTATTAGAGTAATTATTAGTGAAAGCTTTGCTGATATTTTTTACAATAATTGTTTCAAAAACGGTATTTTGCCAATAGTTGCAAATAAAAATACTATAAATGAATTGTCAGAATATTCTTCCAGAAAAGAGAATATTGAGGTTAGATTAACCGAACAAGAAATTCTATATGGAAATAAATCTTTTAAGTTCGAATTAGATACATTCAAAAAAAAATGTTTATTAGAAGGGTTAGATGATATTGCATTATCTCTTAATAAAGCTGAGAATATCAAAAGTTTTGAAAACAAAATGACTCAAGATAAACCTTGGATATTATAAATGCCATCTAATCAAAGAAAAATATTACTATTACCAGGTGACGGTATTGGACCAGAAGTAGTTCGTGAAACTAAAAAAGTAATTGAATGGTTTAATAAAAAAAAATCTTTGGATTTCAAACTTGATCAAGATTTAATAGGTGGAGCTGCTATTGATAAACATGGTGTACCAATAACAGATGAAGTATTTTATAAAGCACTAGAAAGTGATGCAGTAATATTTGGAGCTTGTGGTGGTCCAAAATATGACAAATTAGAGTTTTCAAAAAAACCTGAGAGAGCTTTATTAAAATTAAGAAAAGAACTTAAATTATTCGCAAATTTGAGACCAGCAATTTGTTTTAAACAATTGGTAGATGCTTCAAGCTTAAAGCCAGAAATTGTTTCAGGCCTTGACATACTTATTGTCAGAGAGCTTACAGGCGGAATTTATTTTGGAGAACCAAGAGGAGTAAAACCAATTGAAAATGGGGAAAGAAGAGGAGTTAATACCCATGTCTATACCACTAAAGAAATAAAAAGAATTGCAAAAGTGGCATTCGAATTGGCTGCGAAAAGAAATAACAAAGTCACCTCTTGTGAAAAATCCAATGTTATGGAGGCTGGAGTACTTTGGAGAGAAGAAGTTCAAAATTTAAAAGATAACGAGTATAAAAAAATTGATCTTAACCATATGTTAGCTGATAACTGCGCAATGCAGCTATTAAGAAATCCAAAACAATTTGATGTTATACTTGCAGATAATTTGTTTGGAGATATGTTATCTGACGAAGCAGCTATGCTAACAGGATCGCTAGGTCTTCTACCTTCAGCATCTTTAGGTGATAAGGATAAAAATGGACGAACTAGATCTTTATACGAACCAGTGCATGGATCAGCCCCTGATATTGAGGGAAAAAACATTTCAAATCCAATCGCAACGATACTAAGCTTTTCAATGGCTTTAAAATACTCGTTAGGATTGGAAAAAGAGTCTTCACATCTCGACAAAGCTGTTGAAAAGACCTTGGAAGACGGTTTAAGAACTCCTGATATAATGTCAAAAGGAAAGAAAAAGGTATCAACCTCTGATATGGGTGATGCAATTATATCAAATTTAAATTAAAATAGCCTTAAAATGAATTTTGCGATAATTGGTGCCACCGGCAACGTCGGGAGAAAAACTATTGAAATTTTAGAGAAATCTAATATTCAAATTTCAAACCTTTTTTTAGTCGCTTCGGAAAAAAGTGAAGGAAAAAAAATTAAATTTAAAGGCAAAGAAATACAAATAGAAAGTCTCAAAACATATGATTTTTCAAAGGCACAAATAACTTTTTTTGCTGCTGGAGGAAAAATAGCAGAGGAATGGGTTCCAAAAGCTAGTAAAAAAACTGTTGTTATAGATAATTCTAAAGTATTTAGAATGGACAAGGATGTTCCATTGATTGTACCTGAGGTCAATCCAAACAAATTATCAATGTTTAAAAATAAAAATATTATTGCTAATCCAAATTGTTCAACGATACAAATGGTAGTTGCCCTGAAGCCACTACATGAAAACTTTAATATAAAAAGAGTTATAGTCTCTACTTATCAATCTGTATCTGGTGCAGGGAAAGCCCCTATGGATGAACTAATAAGTCAAACAAAAGAATATTTAGAAGAAAAAAAAATTAATTCTAAAAATTTTACAAAACAAATAGCTTTTAACTTAATACCCCATATCGATGAATTTAAGGAGGAGGGATATACCCGTGAAGAATGGAAGATGATTTCTGAAACTAAAAAAATTCTTGATCCAAAAATAAATTTAACAGCAACCTGCGTAAGAGTTCCTGTTATGGTATCTCACGCAGAGTCACTTAATGTCGAATTTGAAAAGTCTTTTGACATTAAAAAGGTTAGAGATATTTTAGATAAAGCAGATGGATGCAAAGTTGTTGATGAAAGGAAAAACGGTGGATATACAACACCAGTAGAGGCAGAAAATAAAAACTTCACCTTTATTTCTAGAATAAGAAAAGATAATTCGAGAGATAACGCTCTAAATATGTGGGTCGTTTCTGACAATTTACTTAAAGGTGCCGCATTGAATACAGTACAAATTGCTGAAAGATTAATTAAAGATTTTTATGGAAAATAATAATAACCCTCTATCACCACATCTTCAGGTTTATAGATGGCACATATCATCCTTACTTTCTATAACACATAGAATAGTCGGTATTATAAATTTTTTAAGCATCATCATTATTCTATTTTTACTAATTCTGATTGGTCCTGATAAAAATTTTTTTGAAATTTTTTCTGAAACCTTTATAGGAAAATTTATTATTATTTCTTTATGTTGGTCTTTCAGTTTTCAAATTTTAAATGAAATAAGACATCTAGCATGGGATGTGGGTTATGGATTTGATCTAAAAGTATCTAGAATAACAGGAATAGCAACTATCTTTGGATCTTTTGTATTAGCAATTTTATTTTATTTTATTGGAAAGAACATAATCTGAAATGATCAAAGCAACTCGTAAATGGTTAACAATTAAAATTTCCTCAGGATTACTAATTCCTTTTATGGCCTGGTTTATAATAAACCTTGTACCCGCATTTGATGCTAATAATTCTCAATTAATAGATTTTGCCTCAAGCATTTCAACTAAAATTTTGATGTCTATATTCATAATATTAGCTTTTACTTTTTACACACTTACAATAAGCGAGGTTTTTGAAGACTATATTAACAACTTAAAACTCAAAAATGCCGCAAATAGATTACTTGTTTTATTTAGTATAATAATCACATTAGTATTATTATTTTTTTTAATTAAGATTTAATTTTTATGAGCAAATATAAAATTATAGATCACGAATATGATGTTGTAGTTCTTGGAGCAGGAGGATCAGGTTTAAGAGCTGCTGTTGGACTTTCAGAGGCAGGTTTAAAAACCGCATGTATATCGAAAGTGTTTCCAACAAGAAGTCATACTTCAGCTGCGCAAGGAGGTATATCTGCTGCCCTTGGAAATATGGGAGAAGATGATTGGAGATGGCACATGTACGATACAGTCAAAGGTTCTGATTGGCTAGGAGATCAAGATGCAATCGAACACCTTTGTAAAGAGGCACCCAAAGCAGTTATCGAATTAGAAAAATATGGCGTACCGTTTAGTAGAACAAAGGAAGGAAAAATTTATCAACGTGCTTTTGGAGGTATGACCAAAAATTATGGAAATGACTCCGTGCAAAGAACATGTGCTGCCGCTGATAGAACGGGACACGCAATTTTACATACTTTATACGGACAAGCTTTAAAACATAATACCGAATTTTTCATAGAGTATTTTGCATTAGATCTTTTAATGAAAAATGGAGAGTGCAAAGGTTTAGTAGCTTGGAATTTGAATGATGGAACTATTCACAGATTTAGATCACATATAACTATTCTCGCAACTGGCGGGTACGGCAAAGTTTATTATACTGCAACATCTGCTCATACTTGCACTGGTGATGGGAATGCTATGGTTTTGAGAGCAGGACTCCCACTACAAGATATGGAGTTTGTTCAATTTCATCCTACAGGAATTTATGGAGTTGGCACGTTAATATCAGAAGGTGTCAGAGGTGAAGGTGGCTTTCTTTTAAATTCGAAAGGAGAAAGGTTCATGGAGAAGTATGCTCCAAAAGCTAAAGATTTGGCTTCAAGAGATGTGGTTAGCAGGTCAATAGCAGTTGAGATCAACGAAGGAAGAGGAGTTGGAAAAAATAAGGACTATGTGAATCTTCATCTAGATCATTTAGACCCGAAAGTTATTGAAGAAAGATTGCCAGGAATAGCAGAGTCAGCCAAAACTTTTTGTGAAGTTGACGTTAGAAAAGATCCAATTCCAGTAGTACCAACAGTGCATTATAATATGGGAGGAATTCCTACAAATTATAAAGCAGAAGTTTTGACATTAAACGGCAAAGAGTCCACAGTACCAGGATTGATGGCAATCGGAGAAGCAGCCTGTGTGTCAGTTCATGGTGCAAACAGATTAGGATCAAATTCTTTAATTGATTTAGTAGTTTTTGGGAAATCTGCTGCGAATAGAGCTGCTGAGCTCGTAAAACCCGGGACTCCTCATGAAGAATTATCACAAAGTGAAACAGATAAGTGTTTAGATCGTTTTGATAAGCTTCGTAACTCAAATGGATCTACAAAAACATCTGAGCTAAGATTATCTATGCAGAAAACCATGCAATCTAAATGTGCCGTTTTTAGAACAGAAAAAACTTTAAAGGAGGGAATGGATCAAATAAGAAAACCTTTCAAGGGGATGGAAGATATTTCAGTTACAGATAAATCAATGTTATTTAATACAGATCTAGTTGAGACTTTGGAGTTTGATAACTTAATAAGGCAAGCAATGACTACAATAGACTCAGCTTATCATAGAAAAGAGAGCAGAGGAGCTCATGCAAGAGAAGATTATAAAAAAAGAGATGACAAAAAATATATGACCCATACTTTAGCCTGGCAAAAGGGAAATGATGTAAAAGTAGATTATAGACCAGTGCATTCAAAAACTTTAACAAATGATGTACAATATTTTCCACCAAGAGAAAGAGTTTATTAATGGTTCAATTTAGCCTTCCTCAAAATTCAAAAATTTTAAAAGGCAAATATTATAAAGACAAATCAGGATCAACAAATATCAAAAAAGTTAATGTTTATAGATGGAGCCCATCTAGTAAGGAAAATCCAAGAGTTGATACCTTCGAAATAAATATTAAAGAATGTGGACCAAAAGTTCTAGATATACTTTTCAAAATTAAAAATGAAATAGATCCTAGCTTGACCTTTAGAAGGTCTTGTGCTCATGGTGTTTGCGGTTCTTGTGCAATGAATATTGATGGAGTTAATACTTTATCATGTATAAAATCTCATTCTGATATTAAAGGAGATTTAAATATTTACCCTTTACCTCACTTAAAGGTAGTCAAGGATCTAGTTGGTGATCTAAGCACTCTATATAAACAATATGAGTCCGTCGAACCATGGCTTAAAACAACAGCTGGGGAAAAAACATCAGTTGAAATTCAACAGTCCCAAGAAGATAGAGCAAAATTAGACGGTTACTATGAATGCATACTTTGTGCCTGTTGTTCGACTTCATGCCCAAGTTATTGGTGGAATGGTGACAAATATTTAGGACCAGCTGTTTTATTACAAGCTTATAGATGGATTACAGATAGCAGGGATGAAGAAAGAAAAGCTAGGCTTAAAAAAGTTGCAGATGAGTTAAAATTATATAGGTGCCATACAATAATGAATTGTACTAATTCATGTCCTAAGGGTTTAAATCCAGCTAAAGCAATAGCATCTATAAAAAAAATGCTTGCAACAAGTTAAAACCTTAATTAATCATTGTTGCAATGAATGTAATAAAGCATTTCGTTAATGGCCAATTATTTGACGGAAACTCAAAAAGAAAAGGTAAAGTTTTTAATCCTGCTACAGGTGATCAAAGTTCAGAAGTAAATCTTGCAACAACCAATGATATTAATACTGCTGTAGATGCTGCAAAAAAAGCATTTGTAATTTGGTCACAAAAAACACCTTTATTTAGAGCGAGAATACTTTTTAAATTTAAAGAATTAATCGAAAAAAATTCAGATGAATTAACAAAATTAATAGTTTCTGAGCATGGAAAAGTTTATGAGGATGCAAAAGGATCTTTAACCAGAGGACTAGAGGTCGTTGAGTTCGCATGTGGTATTCCCCAGCTATTAAAAGGAGAATTTACAGAAAATGTTGGAACAAATGTAGATAGTTGGTCAACTAGACAACCGCTCGGTATATGTGCTGGCATCACTCCTTTCAACTTTCCAGCGATGGTTCCAATGTGGATGTTCCCCATTTCAATTGCCTGCGGAAATACATTTATTTTAAAGCCTTCTGAAAAAGACCCATCTTGCTCAATGAGATTAGCAGAATTATTCATGGAAGCAGGATTACCCAAAGGGGTTTTTAATGTTGTTAATGGAGATAAAGAAGCAGTTGATGCAATAATAAATAATAGGGATATTTCTGCAGTAAGTTTTGTTGGGTCAACCCCAATAGCAAAATATATTTATGAAAATTGTGCAAAAAATGAAAAAAGAGTTCAAGCACTTGGAGGCGCTAAAAACCATTGTGTTGTTATGCCGGATGCAGATCTCGATCAAGCTGTGAATGGTCTAATGGGGGCTGCATATGGCTCAGCTGGGGAAAGATGTATGGCACAGTCAGTTGCTGTTGCTGTTGGAAAAATTGCAGATCCATTAGTCAAAAATTTATCTAATAAAGTTGAAGCACTTAAAGTTGGACCAGGATTAGATAAGAAATCTGAAATGGGCCCTTTAGTTACTGAGGAGCATCTTAAAAAAGTAAAAGGGTATGTTGATATAGGTGTGAAAGAAGGAGCTAAACTAGTTGTTGATGGTAGAAATCTTAAACTACAAGGATATGAGAAAGGTTTTTATATGGGAGGATGTTTATTTGATCAAGTTACAAAGAATATGCGTATTTATAAAGAGGAAATATTTGGACCAGTTTTATCAGTTGTAAGAGCAAAAAATTATGAAGAGGCTCTTAAATTAGTCAATGATCATGAATTTGGAAATGGTGTGAGTATTTTTACGAGGGACGGTGATACCGGACGATCATTTGCCAGCAATGTTCAAATTGGTATGGTTGGAATAAATATTCCCATACCAGTGCCAATGGCATTTCATAGCTTTGGGGGATGGAAAAGATCTCTCTTTGGTGATCAACACATGCATGGACCCGAAGGTGTTAGATTTTACACTAAATTAAAAACTATAACCTCAAGGTGGCCATCAGGTATTAAGTCTGACCCAGAATTTATAATGCCAACAATGAAATAAAGATGAGAAAAAAAATTTCTTTAATAGGAGCAGGACAAATAGGAGGAACTCTTGCACACCTCATTGCTCTAAAAGAATTAGCTGATGTTGTTTTGTTTGATGTTGCAGAGGGAATTGCAAAAGGAAAAGCCTTAGATATTGCACAATCATCTGGAGTCAGCGGTTTCAACTCAAGTATAATTGGAACGAATAATTATGAAGATATTAAAAATTCTGATGTAATTATTATTACAGCTGGAGTTCCTAGGAAACCAGGTATGAGCAGGGACGATTTATTGGGTATTAATCTCAAAATTATAAAACAAGTAGCAGAAGGAATAAAAAAAAATTCCCCAAATTCTTTTATAATTTGTATAACTAATCCCTTAGATGTAATTGTTATGGCACTCCAAAAATACTCGAATCTACCGGCATCTAAGATAGTTGGTATGGCGGGAATATTAGATACATCTAGATTTAAATACTTTCTTTCACAAGAATTAAAAATTTCAATTAATAAAATTAACTCTTTAGTATTAGGTGGCCATGGAGATACAATGGTTCCAACACTTAACCATACTATAATTGATGGAAAATCTTTAACAGAACTTGTAAAAATTAAAAAAATCTCACCAGAAAAATTGGACTCAATAATTGACAGGACTAGAAAAGGGGGAGCAGAAATAGTTAAATTATTAGAAAAAGGATCAGCATTTTACGCTCCAGCTGCTTCAGGAGTCGATATGGCTGAGTCTTATATTAAAGATTTAAAAAAAACATTGCCATGCGCAGCATATCTAAATGGAGAATATAATGTTAAGGGACTATATGTTGGAGTTCCAGTTGTAATTGGTAAAAATGGGGTAGAAAAAGTTTTGGAGCTAGAATTAAATGATCAAGAAAAAAATAACTTTGAAAAATCTGTTAAAGCTGTAGAAGAATTATTTAATTCAGCTAAAAAAATCGATCCTTCTTTGTAAGTCGTTTTTTAAATAGTAAAGATTTAATTCACAAATAATTAGTGTTAAAACAATATAAATATTCAAATGAATTTTAAAAATACAAATATAATTACAAAATTAGTACAATCATATGTACCCATAACTCTAATCTCTATCTATGCATTTTTTATTAATTGGATTAGTGCCAACATGGGAGTCATGGTTATAGACACTTTTTCATTTTTTGACTCTTCATTTAGTATCTTTAAAAATAAACTTCCAGTTAGAGACTTTTGGGCTTTCACAGGCATATTTGTTGATTATGCACAGGCATTTTTTTTTTTAGTTCTTGGTAAGAGTTGGTCTAGTTATGTAATTCATGCCTGTTTTTTTAATATTCTTATTTCTTTAACTTTTTATTATTTCTTACAACAAATAGAATTAAATAAATTATATTCTTTTTTTTATACGATAAGCTTTGCAACTCTATGTTATCCAGTATCTGGAACACCATTTGCATACCTACACTCTTTTATTTTTTCATTAGCTTCAATTTTTTTAATATGCATTGCCCTTAAAAAAAATAATCCAATTATATGGTTCATTATACCAATAGTATGCTTCATAGCATTTTTCTCCATGCAAACACCAAGCGCTTATATTATCTTAATAGTGATATTTTTTTCTTTATATTTTTTATTAAAAAAAAATTATTCGAAGTCATTTAATTATTTTTTGTTTGGAGGACTCTTTTCACTTACAATATTATTTATATATTTATTTTTAACAAATACACCATTTGAAAATCTTCTTTATCAATATTTTTTGTTTCCATTGAGTTTAGGGAGTGAGAGAATTTTAAGTGATCCGTCTGCTTATGTAAGCCTAAAAGATCAAATTTCTTTTAAGAAACTTTTAATGGATTTTAAATATATTCATATATTTTTATTTCCTATTATTTTTTTTACTGTTAAACAATTTTATACTAATAATCAAAATAAGCTAAAAATTTATAATTTAATTATTATTTTATCGACTTTTGCATTTTTATTTAATCAAATTGTAACTGCCAATCAAATTTATATTTTTAGTTTGATACCAGTTTTAGCATCTATACTTCATTGTAATCTTAAAAAAGAAAAATTTAATAAATACTTAAATTTTTTTATTATCTTGTTAATCTGTTTTGTAACAAGCAAATATCATCTTAGATATAATATCGATAGAAAGTTTTTAGACTTAGAAAATATAGACAAAAGCAATGCTCAAAATGCAAAGATTTTAGACAATAAAATGAAAAATCTTAATTGGATTAATCCATATCATGAGCCAAGAGAAGAATTATTATTTTTAAAAAATTCAATTAATTATTTAAAACAAGACAAACGAAAAAAAACATTGATAACTCATTATCATTTTATTTCAACAATTTTGGATGAGGATTTGAACATTTTAAACAGGTGGTATTTGTTTGGTAACGATACTCACCCAACAGAAACACACAAGTATTTTCCATTTTATAAAAATATGATAAATAAAAATATAGAAGATAATCAGGTCCAAGTAATTTACTTACTTAGTCAACAAGATGAAATACTTTTTGATAATATAAAAAATTACTTTACTGAAAAATGTTTTGAAAATAAAATAATTGTAGAGAACAGATTTTCTTCTCATGAAATTATAAAATGCAAAAAATAATATGAATATTCACGAACATCAGGCAAAAGAAATATTAGAAGAATTTGGGGCTCCTGTAACAAGTGGAGTCGCTATTTTTAAACCCCAAGAGATAAATGAAAAAATAAATAAATTAAAATCTGATAAATTAGTTATAAAAGCACAAATTCATGCTGGTGGAAGAGGAAAAGCCGGGGGTGTAAAATTAGTTGATAGGTCCGAGATTAATTCTGAGGTTCAAAAAATGTTTGGCAAAATTCTTGTTACTCATCAAACAGGGCCTGAAGGGAAAAAAGTTAAAAGAGTTTATATACAAGAGGCATACGATATCGAAAAAGAATTTTATTTATCATGCTTAGTTGATAGAGAAAGTTCTAAAATAGCATTTATAAGTAGTACTGAGGGCGGTGTAGATATTGAGTCCGTAGCAAAAAATAATCCTGAAAAAATTATAACTACAAAAGTTGAATTTAAAGACAATCTAAGCAATGATGATATTCAAAAAATTATTAAAATATATTCTTTAGACACAAATCAAAAGAAAGATGCTGAAAATTTGGTTAATGCATTGTTTAATATTTTGGTTTCAAAAGATGCATCACTTATAGAAATTAATCCACTAGTTATTACAAAGCAAAAAAAACTTATCTGTTTAGATGCTAAAATGAATTTTGATGATAATGCGATGTACCGAAGACCTGAAATTTTAAAACTTAGAGATCTTAATGAAGAGGAGCCAGCAGAGATAGAGGCAAGTAAATTTGGTTTAGCATATATAAAATTAAATGGTTCTATCGGATGCATGGTTAACGGGGCTGGTCTTGCAATGTCAACTATGGATATAATTAAACTATACGGTGAGGAGCCCGCAAACTTTCTAGATGTAGGAGGAGGTGCCTCTAAAGAACAAGTTTCTGCTGCCTTTAAATTAATTTTATCTGATAAAAAAGTTAAAGGAATTTTAATAAATATTTTTGGAGGTATAATGCAATGTGATGTGCTTGCTCAAGGTGTTGTTGAAGCAGCAAAGGAAATAAATATTAAAGTTCCTTTAGTGGTAAGACTCGCGGGAACAAATTTTGAAAAAGGAAAAGAAATTTTAGATAAATCAGGACTTGAGATTTTATCTGCATCAGATTTAAATGATGCAGCAAAAAAAATTGTAAATGCGATAAAATAAATGTCAGTTTTAGTAAATAAAAATACAAAAGTTATTTGTCAAGGTTTTACTGGAAAACATGGAACCTTTCACTCTGAACAAGCTTTAAAATATGGGACTAAATTAGTTGGTGGTGTTACACCAAAAAAAGGTGGGACAAAACATCTTGGGCTTCCAGTTTTTAATACTGTAGCTGAGGCAAAGGAAAAAACATCGGCAAATGCAACAATGATTTATGTGCCCCCAAAGTTTGCTGCTGCAGCTATTATAGAAGCAATAGATGCAGAAATAGATTTAATAGTTTGTATAACTGAGGGCATACCAATTTTTGATATGATGAATGTAAAAAAAAAAATTATAAATAGCAAAAGCAGACTTATTGGACCCAACTGCCCGGGAATAATAACACCCGAAGAATGTAAGATTGGAATAATGCCAGGCTCGATTCACAAAAAAGGTTCTGTAGGTATTGTTTCAAGATCAGGCACATTAACTTATGAGGCGGTGTCTCAAACAACCACAAATGGTTTGGGTCAATCAACTTGTATAGGTATTGGAGGGGATCCCATCAATGGAACAAATTTTATTGACTGTCTTGATCTTTTTTTAAAGGACAAAGATACTCACTCTATTGTTATGATTGGAGAAATTGGTGGTTCAGCAGAGGAAGAAGCTGCAGAATTTTTAAAAAAGTCTAAGATAAAAAAACCCACTGTTGGTTTTGTAGCTGGATTAACAGCACCACCAGGCAGAAGAATGGGACATGCTGGCGCAATAATATCAGGCGGCAAAGGAGGCGCGGAAGACAAAATAGAGGTTATGAAATCAGCAGATATTACGATATCAAAATCTCCAGCTGACATAGGAAAAACTATTTATGAAAAACTTAATAATTAAAAATTCTTTTTTTGTGTTATTATAGTTATTAATAAATATGGCCAACGGAAAAAATAACAAAATTTTTGAGAAAACATCATTTCTAGGAGCAAATAGTTCTCAGTTTATTGAAGAATTATACGCAGACTATCTTACTAACCCTCAGAATATCCCAAATGAATGGAAGATATTTTTTGAAGGTCTGAAAGATGAAAAAGATGGAATCATAAAAAATGTAAACGGCCCAAGTTGGGCTAGAAAAAAAAAGATTAAAAATAATTTACAAAATAATTTTGATATCAATAATAACAAAAATGGGAATTTAGAAATCTTTCCTGACAAAGGAGACGTATTAGAAGCAGCAAAAAATTCTGTAAGAGCAAATATGCTAGTGAGAGCTTTTAGAATTAGAGGACATTTAATCTCAAATCTTGATCCACTTGGTCTTCAAAAAAGAGAAAAACACTCAGAATTAAAACCTGAAAGTTATGGTTTTTTAGAAAAAGATTTTAATAAAAAAATATTTTTAGATGGAGTTCTTGGTATCCAGTCAGCATCCTTACAAGAAATATTGTCAATTGCAAAAGAAACTTACTGTGGAAATATAGGATTTGAATTTATGCATATGTCAGATCCTGAGGAAAGAACATGGATTAGAGATAGAATTGAGGGTAAAGAAAAGTCTATCAAATTCACGTTAAATGGAAAGAAAGCAATTCTAAATAAATTGGTCGAGTCGGAGGGATTTGAGAAATATTTACATGTAAAATTTGTAGGTACAAAAAGATTTGGTTTAGATGGTGCTGAGTCATTAATTCCAGCCTTAGAACAAATTATAAAAAGGGGAGGTAACTTAGGAGTTAAAGAAGTTAAAATTGGGATGCCTCATAGAGGGAGATTGAATGTGCTTGCCAATATGATGCAAAAACCTTTCAAAGCTATTTTTAAAGAATTTTTTGGTGAAAAAATAACTAAAAAAAAAGATTTTGAAGGAGATGTAAAATATCATTTGGGAGCGTCGGCAAATAGAGAATTTGATGGAAATTTAGTTCATATAAGTTTAACTGATAACCCATCACATTTAGAAGCAGTTAATCCAGTTGTTCTGGGACAAGTTAGAGCAAAACAATTTTTTCACAAAGATAAGGAAAGAAAAAAAGTAATACCAGTTTTAATTCACGGAGACGCAGCATTTGCTGGACAAGGAGTTGTAGCAGAATGTTTCGCTATGTCTGGATTGCCAGGACATAATACTGGTGGAACAATTCATATAATAGTTAATAACCAAATTGGATTTACAACAGCACCACGATTCGCAAGGTCATCCCCTTATCCTTCGGACCTAGCAAAAATGGTTCAAGCACCAATATTTCATGTTAATGGAGACGACCCAGAAGCAGTAGTACACTGCGCAAAAATTGCAACTGAGTTTCGACAAAAGTTCAATAGAGATGTGGTTATAGACATGGTTTGCTACCGAAGATTTGGTCATAATGAAGGTGATGAGCCAGCATTTACTCAGCCATTGATGTACAAAAAAATAAAAAATCATCCTTCAACCTTAGAAATTTATGGACAAAAATTAATTAAAGAAGGTTTGGTTACAAAAGAAGAAATTGAAAATAACAAGAAAAAATTTAAAGATTTTTTAAATAAACAGTTTATTGGAGCAAAAGATTACAAAGTCAAAATGAAATGGTTTGATGGAGTGTGGTCACGCTACAAACCAGAAATAGGAAAAGATAGAAGAGGCGTGACTGGAGTAAATAAAGAAGATCTTAAAGATATTGGAAAAAAAATTACACAATTACCGAAAAATTTTAATATTCACAAAACCTTAATTAAAATTTTTGAAAATAAGCAAAAAATGTTTACAGAAGATTATCCAATTGATTGGTCTACAGCGGAATTGCTTGCATTTGCAACACTTTTAAATGATGGATTCTCTGTAAGATTATCGGGACAAGACTCAGGTAGAGGAACCTTTAGTCAAAGACATTCAGTCCTAAGAAATCAGGATAATCATGAGAGATACATTCCCTTGCAACACGTGTCAAAAAAACAGAAGAACTTTGAAGTAATAGATAGTCTTCTTTCTGAATTGGGTGTTCTTGGTTTTGAGTTTGGTTACTCTCTATCTGAACCAGAGACTCTTGTGCTTTGGGAAGCACAATTTGGCGATTTTGTTAATGGTGCACAAGTTGTTATCGACCAATTTATTTCATCAGGAGAGTCTAAATGGTCAAGAGCAAGTGGACTTGTGATGCTTTTACCTCACGGATATGAAGGTCAAGGTCCTGAACATTCCTCAGGCAGATTGGAAAGATTTTTACAATTATGTGCACAAGAAAATTTGCAAGTAGTAAATTGTACAACACCGGCGAACTATTTTCATGTTTTAAGGAGACAGATGCATCGAGATTTTAGAAAACCGCTTATAGTCATGACACCTAAGTCACTTTTAAGGCACAAAAAGTGTATATCAAACCTTGAAGATTTTACAAAAAAAAATTCATTTCACAGAATTTTAGAGGACAGCGCATATTTAAAAGGAAGTAAACTTATTTCTTTAAAAAATGATAAAAAAATTAAAAAAGTTGTAATGTGTTCAGGCAAAATTTATTTTGACCTGATAGAGCAAAGAGAAAAGGTAAAAAACGATAGCATTGTGTTATTAAGAATTGAGCAACTTTACCCTTTTCCTGTTAAACAGGTTGGAAAGCAGCTTAAAAGATACAAAAATGCTAAATTTTTTTGGTGTCAAGAGGAGCCAAAAAATATGGGCGCCTGGAATACTGCGCGACACTATATTGATAGAACTTTAGATATCATTCAAGTAAAAGGCGAAAAGGTCAAGTATGTAGGACGAAATGCTGCCGCATCACCTGCTACAGGGAATTTAAATAAACACCTTGCAGAACAAAAAGAAATATTAGAAAAGGTTATGAACAACTAGATGTCAGAGAAAATAATAGTTCCAGCGTTAGGAGAGTCTGTTACTGAGGCTACAGTTTCAAAATGGCTAAAATCAGTAGGAGAAGAAGTAAGTTCCGATGAACCGCTGGTAGAACTTGAAACTGACAAAGTGAATGTTGAAGTACCATCACCTTCTGACGGTATATTAGAAAAAATTTCAGTAAAAGAGGGAACAACAGTTGAGGTCGGAAGCCTTTTGGGAAGTGTGGGTGCAAGTAATTCAAAGCCTGTTGTAGAAAAAAAGGAGAAGAAATACACACCACCTCCAAAAAAAGAGAAAAGCATTCCTATTTATGATGAAGAACTAAAAAAAAATGAAGAAGTTGTCGAACTAATCAAACCAATTTCTAACGGCAAGGAAACACTAGTCTTAAACGAAGAAGAAAAAGGTGAAACTCCATTAATTTTAGATCAAGAACACAAACCTAAAAAAATAAAAAAAACCCAAATAAAAACAGCCTCACCGTCTGCAAGAAAAATGGCCCAAGACAAAAATATTAATTTAGATCAGATCGAAGGTTCTGGAAGGAGAGGCATGGTTCTTAAAGAAGATTTGATTAATCTTATGGGCACTAAGCCTGCTCCAAATTTAAAAAAGACAAAAGATGGTCCAGAGGAAAGAATTAAAATGACAAGATTAAGATTAACAATAGCCAAAAGATTAAAAGAAGCCCAAAACAATGCTGCAATGCTCACAACTTTCAATGAAGTTGATATGAATAATATAATGGAAATACGAAAAAATTACCAAGAAGAGTTTAAGAAAAAATATTCAGTAAAATTAGGTTTTATGTCATTTTTTGTAAAAGCAAGTATTGCTGCACTAAAAAACTATCCTGCCATAAATGCCGAAATACAAGATGAGGAAATAGTCTATAAAAATTATTATAATATAAGCTTTGCAGTCGGAACGGATAAAGGTCTAGTAGTTCCAGTTTTAAGAAATCCAGATGAGATGTCATTTGCAGACATTGAAAAAAATATTTCTAATATTGGTGAGAAAGCTAGAAATGGGAAATTAACTATAAATGACTTACAAGGAGGAACTTTTACAATAACAAATGGTGGTATTTATGGTTCAATGCTTTCTACTCCAATACTCAATCCACCGCAGTCCGGGGTATTAGGTATGCATAATATAATTGAACGTGCAGTTGTAATAAATAGCGAAATTAAAATTCGACCAATGATGTATTTAGCTTTATCATACGATCATAGAATTGTTGATGGTAAAGAGGCGGTATCATTTTTAAAAAATATTAAGGACTTTTTAGAGGAACCAAAAAGACTTTTTTTAAACGTATAAAAAATGGAAAATAATTTTGATTTAATTATTATTGGTGGTGGACCAGGCGGATATGTGTGTGCTATTAGAGCTGCTCAGCTTGGTCTTAAAACTGCTTGTGTTGAATCTAGGGGGACTCTAGGGGGGACCTGTTTAAATGTAGGATGTATTCCATCTAAAAGTTTACTTAATTCTTCAGAACTTTTTTCAAAAGCAAAAAATCAATTT
>CACMHR010000014.1:0-18761 GCA_902613655.1 uncultured Pelagibacteraceae bacterium
TGGTATTAAAACATTTTTAAATTTTTTCTTTTTTAATTTTTGTATTACTTTATTGAGTAATTTTATATCATGAGTACCTGGTACTCCCCTTGTTACAAAGAGTGGGTGAATTTTTTTTGACATTCTAATTCTTTCAGATTTAGTTTTGTAAAAATCATCTATTGAAAAAACACACAAATTTAAACCGTATTTTTTTTTAAAAATAAGTTTTAAAATACTTGTTATTGTACTCTTGCCAGCCCCCTGGCCACCCGATAAACCAATAATTTTAGTTTTTTTATCTTTTTGATAAACTGAATAAATCCATTTAGACAAAGGAAGATAAAATGTTTTTAGCTTTCCCATTTTGTCAACAATAGGTCTACCTACAACTTCTTTCTTTTTTAAAAATTTTAAATAATCACTTTTTATCATGAGGATGGTTTTCACCATCGTTAACAGGAATATTTTTTAGTTCAAATGGTTTTATTCCCTCTACACAAGCTATATTTATTCCATAAATTCTGGGGTCAATTCTTGGTCTGTTGTGGGTGTGAATACCACAATTTGTACAAAAATAATGTTTTGCGGTTTTTGAATGGTATTGATAGAGCTTTAAAAGATTTTCACCTTTAATAATTTTAAAATCATCTGGGCCAACGACTCCTATGATATAGCCTTTTCTTTTACATAAAGTACAATTGCATCTCATTACCTTTTTAAAACCAATTTCTGGAACTTCTACTTGACCTTCTACACCACCACAATGGCATGTTAATTTTTTTATCATTTGTTTATCCTATCAGCTCTTTTGTATGAGATATCCACATTAAATACTTTCTTTTTTTGAATGTTCACGTTTTGATTCACTTTTGATTCCAAATCAGACTCGTTTTACAACCGTGTAGTGTGTATATTTATTATATTCTGAATTCTTTGTTGGCAATTTTCTAAATCAATAGAATTCTCCCTTTTTGAAATAATAAAAATAATCAAACAAAAAAATGTGATTGAAAAGTTTAAAACTAGGAGAATGATATTTTCATCTATTTTGAGATAAAGAAAACTAAATAAAAATATAAATAATAATGATCTTGATAAAACCTGATATTTAAAAGATGCAATTATTGACATCGAATGAATAATTAATCCTGTTAAAGGCATTTTGGAAGGACCAAAATACCGAAGTCCTCTAATTGTGGGGACGCTATACAAATTAGGTATAAATTTTTTTGCTGCACCTGCAAAATTACTCCACAAAGTTTTTTTGGATGACAATAATATTACATCATCTTTTGTTAAACAGCTGTAATGACCAAAATTCATATTTTTACCTGCAAAAATTAATGTAATTACTTTGTGCAAGTTATATAACACTGTGAAAAGTAGCCCTTCTGATCTTTTTTTTCTTGTAGCAACTACAGAGATATTTTTCTTTTCTAAAACATTTTTTATAATAATTGGTAAATCATCTGGATTATCTTCGCCATCTCCATCCATTAATATCATATAATCAAAATCTTTTTTTTTTGATAAATATTTTATTCCAGTCGCATTACATCTAGTGTGACCTTGGTTTTTCTTGATATTAATCAAATCAATAGACTTAATTTTTTTAAAGCTGAATGATGGCTTAGGCATTTTTTCAGTGGAACAGTCATTAACTATTAAAACTGTGAATTCTGCATCAAACATAGTGATATTATTATCAATATTATTTAATAATTTAAAAAGTGACTGCCAGTCATTATAGCAAGGTATTAAAATTTTAAATTTTTTCATTTCTTTCCTACTACTAAAGCTGGATATTTATTCTCAAGACTAATTCTCTCTTTTGAATTCATAAGTTCAGATGCCTTTTTATTATTAATTGATACCCACTTTGGTCTGGATTTTAAATGGTAAGATAAATTTCCAGCATACCACTCATCCCCTATTACATAGTAAATTTCACTTTTATATTTTTGATCCCACAAACTTTGAACCTCTTTAGCTTTTTGTTTTCCAGGAAAATCCGTCCTTTTTTCTGTCTGGGTTATTGAGACATACGCATATGCAAGTGGGGAAAAAATAAATAAAATTATAAATATAGATGCAAAATTTTGTAATTTATTCAAATTAATCTGGGATTTAAAGATATAAATAATGAAAGTACCAGAGAACAAATAAAAAGGTGTCATCCACATTGTTCTTATTTTTGCCCCCATAATCATTGATGTCAATAACATTAAAAATATAGGAGCAATAGTAGTTAAAAATAGAAATACTAATTTTTCATCTTTTAAATTTAATTTGGGGGTTGTTTTTTTTACTAGAAAAAAAAATATAAAAAGAAAAGGAGCTAAAAGACCAATTTGCTTAGTTAAGAAAATTAAGGGATAAATTAAGTGGTCTATAAAACTGCCTACTCCTCCAGTCCTTTGTAAACCATAAATAATAGTCATGTAGTTATTTTCGGTTAACCAAATTATATGAGGTAATAGGATTAACAAGGTAATTGGGCCCGCAATAAAATAATGCGAAAATTTGATTTTTTTTCCTTTTCTTAAAAAATAAATAAAAACAAGTTTAATACCTATGATTAAATAAATAAAAAGGTATTTTGATAGAATTCCTAGACCAGCAAATAAACCTAAAAATACATAGTCCGTTGATTTATCATATTTAATACATCTCCATGTATAATAAACAGTTAAAGCCCAAAAAGGTAATTGAGCAACATTCACATTAAATTCTGGGGTAGTAAAATTATAAAAATAGATACCTTCTAATAAAAGAACTGACAAAAGAGCAAGTTTTTGATTATTTAAAATTTCATTTGAAAATTTGTAGACTGCAATAAATCCTACGATTACAAATAGTTGGCTAAGCAAATAATAAGCCCAATCTTTGGTTCCAAAAATTCGATAAAATATTTCAACTGCAAAAGCACTTAATGGAGGATGTTTGTTAAAGCCCCAATCTAAATTACTTCCCCAGGCTAATGCTTCAATTGTATCAAGTGGAAGATTTTTATTGGTCAAAGAGGGTGCTAGAACCCAAAGCAATAAATGAATAAATAAGAATACAAAGAATAGGTTATTAATGTTTTTTGTCATAAAATTCACAAATTACTAATTTAAATTATATTGACACGAATATAAACGTTTATATACTCCCCAATTTTAAAAGATGGTTAAAAAGTCACCTAAAAAATACACTCCCAACAGTAAAGAGAAGTATATGTGTGCAAAACACAAAAAATACTTTAATGAAAGGCTTGTAAGCTGGAGAAAAGAAATCATTAAATCAAATACTGAGAGTGTCATACTTAATAACATGGATGATAACTCTGCATCTGCCGATATTGTAGACCAAGCGTCTTCTCAAACAGAAAAGTCTGTTGAGTTAAGGGCCTCTAATAGGAGAAGAAAGCTAGTAAACAAAATTGATCAGGCTTTAAAAAAAATTAAAGATGGTACTTATGGATTTTGTGAAGAAACTGGAGAACCAATTGGTCTTAAAAGATTAATAGCTAGACCAATCGCAACACTTAGTATTGAAGCTCAGGAGAGACACGAAAAAGAAGAGAAAATTTTTATCGATAATTAAGGTTTCGGAATTTTTTCATCTCTTTTAAGAAGGTCATAACCTTTAATGACTGCATCCCTTTTAGAAATAGCACTATACCAACGAGTTAAGTGTTTAAAATCTTTTAAACCCACATCGTGCCATTCATGTCTAGCAATCCAAGGAAATGTTGCTATATCGGCAATAGAATATTCTCCAGCTAAATATTCACTTTTCTCAAGTCTTTCGTCCAAATCTTTATAAATACTTTTTGCTATCTTAAAATATCTATCTTCACCCCATTCACTTTTACCGGGATTATAATGATGAAACTGATGATGTTGCCCAAGCAAAGGTCCAACGTAGGCCATCTGTGCCATTAACCACTGGATTATCACTCCTTTGTTTTTTTCTGGATAAAACTTCCCGCTTTTCTCTCCTAAATACATTAATATCGCTCCGGACTCGAAAATATTTACATTGCTATCATGATCTGTAATTACAGGAATTTTACTAAATGGGCTTATTGCTCTGAACTTAGGATTAAATTGTTCGTCTTTGTTGATATTAACTATTGTAATTTTGTAGTTTAAATTTATCTCCTCCAACATTATTGTTATTTTTTTACCGTTAGGAGTGTTTGAGGTAAATAATTCTATCATTTAGGTTTTCGTCCTAGACGCTCTTGGATCTCTTTTGATGATGTTGTGAATTGAAATCTATATTTTTCATTTGGTCTTGCTCTTTTAAAACATTCTACAGATGCTAATGCTGCTTCATGAAATCCAGATAAGATAAGTTTCTCTTTACCTGGGTAAGTACATATATCTCCAATTGCAAATATTCCTTTTTTATTAGTCTGAAAATTTTCAGTATTTACTGATATTGTTTTTCTATTCATATTTAAACCCCATTCAGCAATTGGTCCGAGTTGCATTATTAATCCAAAAAATCCTAAAACATAGTCGGTATTTACTTTTATAGTTTTTTCTTCATCATTTTTAATCGTTATTGATTTAATATTTTTATCTCCTTCTATCGAGCTAATTTGATATTTAGTTATAATTTTAAGTTTTCCAGCTTTTTCTAGTTTTTTAATCTCATTTAAAGTATGTGGAGCACCTCTAAATTCATCTCTCCTGTGAATTAACGTAACCATTGAAATTTTAGATAATTCTAAAGTCCAGTCTAATGCTGAGTCCCCTCCGCCAAAAATTACAACTTTTTTATCTTTAAATTTATTTTTATCATTTACTGAATAAAAAATACTTTTTCCCTCATATTTTTCAGACCCCTTCAAAGAAATTTTCCTAGGCTCAAAAGATCCAACTCCTCCAGCAATAATAATATTGGGGGCAGAAAAAACTTTATTTTTATTTGTTTTTATTATCCAGTTATTATTGTCATTTGAAACCTCTTGGACTCTATCGTTAAAATGAAAATTTGTTTTAAATGGTTTTATTTGTTTCAGTAAATTTTCTGTTAATTCTTTCCCCGTGCATTCTGGAATTGCTGGGATATCATATATAGGTTTATCTGGATAAAGTTCAATACATTGTCCTCCAGCTCGATCCAAATTATCTATTACTTCAGCTTTCAATCCTTTTATACCTAATTGATGAACAGCAAATAACCCAACTGGTCCTGCACCAACTATTACTACATCAGTTTTTATCATCTTTAAATTTGTTTGGATGGAGTAGTAACGACTAATCCATCTAATTCCTCTGAGACAATTAATTGACAACTGAGCCTACTATTTTTTTTTGGTTCAAATGCCATATCAATCATATCTTGTTCTGCGTCTTCTGCTTTTTGTAATTTATTTAACCATTCTTCTTTGACATAAACATGGCAAGTCGCACAGGCCATTCCTCCTCCACAATCTGCGTCAATTCCTGAAATATTATTTTGAACTGCACCTTCCATAACTGAAAGTCCTTTTTCTACATCTATAGTTTTATGATTTCCCGATGAGTCAATATAAGTAATCTTGGGCATGTAATTAATATAGGTACAAAAAAAAATAGGGCAAGTGGTTAAACCCGCCCTATTTTATAAAATTAACTATCTATTACTATCTTTTAGCTAAAGAAGTATTCTGCATAGCAGCAGCCCAAATTACAAGACCGAATGCTAATTTGTTTACGAAGTCAGCTAAGTTGTAGATGATGTTCAACGTGTTAGAGTCAATTCCACCAGCTAGGTAACCAAATACGTAACCTAGTGGGTAAATAGCCCAACCAATTGTAACTATCATTCTCATAGCGCCGAAACATGTAGCAACAGCTTTGTTACCACCCTTCGCAGCAGCTCTTCCAGCTTCACCTGAAAAGATTTCAAATAGAATGTATATCCAACCTGCCATTCCAATTATGAAACCGACAAATTCTTGGATATAACCGGCTTCACCTAAATATCCACCGATTAACATTACTAATGAAGCTATTAATAGTCTCCAGAACATTGAAGCTGGAACTTTTCTAATAGCAGCTAAGATTAAATAGAATTCAACAATCTGCATTGGAACAGTGATTAACCAATCAATATATCTGTATACTGTTGGAGTTTCGCCTGTAGTAACCCAGATGTCTCTCATATAAACGTAGTGAACAAATGCTACGAACTGAATTAATCCAGCTACAGTTACAGATGTTCTCCACGATGCAGCAACTGTATTTCTTTCTAAAAAGAAAAATACAGCACCGGCTAACATACCCATAGACACTAACCAAAACGTAATTCCTACGAAATCGTCAGTAGCTAACATGGCAGTAGCAGCATTAGCTGAACTCGTAACGCCTATAAAGGCAAGAGCCGCTAGTGCGATCATGCTTAGTTTTTTCATGAAAACCTCCCTTTCGTTTAGTTTTCTTTGGTTTAAATTTAAACATTCAAGAAGAAGTTATCTCCCTCACCTTGAATAAGCGGAACGGTACCCAAAAAAAAAGTTAATTTGAAGCTTTTTTTTTAATAAAAAGTGTTGAATTTATTGACTTTTTAGTTTTTTTTTGGGGATAATAGTGGTTAAATTGGGTTAAAAGGGAGTATCAGATTTGTCCGGAAAATACGCAAAAATTTATGATTCGTCGATAAAAAATAAGGAAAACTTCTGGAAAGAGGTTGCAGAGGATATTTTTTGGTACAAGAAACCTTCTAAAATACTCAATTCTTCAAGTCCACCTTTTTATAAATGGTATGAAGATGGAATAACGAATACTTGTTACAACGCTGTTGATGTTCATATCGACAAAGGTCGTGGTGATAAGACTGCTATTATTTATGACAGTCCTATTACAGGTTCAAAATACAAATTATCTTATAAGGAACTTAAAGAAAAGGTTTCAAACTTTGCAGGAGCATTAAAAAATCAAGGAATTGTTAAAGGAGATAGAGTTATAATCTACATGCCAATGATACCTCAAGCAGTTGTAGCAATGCTTGCTTGTGGAAGAATTGGAGCAATACACTCAGTCGTGTTTGGTGGCTTTGCGGCTAACGAATTGGCAAGTAGAATTGACGACTCTAAAGCAAAAATTATTATTTCAGCATCCTGCGGATATGAACCTGGGCGAACTGTTCACTACAAACCTTTATTAAACAAAGCTATTGAAATAGCAAATCACAAACCGGAAAAGTGTATTATTTGGCAAAGAGAAAAAGATAAAGCTGAGCTTGATCCTGAAAGAGATATTGATTGGTTAGAAGCTTTAAAAGGAGCTAAACCTGCTGAATGCGAAAAAATGAATGCGAATGATTATGCATACATTCTTTACACATCTGGAACAACAGGAACACCAAAAGGAATAGTTAGAGATATTGGTGGACACATAGTTGCTTTAAAATGGACTATGAAAAATATTTATAACATAGATCAAGATGATGTTTGGTGGTCTGCAAGTGATATAGGCTGGATAGTTGGTCACTCTTATATTGTTTATGCTCCTCTGTTTTATGGTTGCACAACTGTTTTATTTGAAGGTAAGCCGGTAGGAACTCCTGATGCTGGTATTTTTTGGAGAATAATTTCAGAATATAAAGTAAAATCACTTTTTACTGCCCCAACAGCAATAAGAGCAATTAAAAAAGAAGATCCTGATGGGAAATTCTTTAAAAAATATGATCTATCTAAATTTGATACTTTGTTTTTAGCTGGTGAGCGTGCTGACCCAGACACTATAAAGTGGTTTGAAAAACTTTCAAATGCTCCTGTAATTGATCACTGGTGGCAAACAGAAACTAGTTGGGCCATAAGTGCAAATTGTGCAGGAATAGAAAAGTTTCCTATTAAATATGGATCGGCTTTTAAACCAGTGCCCGGTTATGATTTAAAAGTTTTAAATAGCGAAGGAAAAGAAAATAAAGCGGGTCAAATGGGTGACATTGTAGTTAAATTGCCTTTACCACCAGGAACTTTTCCCACTCTGTGGAATGCTAATGAAAGATATAAGAAAGTTTATATGTCAACTTACGAAGGCTATTACCAAACCTACGATGCAGGACATATTGATGAAGATGGTTACGTTTGGATAATGTCCAGAACAGACGATATCATTAACGTAGCAGGCCATAGATTGTCTACTGGTGCGATTGAAGAAGTTTTGGCAGAACATAAAAATGTTGCGGAGTGTGCTGTAATAGGAATTGCTGATAAATTAAAAGGACAACTTCCAATTGGATTAATAGCTTTAAAAGCTGGAGTTGATAGAGACAATAATGAAATTACAAAAGAATGTGTAGCACTGGTGAGAGAGAAAGTTGGTCCTGTTGCTGCTTTCAAATTAGCCATTGTTGTTAAAAGATTGCCTAAAACTAGATCAGGAAAAGTTTTAAGGGGAACTGTCAGAAAAATTGCAGATGGAGAAACTTACAAAGTGCCGCCAACTATAGATGATCCAGCAATATTAGATGAGATAAAAAAAGATCTTAAAGATAATAATGTTTTAAAAGGCTAAGACGCTATAAATTTAATAAGATAGTAAAGAATTCCAGTAATTATTGTTGCATAAATAAAGCCTAAGACAAATAACTTTAGTCTAATTTTATCATTTTTAAATCGTGACTTAAGATATACGTAGATCATCGTGTATATACCAACTATGGCTATACTCAATAAAATATCCGTTGGGTTCATTAATAATTTAGATATCGTTAATTTTAGCAATCATACCGACTTCATAATGTCCCGGCACGTTGCAAGCTGCTTCTATTTTAGCTTTGTTGCTAAACTTCCATATTAATTCACCTTTTTCACCAGGTGAAAGCAAAACACTATTTGAATGAGAGTGACCCATTGATGAATTTTTTTTAGCCATCTGTTTCATTTTATCTTTATCAACTTTATCTGATAATAAAATTTCATTTTCAACCAACATCATCATTTCAGGCTGATGTTTTATATGCATTTCTTTTGTTGCTATATTAAACTCGTGCACTAGTTCCCCAACATTTAAAACTATAAATTTAATTGTTTCGTCTTTCTTTATATTTATTTCTGCAGGTTCATAGTAATTGTCGTGCATCTTAATAGTGATAGTCCTTGTTACCTCGGAAGGTTTACCTTTTTCACCTATCATTTTCATTGGTCCCGCAAAGACGATGTTTGGTATTAAAAATAGTATTAATATTAATAACTTCACAAACACAAAAATATCAAATTTTAAAAATATTATTAAATAACAACTTGTCGCACTGCTGTAATCATTAACTTGTCGCAGAGATTAAAGGGATTTTTTTATTTATAAGCTGGTATGGAAATAACTTTAGTTTTACTAATTGTTTTTTACTTTCTGTTTTATCTCTTACGTCCTACATCCAAGGAAGAATTAAAGAGATTTAACAAAAAAGATAATTGGTCAAATATGGGTTTTTGAAAGGAAAATATGAAAAAAATTATTCTAATTTTTGCACTTTTAAGTTTTTCAACTAGCGTATTTGCTGGATCATGTCCAATGATGGCAAATAAAGTTGAAAAGAAAATTGAAGAAGCAAAAAAATTTCATGCTGATGGCTTAAAAGCACATCAAAATGGAGACCATAAAAAATCTGAGGAATTATTAAATAAAGCTTTAGATCTTTTTAAAAGTTAAATTAAGGTTTGAGGCGTGTTTGATAACGCGCCTTAACAAAATATAGAATTAAAAATTTATGAAAAAAATAGTTTTGAAATTTACATTTATTCTTATGACTTGCAGTCCAGCTTTTGGGGCAGACCAAAACATTGATATGCTAAATAGATTGGGGAAAGAGATTAACGTTTATTCAAAAAAAATCGTTAATGTAGACGTGGGTGATACTGTAAATTGGAAATCTGTTAATCCTGGTCACAATGTGGAATTTATAAAAGGTGGAATTCCTGAGGGAGTAGAAAAATTTAAATCAAAGTATAATAAAGATACTAGTTATACTTTTAAATCTCCTGGAATTTATGCTTATTGGTGTACACCACACAAAAGTATGGGAATGATAGGTTTTGTAGTTGTGGGAAATGATAAATCTAACCTAGATGCTATAAAAAAACTAAAGTTCTACGGTAAATCTACTAAAATAGCTGAAGAGCTAATAAACTCTTTATAATTTTTGTTAATTAAAATTTAATGGTTTGCCTTTAGCAGGTGATATAATCTTATTATTTTCCATCACAATTTCTCCATTAACTATTGTCGCTACAGGAAAACCTTTTACTTTATAATTATTAAAAGGTGTCCATCCACATTTACTTTCAATCCATTCGTCCTTAATAATAACCTCTTTATTCATATCAATAACTGTCAAATCAGCATCAAAGTTTTCTTTGATGTATCCTTTATTTTTAATACCAAATAAGTCACAAGGATTTTCAGAAACTAATTTTATTAGTTTTTCTATTTTTAGTTTTCCTTTATTTACATGATCAAGCATAACAGGAAGTAAAGTTTGCACACCTGGCATTCCAGATGGGGACAAAGGATATTTTCTATTTTTTTCCTCTTTTGTATGCGGGGCATGATCAGAACCTATGGTGCTCACTAAAGTTTCGTCTACTGCATCCCATAATCTATCATAGTGGTCTTTTGATCTTAAAGGTGGGTTCATTTGACTAAAAGTTTTTAAATTTTCATAACAATCAGGGGCATACAAAGTTAAGTGTTGTGGTGTAATTTCAAAAGTTACCCCATTCCTCTTTTCTGAAAAGAAATCAATTTCTTCTTTTGTTGAAACATGAAGAATATGAATTTTCTTTTTATGTTTTTGAGCTAATCTTACTACTCTTTTAGTGGACTCTAGCGCACATTCCTCATTCCGCCAAACAGGGTGCGAGGTAACATCACCTTCTTTAATAAATTTTTTTCTAGATAACAGAATATTTTCATCTTCTGAATGCACAGAAATAATCTTGCTGCTATTAGATATTACTTTCTCTATATCTTTTTCCTGGCTGACTAATAGGTTTCCTGTTGATGAACCAGCAAAAAGTTTTACCCCGCAACATCCTTCAAGAGTATTGACCGATGCTAACTCTTTCATATTGTCCGGAGTAGCTCCAAAATAAAAAGCATAATTACAAAACATTCTATTTCTCGCTGCACTAAGTTTGTTATTAAATTCTTTAAATGTTGATGTTGGTGGATTAGTATTCGGCATTTCAAATACAGAGGTTATGCCCCCTGCTACTGCAGCCCTACTCCCACTTTCTAAATTTTCAGCGTCATTAGCTCCTGGTTCTCTAAAGTGTACCTGGGTATCTATTGCTCCAGGCAAAACAATCTTACCTGTTGCGTCGAAAACTTTACCGCTATTAAGATCTATTTTTCCAACTTTTTTGATTTTATTCCCTGATAAAGCTAAATCTATCTTTTGAAATTTGCCATCGATATAACAAGATCCGTTCTTTATAATGAGACTATAGTTATCAGACATATTTTGTTAAAATTAATATACAATATAAACTTCAAATATGAAAAAAGATCAAATATTTATTTTAAAAGATAGAGGAGTTCTATTAATTTCAGGCCAAGATTCTAAAAACTTTCTTCAGAATTTAGTCACAAATGATGTTAATAAGGTGACTGAAACTCAAAGTTGTTTTTCATCATTACTAACGCCTCAGGGAAAATATTTATTTGATTTTATGATTGTTAAGCACAAGGATGGTTATTTTCTAGATTGTGAACTTAACCAAATTAATGGTCTAATTAACAGACTGAATGTTTATAAATTGAACTCAAAAATTGAGATAACAAATTTATCACATAAATTTCAAGTTACAGTTATAAGTAATGAAAAATTTATTTCTATAAATGCTTCACAAAATCACGAAGGTACTACTATATATTACAGAGATGATCCTTTTTTTATTGATCCAAGAAATAAAAAACTTGGAGCAAGAGGTATTGTTAATCTAGAAAAGCTGTATTTATCTATAAAAAAATTGAAATTAAAACTAGAAGATTCAAAAAATTACTATGAGCTTAGTTATAATTTAGGTATTGCACAAATAAATACGAAAAATCTTCAGGAAAAAATTTTTGGCCTAGAGTGTAATTTTGAGGAACTAAACGGTATAGATTTTAAGAAGGGTTGTTATGTGGGACAAGAAAATACTGCAAGAATGAAATTGAAAAATAAAGTAAGGAAAAAGTTATTTGCTATAAAATCAAATAATAAATTAAAAATTGGCAGTGACATAAATTTTAATAGTATTAAAATCGGTCAGATTTTAATTGATGAACCCTATCCATTTGGTTTGATTAAAATTGTTGATCCAGATTTCTCTGAATATAAAGATAAAGATTTGTTAATTAATGATAGTAAATCTAAAATTATTCAGTGATACTCTTTTTTAAAACATATGAAAATTTTTAAAATATCAGCAATTCTAAGTCTTTTAAGGACGCAGAAATATGAAAAGAATTTTTTACGTTTTATTAATATTGGAATATTTCTATCCTTATTTGCAATCTCTTCAGCTCTTATAACTTTTTTTATAGAACTCAAAATAAACAGCTTACAAAATGAAAAGCAAATTTATATCAAAGAATATAAAGAAAATATTAAGATGAATAATGAAATGACAAGAATTAAGTCTCAATTTAATTTATTTATGAATAAAGAGAGAGAAATTATTGATTTATATAACTTGTATTACACTACTAATGTTGGTGCACAAATTTTAACAGAAAACGATGTTTATTTACCAGTTTTATTCTTTGAAGCATTAGATATCGCTGATATTGATTTTTCTAATTTTCCATTTGATACCTTAAATAAAATGGCAATTGATGATTATAAAAAAGAAAACTTTGTTACTAAAGGTTTAGTTAGAGAATCAAATAAAATTAAACAAAATTTAAGTTTTATGGAGGATATAAAATCAAAATACTTAATATATGAACCACTAATATTTGATTATGGCCTTGAGTTTGTAAGAAATGATTTAAAAAGATCTGTTGAAGGCACCTCGATTTATTTTGGGGCAATTTATGAAGACTATGAAACACTTAATAATATTGTAAGGTCAATTGTAAAATATTTTACTTATTTTGAATTGTATTTATATGACTATGTTGATGATCATCAGATAATTATAAATAATTATGAAAA
Source organism: uncultured Pelagibacteraceae bacterium (assembly GCA_902613655.1). Lineage (GTDB taxonomy): Bacteria > Pseudomonadota > Alphaproteobacteria > Pelagibacterales > Pelagibacteraceae > Anoxypelagibacter. The sequence continues at coordinate 13,111 of CACMHR010000014.1, forward strand.
TGAAATAAAAAAATATTCCAATAATGAAAATACAGTAATTATTTTTGCATTTTTATTCCAATTATTAATATTTTTAATAATTCAGTTTTTTGAAATAAGAACAACTCAAATGGATTTAATAAAAAATGAGAAGAGGAAGATTAAATAAAATTTCAATTTTACTAATAACTTTGTCTGCTATTTTCACAATAATATCATATATTGCAGATCAGCTTATAATTAATAATGAGAACAAAATAAGAATTATAGACTCAGACATACAAAAATCAGAAAGTGAATTATTAAATTTAGAAAAGTTAGAAAAAAATATTCAAAATTTAACAGTTGATTATACTACAAATACCTTAAGTAAATTATCACATAATAACTTGGCAGTAAAACACATGATTTTGTATGAAGCAGAAAAATCACTCGGTAGAAATAATTTGAAAGTTAGTGATTGGTCTATAAAAAACATAAAATTAAGAGAACAAAAAAACATGAGACTATTTATGCTAAATATCCGAGATACAGCTTATGAACATGCAACTTTATTTGATTATAACAGTAAAATTTTAAAAAAAATTAAAAATATAGATGAATTTAGTTTTTTCGATGATTTATTAAATTCTGAAAACTTTTACAACTTGCGATCAGAAAAATTTTTTAATAAAAATCTTGATACCTTATTTGACAAAATATATGTTGATAACAGATTGTTAAAAAAGGAAGACATTATTGATTTTAGAAATCTCAAACTTTCTTATATAGAATATTTTAAAAATAAAATGAATATTATTTATGATGTTGAAGAAAAAGTAAGTGACATGGCAATTGAAAAAGAGAACGAAATTTATAATTTATATAAGTCTAAGTATTTAAAATCGAGGAACATTACATATTTTGTACTAACTGGAATACTTTCCCAGATTCTTACATTATTATCGCTATTGTTTTTATTTAAAAGATTAATTTTAAGAAAATAATATTTATTAATATTCAAAAAATTCTAATTAGTTATTAATGCAAGGGTACCTTTAATGTTATAATAATAAACCAGGGTAACAATTAAAAATAGAAAGTAACTTGTTGGACCGATCCATCGTGCTGTTAAATCAACTTTACTAATATCCGCACCTGATTTTAATTTTCTTACAAAAGAATAAACGCATAAAATCGTAGCTATACCAGTATAAAAGTAAGATAATAAAATAAATACGTCTAAAAAAGTTAAATAGGATAATTTTGGTAAATCTTCATCAATGATAAAATTATAGGCTATAAGTGATAAAAGACAAACGATTGTAACATTGACCTTTGCCTCTAATTGAGATCCTCTTACCCAAAAAACTGACCATGAAATCATAAGTATAAATATGATTGGAAGAATTATTTTGTATAAATAATATGATGATTGTCTTTCGACTTTAAGATCAATTACTAAACCAGAGTAGTCTAGTCCATCATTTTCAGTATATGTAATATTTTCATATTCTACTCCTACTAAATCCCAACCAGGTATCAATATACCTTCATCAGCATTAAACGAATAAAGACTTTCTTTATAACCAGACATAGCAGGTTCTTCTGCGATAATTTTAACCATAGAGTTTGGAAACTCTGACCAAATTTCGAAAGAAAGATTTTGTTTATCAAATGGAAAGTTTCTAAAATTAAAATATCCTTTAAAAATTTTGGTGTCTCTTATTCTTGATTGAATAGTGCCATCGCTAAAAATCTCAATCCAATCATGTAAACCAGACTCAAAATTGGGTTTTTCTTTTAAATTAAAAAATTCAACAACGGGGTCAAATATTTTTCTTTTTTCACCAATTATTGACTTTGGAGTATAATCACAAAGATATAAAGGCTTACCTTTATTTGTAAAAATTTCAAATTCTTTTAGAACTTTTATAAGATTATCATCTTTCCAGTGTAGCCACATAGCGTATGAGGTTTCAAAGTCTAGATTTTTTCCACTAATTTTGTGTACATCCTCAATCTCTAAATCAACTTTTACGGTAATTGGTTCATTTTTTGAATAGGGAAAAGATGGACTATTAAGTTTTTCAAGAATATTAGAACAAAGATTTTCACTTAAATCTTTCTCAGGGTATTTATAAAAATTTATTGCTGATGCTGTCGAATTTAAAAATAGACTTAAAATGAAAAAAATAAGGTATTTTTTCATTATTTAAATTTCTGTTAATATTGAAGCAAAAACTCTTACGGTTGAGATCACTATAACTACATAAGTAGTATACCCCCAAAAAGCAGATTTTTTCTTTTTGATCTTTGTAGTTATATATTTAGCTGCACTTCTCCAACAGCCAACATATGCAATTACCACAGCAACAAAAAATACAATCAAATAAACAAAGTAAAAAAGCGCCCCTATATCTGACATTGTGTCAAATATTTCATCACCTTGAGCAAGAAGAATCCAATTTGGTATTTGTAACATAGTTAACCCAATTGTACTTACACCCCAAAAACTAAAAGCTAAAGAATCTTCTCCAGCCCAATATTTAGCTATACGTGCTCTTTGTTTTATTTTCTTCTTTTTCAAATTTAATTTAGGTTTTTTGACAGTTAACGTGTAAAGAAAGAATGTTGCTAAGGCCAATAGGATAACAACCCACCAGTAATCTTTATAATCTTTTCTAGGAACTGCAGGGTCATATTTTTTTTTTGTTTTTTCTTGGTTAGAAACTTGCTTTTTTGGTTCTTTCTTTTTATTAAATTGAAAATTATGTTCAACCATATTAGTCGGCCATATACGTGTCATTTTATGATCCATTTCTCTTCCTTGATCAGACAAATTATCATAATCCATATACACTTCGTTTGATTGAGAATATACGTTATTAGTTTTTCCAGATTGTGTCTTAGTTAAATATGAACCATCTCTTTGTTTGTACCAAACGCGAGTAAAAAAGTTGTAAGAATAATCATCTCTTTTTATAAAAGAGGCTTCCCAAGTTCTATTAAAAATTTTGTCATCTTCATAATTAATATCAATTATATAAAGCTTATAAATATTTTGGTCTTTAAATACGACTGTTGTTCCTAAACCATCATCAAACCAAATTCCTTCTATTGGATCTAATGCTCTTCCAGATAAATATTGTTTAATAGCACTTTCAACATTATAGGGACCATCTTTAACATTAGACCAAAAATTTGATGCAAAAGCATTTGAGGTTAAAATAATTAATATTAATAAACTAAATAATTTTTTCTTCATGTTCTCTTTTTTTTAGCCTTTGTGTCTCCTTTACATTCTTGTGCAATAAATAACTAAACACTAAAAGTATAAAAATTACAAATATGTAATATGGTGGAAATGCACACAAAAAATTATATGTTCCGTGAAATATATATGGAACGATTAGAGCCAAACTTAGGTTTTTGCCGCCTGATACAAATGCATACATCCCAAAATAGAAACCCATGATAACTCCACAAAGTGCATGCATCGGGACTGCTGTGTATGCTCTGCCAATAGCCATATCTAACGGTGACATTTCATATTCTTCTGCTATCCTAAAAACATAATCATAATTTTCCAAAGTTGCAAAACCAAGAGATACAACAACACCGTAAACAATTGCGTCCATAGGTTCATTAAAAGCTTTTTCTTTCAGTACGTAAAAATAAAAAACTAAAAATTTTAAAGTCTCCTCAACTAAACCACCGGCAAAAAATCCTCCAATCAGGGCATTATTAACTCGACTGTTATTTTCAAAAGTTTCCATAACATAATGGTTTAAATATCCAGCTGGTATTGTAATTAAGACTCCTAAAAGAAAAGTTATTATAATAATTTTTCTTGGTTCTTTAAATTTATCCGAGTAAATAAAATAAAATAATATTGCAAGCGATGGTAATATGGTAATCAATAATGTCATTATTTTTATTATTTGAGCACAGTAGTGAGCACAATTCCAGCGCAGTGAATCTAAAAAAGACGTGTTTTTTTTTATTTTTTAAAGTTTTCTCTACGTATTGGTGCGGTCGGAGAGACTCGAACTCTCATGGGAATCCCACACGGCCCTCAACCGTGCCTGTCTACCAATTTCAGCACGACCGCGATTTAATTATATGCGACAATAAATGAATGACTTTTTATCTTCAAGTTGATAAATTATTTATATGACTTCGCAAAATTTAGATGAAATTTACAAGAAGATTTCTTCAGTTGTGCCTGAAATAGAATGGAAATTTCATGCTCCAATAATCGACAAGATTAATAAATTAAAAAAAGAGAAAGATGCAGTCATACTTGCACATAATTATCAAACACCAGAAATTTATCATGGAGTTGCAGATATAGCCGCGGATTCTTTAGCGCTTGCTTTGGAAGCAGAAAAAACCGATGCAAGAATAATAGTTTTATGTGGAGTCCACTTTATGGCTGAGACTGCAAAATTAATGAACCCTAGTAAAAAAGTTTTAATACCAGATATGCAAGCCGGATGTTCTCTAGCCGAGTCGATTACTGGAGCAGATGTTCGTATGTTAAAAGAAAAATATCCAGGTGTTCCAGTTGTATCTTACGTCAATACCTCTGCAGATGTAAAAGCAGAAACAGATATATGTTGCACATCTGCTAATGCGGTTAAAGTGGTTGAATCTTTAGGGACTGAAAAAGTTATTTTTTTGCCAGATCACTACTTAGCTAATTATGTTCAAAAAAATACAAAAGTTAAAATAATTTCATGGCAAGGTACTTGTATGGTACATGAAAAATTTACAGGTAAAGAAGTAGAAGATATTAAAAAAGAAAACCCTGGAATCGAAGTAATTGCTCACCCTGAATGTCCGCCAGATGTTATTAGTGCATCTGACTTTGCAGGATCAACTTCTAGTATGGTAAAATATGTCAAAGAAAATCAACCAAAAAAAGTTTTGTTAGTTACGGAGTGTACAATGAGTGACAATGTTCAAGTTGAAAATCCAAACGTTCAATTTATTAAACCATGTAACCTTTGTCCTCATATGAAAAAAATCACTCTAAATAAAATTTATGATTGCTTAAAAAATGAAACCAATGAAATTAAAATCGGTCACAACATTGCTGAAATGGCCAGAAAATCTGTTTTGAGAATGGCAGAAATTGGTAGATAATTTTGAGTGCAAAAAATTAATCAGAAATATATTAAATCAGTAGTTTATCGAGCTTTAAGAGAAGATCTAAGCCCATCTGGAGATATAACAACTAAAAATATCATAAACAAAAATATAACTGCAAAAATAATTGCAGGACAAAACTGTGTTATTGGTGGTTTAAATTTTACAAAAGAGGCCTTTAAAATTTCGGATAGAAAAATAATCTTCAAAACTCAAACAAAAGATGGAAAAAAAGTTAATAGAGGTAAAGTAATCGCTCTTTTAAAAGGCAAAGCTTCAAGTATTCTTAAAAGTGAAAGAGTAGCGCTTAATTTTCTTGGTTTAATTTCAGGTGTAGCAACTATTACAAATCAATTTGTTAAAAAAGTAAAAGGTAAATCCTGTAAAATATGCTGCACAAGAAAAACTTTACCTAATTTGAGATTGCTACAAAAATATGGAGTACGGCTGGGTGGTGGAACTAACCATAGATTTAATCTCAGTGATGAAATTTTAATAAAGGATAATCATATTGCTGTTAGAAAAAATATTTATGATTT
>CACMHR010000015.1:0-18215 GCA_902613655.1 uncultured Pelagibacteraceae bacterium
TTTATTTTAAAAGCAAATCTGTACAGCACCCCTAGTATAAAAAATAAAATTAGCAAATACCTGTCGTTCAACTCGCGATTAAACATTATTGAAAAAAAAGGTAAGTTTGGAAAATTTGAGAATTATTGGATTAAATTATCAGATATAAAAAAGGTATCTCATAAAAATAAAAATATTTTTAAGGATATTAGATTATTTAAGAATACTAAATATCTCTGGGGAGGAAAAAGTTTTAAAGGAATTGATTGTTCTGCATTAGTTCAGGTTTTTTTTAATTATAATAATAAATTTTTTCCAAGAGACTCGGGAGATCAAGAAAAATATTTAAAAAAGAGGATCGAATTAAAAAATTTAAGAAAAAATGATATAATTTTTTGGAAAGGACATGTAGCTGTGGCTTTGTCTAATAGAAAAATTATACATGCTTATGGGCCAATGAAAAAAGTTGTTATTATGGATGCCAAAAAAGCTATAGAAAGAATTGAAAGAACTGCTAAATTAAAAGTTACTAGTATAAAAAGGATTTAGATGCATTGGATATTATTTGGATTAGCCGTAGGTTTTCTATTTTATCTTGGCGATAAATATATATTTTAGTTTTTAAACTTTAAGATAATTTAAGTAGCTAAATAGTATATTACGACAGCTACTATCAATATTTCTAATCCACTCATATAACCCCTTTCGATTCGTTATAATTATAGCATTTTCTAAACTTTTTATCTTAATATAAAATACTTTATCCACACTGTTCTTGTTTTGATGTTTAAAAATACGCACTTACTAATTGCAAAAAAAACAGTATAATTTTTTTATGAAAATGTCTCAAAAGAAGTTAATTTCTAATAATTCTGATATCACCGATATCAGTAAACCCTGGGATAAAGACAACCAGGCCTGGTGGGACTGGTATGTTGGTCTAGCAGAAAATGATATTAAAAAAGATCCGATAGTAACCGCTGATCCTTTACCAAACGTTACAATTCCAAGTGATGATGAAGTTATCTCGGAATTGAACGAGACTTACCCTTTGAACGATGATCAAATCGCTTTCTTTAAAAAAAATGGTTTTATAAAACTCAAAAAAGTTTTTTCTCCTGGTGTCGTGCTAAAGCTAAGGGGTGAATTAATAAAACTGCTTAAAAAAGAATTTAATGTTGATCCTGATAGAGAAGCACATGACCGTTTCCTTAGTCTTGAAATGGCATGGCCTAAAAACAAACTTATACGTTCATACGTATTATCTCCACGGCTTGGAAAAATTTCAGCTAATCTTCTAGGGGTCCCGGCAGTTAGACTCTACCATGATAACGTTTTAGCAAAACAAGCTGGTTGTGGTAGAACACCATGGCACTATGATGACCATCATTTTCCATTAGATACTAATGATGTAGTCACTGCTTGGGTACCAGCACAACCAACACCAATTGAGATGGGTCCGCTCTCTTTCGCCTATCCGTTAGATGTACATAAGTTGGTTAATGCTGTTACATTTGAAAAAACTGGTACTGGCTATGACCGTGGAGTGTCTGAAGTTTTTAAAAAAAATAGCGTCACAGTGAATGAAACCCCATTTGAGTTAGGCGAAGTTAGCTTTCATCACAATTTAAATTTTCATACTGCATCAAGGAATCGCACAAATCGTAGCCGAGTGGCTCTAGCCAATACTTATTTCAGAGATGGAGCTCGAGTTACAAACGCTCCTACAATGGTTTCTGGGGACTGGCAAAAGTTCATGCCAAATGTAAAACCTGGTGAAATTGCTGCTAGCCCACTAAATCCAATTTGTTGGCCTGTTGATGACAAATAAAAATGTTAATGCTCAGAACGGCCTTAACTCAATCTGGACTGACAGTATTGCTAACAATCAACAGCCAGATAATAAAGCGCTACTCGCCCATCTAAAAACTGTACATCAAAATAATGCAGGTTTCACAGAAAAGTGTGCAAGTTCATGCCGCGATAAGGCTGGACGCAATAGTTATGAATGGTTAGCTGAAATAGTGCCTGATGTTGATGGTATCCGTGTACTGGATCTAGCTTGTGGATCAGGACCATTACTAAAAATTTTATACGACCGTAATAAAAACTTTAAATTAAAAGGAGCAGATATAAGTCCTGAGGAATTAGAACTGGCTGAGGTGCGTCTACCAAAAGGTTCTGTTGATCTGTTTGAGTTAAAAGCACAAAATTTAGAGGGTATTAATGATAACTCAATAGACGTTGTACTGTGCCATTGGGCTTTGACATTAATGAACCCGATTACTCCAGTGTTAAACGAAATACGTCGTGTACTGTCCTCAGGTGGAAAGTTTGCAGCATTGGTCAATGGACCTATGGATGCAGCACCAGGATATAATGATGTATACAAATTAATCTATAAATACGTCCAAGCTAAGCTACCTAGGTATGGCGAGATTGATTTGGGTGATCCTAGAATACGAAGCACAAAAAGCTTAGAGCATTTAGTTGGTGAAGCTTTTCCGTCTGCTGATGTTAGTATCGAAAATAATGTAGTATCTTTGGTAGGACCTGTTGCTGAAGTTTCAGAAACCGCAGCAGGATTTTTTTATGCTTCATTTATTTTATCGCCTGAGCTTCGAAAGACAATGCTTTCAGATTTATCTAAACTACTCTTAGTATCAAAACAAGAAGGTCGATTTGTAATGCCAATTAGTAGATTAATTGTTAAGAAATAATTTGAGATATAATGGCGGAGAGAGTGGGATTCGAACCCACGAAACGGTTTCCCGTTTACACACTTTCCAAGCGTGCGCTTTCAACCACTCAGCCATCTCTCCATATTTTAAATAAAGAAAAAACCAGTTTTATATAAATTTTTTAAAAATATCAAATAATTGCATCATCTAAATATTGTTCTATCCCTTATATTTAAGATATAAACTTTGAACATTAAATCTAAAATGAAGAAAAAAAATCTGGTTATAATTAATAATGAGAAAATGCTTAAAGATGGTGAGTCGATTTTTTGCGATAATTTAGATTTAAAAGTTTTACCAGAAGGCCTAAGCCATTATTATGATGTAGAATATATTGTAAGAAAATCTAAAAAAAGAGGTGGTCAAAAATTAAATTTAAAAAATATTAAAATTTCATCAAATATAATTAGTTTTATAAGTAATGTCTTAAGAACATTTAAAAATAATCCAAAATTTTTAATAATTTCCATAACGCCTTATACATTTTTAACAATGTTGATACTTTTTTTGTTTAGAAAAAAAACAATTTTATATCTTTGGAGTGATGGGCATGAAGAGTGGAAGTATATACTAGGAAGCTGGTCTGTGTGGATTTTTCATTTAATGTTTATTGTGTGTACTAAAGCAGATAAAATTATAGTTTGTAATAAAAGACTTGTTAAAAAGGAATCTCACCTAATCTCAATTTCGCGGTTAGATAATAATTGGTTTGCAAATAAAAAAGAACCAGAACTTGATAAAGTAAAATTTTTATATGTAGGAAGACTTAGCGCAGAAAAAGGTATTTTTAATTTTTTAGAAATATTTAAAAAAACTAATTTAGACTCGGAGCTTTCTATTGTAGGTAACCCTAAAAATCATAATATAAAAGAAAAGAATGTTAGAATGTTAGGATATATTTCTGATCCAAATTCATTAAAAAATGTTTATGATGATCATAATATAACTGTGCTACCCTCTTATACTGAAGGTTATCCTTATGTGGTCGACGAGTCTTTATCCAGAGATAGGCCTGTTATAGTTTTTGAGGAAATTTCTTATGTTGTAAATAATAAAAAAGGTATTTTTGTATGTAAAAGAGATTTAAGTTCATTTGAAAAAACGGTTAATGATATAATTAAAAACTATAAAAAGGTTCAAGAAGACATCAGAAATAATAAATTACCTACTAAAGAAAGTATGCTTAGACAAATTTCAAACATTATTGGAAATTAATAATTAAATTAAATGAAAAAGGGTAAATATTTAATTACTGGCTGCGCTGGTTTTATAGGTTCAAACCTAATAAAAAAAATGAACAAGAAGTATGATTTAATTCTTGTAGATGATCTGTCAGAAGGAAGTATAAACAACCTACCAAAAAATTTGAGAAAAAGGTTAATTAGAAAAAAAATTCAGAATATTAAAAAACTCTATACGAATAAAATAGATGGTATTTTTCACTTAGCAGCTCAATCTTCTGTTCCTCAATCATTAAAAGACTTTTACTCAAGTAGCTCAAATAATTTAAAAAGCACTCTTAAAGTATTTGATTTAGCAAATCACTTTTCTGTTCCAGTGGTTTATGCATCTTCCTCTGCTATTTACGGAAATCTTCCTGTGGGAAATGATAAAATTGAAAAATTTTCTATTACGTCACCGTATGCACAAGATAAATTAACTATCGAACATTATGCTAAGATGTACTTTAATATTTTTAAGATACCATCTGTTGGATTAAGATTATTTAACGTATATGGCCCAGGTCAAAATCCTCACAGTCCTTATTCTGCAGTTATTCCAATTTTTATTAATAGAATGAAAAGAAATTTAAAAATTATAATAAATGGTGGCTATCAGACAAGAGACTTTGTTTATATAGATGACATCGTTAAAGTAATGTTTTTATCAATGAAAAAACTTCAGAAACAAAAATCATATTGTGTAATGAATGTTGGAACAGGAAAATCAATTAATATTAATAGATTATTCAATATAATTAAAAAAAATTTAAGGGTAAGTCCTCGAGTAATTAAAAAGAAATTAGATAAATTTGATCCAAAAAAATCAAGTGGTAAATTTGATAAACTAAATAGATTTTTAAATATCAAAAATTCAAAATTTGTTAAGCTAGAAGATGGAATAACAAAAACAATTTTAGCGATGAAGAAATAATAAATAAATGAAAAATTTTGATTGGATAATAGTTGGTGGAGGTGTTGCTGGTATCTCAATTGCTGAAATTTTGACCAGAGAAGGCTACTCTGTGGCTCTTATAGAAAAAAATAAAAAATTAGCATCTGTGGCTACAAAAGAATTTCATGAGTGGGTTCATACTGGATCGCTGTACACATTGGTAAAAGATGACATGAAGACATTGAAGTATATTCTCGGTTCTCTTGATGATATATTGGAATTTTATTCTAGTTTTCCTAATATGAATTTATCTCCATCTGAAAAAGGACTAAAAATTAACGAAAATAAAAACACCTGGTTTAATCAAAACTACATTAATTTCAAATATAGACTGGGAAGTAGAAAATTTATACTTTCCTGGATTTATTCTGTTGCTAGATCTGTATCTTTAATAGAGGGAATACGCAATCATGACTGGCTTCGTAAAAGAGCTGGAATTTTAGAAAGCGTGACATCAGAATATTATATTCCAATTTTAAAAAATTTTTTGAAAGTTTTATTGTCTAATAAAAAATTTCATGAAATCAAGAGTACTGACTTTACAACTAATTCAAGAAATTTGCTTAAAGATCTTATAGGCGTTTCTGTTGATAGAGGATTAGAAATTTTTACTGATAATGAACTTTTAGAAATTAAGAATAATCAGGATGAAGTTGAGGTGATATGCAAAAATATTAAAATTAAAGGAAAGAAAATGGTAATTTGTACAGGTGGAAATATTGAAAAATTTACTAATATAAAAGTAAGAAAGTCTTTTGCGCCGATTGCGGTAGTTAAAAATGTCCCACCTAGTACAAAATCATTTGTAGAATTAGATTATTATGCAAAAAAATGTATAAATATAATTACTAAAGGATCTTCTTTTGGGATGATTGGAGGCATTAGTCTATCTAAAAGAGAAGAAGTAGAAAATTATTTTGAATATATGATTGATGAGCATAAAAAATTAAATCCTAGGATAGAAATACTAAATAAATATGTTGGAGTGAAAAATGAGATTATTTCGAAAAAAGAGGACAGGAATTATCTTTTTCATATAAATAAGTCAAATATTCATAATAATGTTTGGTCAGTTATTCCTGGTAAATTTACTTTGGCATTTAGCTTGGCACCAGAATTTTACAGAATAATATATAAAAAAAATCCAAGAAAATTTTTTAAAATCGATAAAATTACTGAAAAATTTAATAATTTAATTGATGAAACAGTTTGGGAAGAACAACAAAAAAAGGTGAGTTAAAAATGGGATTAGTTAAGATACCAAAAAGTGCGATTGAATTTTTTAAAAAAAATCAAGATGAAATTTTTAATTCAGGTAATCTATCTGAGGGACCGTGGATAGACAAATTATCAAATAAAATAAAAACTATCGCAGGAGTAAAAAATGCAATTCCAGTGAACTCTAATGGGAGTGGGTTAGTCGCTTTGCTTTTAATTTTTAAAGAGTACTTTGGTAGAAGCGAGATAATGATTCAATCAAACACAATGTATGGGGTTAGAACAATCTGTGGAACGGCGGGTTACAAAATTGTTAATTATATTAATTGTCGTTTAGAAACTTTAATGCCAAATATTCAAGATATTAAAGATTCAATAAATAATCATAAAGGTAATTTGGATAATTTGGTGATTATGCTTAGTGATATTGGTGGCATTATAAATCCTGACATTGAAAAAATATCAAAATTTTGTAAGGAAAAAAATATTTTACTTTTAGAGGACGCTGCTCATAGTTTTGGTTCAACTTTAAATAATAAATTTGCAGGCACATTTGGTGATGCGGGGGTTTACTCTTATTATTCTACTAAAGCTATATTTGCTGGAGAAGGAGGGGTTGCTGTCACTAATAATGAAAAAATAGGAGGACTTTTAAAAGATTTCACAGCATACGACAGATTTAAACAAAAAATGCCAATTGGTTGCAATATAAGACTGTCGGAAATGCAAGCTCTCATGATCTTTTCTGTTGTTAATGAATACAAAACAATTATTAAGAATAAGTCTAAAATTGCAGAAAAATATATTGAAGAATGTGAAAAAGCAAAAATAAAATATATCGATCAAAATAAAAATTCAAATCTTGGAAATTACTATAAGTTTACGATTATTTCCCCAAATGGAAATATTGATAAAGTGTTTCCGGGTATAAAAACTACTACTTCAAAAGTTTATGATTACGCTTTAGGTAGAAACAAAGAAATTCCAAAAAGACATTTATGCTTACCAATTTGGTATGATTTAGATAATACGATTTCTGACAAAGTTCTAAAAGAGTTAAAAAATTAATTTTCCTTATTTATTTTTAGAACTCCAATAAAAGCTTCTTGTGGTATTTCAACTCTTCCAAATTGTTTGGCTCGGCTCTTCCCTTTCTTTTGCTTTTCGAGAAGTTTTCTTTTACGGTCTCTTGCTCCCCCGCCATGAATTTTTGTTAAAACATCTTTTTTAAATCCCTTTATGCTTTCTCTTGCTATAATTTTTCCTCCTATAGCTGCTTGAATAGGAATCATAAAATTGTGCCTTGGAATTAAATCTTTGAGTTTTTCACAGACTAATCTTCCCTGACTTTGCGCAAATTCTTTATGTATTATCATGGACAAGGCGTCGACAGGTTCGTTGTTAACTAAAATACCAAGTTTGACTAAATCCCCCTCTTTATAACCTGTTATTTCATAATCAAAACTTGCATATCCACTCGTCATAGATTTTAGTCTGTCATAAAAATCGAAAACAACTTCATTAAGTGGCAATTCATAAACTAAAACTGCTCTATTTCCTGAGTATGATAAATCTTTTTGGATACCTCTTTTATCCTGACAAATTTTGATTATTGATCCTAAGTACTCATCTGGAGTAATCACTGTAGCTTTAATCCATGGTTCCTCGATATATTTGATTTGTGAAGGATCAGGCATAGAAGATGGGTTTTGAAGATCCTCTGTCTCATTATTAATTTTTTTTAGTTTATAAACTACACCTGGGGTAGTAGTTATTAAATTAATATCAAATTCTCGCTCAAGTCTTTGAGTTATTATTTCTAGATGTAACAATCCTAAAAATCCGCATCTAAAACCTAAACCTAGTGCACTAGATGATTCTGCTTCATAAGAAAAACTAGAATCATTTAATTTTAATTTTGCTAACCCATCTTTAAGTTTTTGATACTCTGAGCTATCAACCGGAAATAAACCACAAAAAACAACAGGCTTACTTGGTTTAAATCCTGGTAAAGGTTTTTCAATTGGATCGTTACTGTCACATATTGTATCTCCAACTTTAGTTTCTGATAGGCTTTTAATACCGGTAATAATAAAACCTATTTCGCCAGCACTTAACTCGTCAATGTCTTGGGCTTTAGGTGTAAAAATACCAACTTTTTCAATTTGATAGTCTCGATTTGTAGACATTAATTTAATTTTCATTCCTTTTCTTATCTTGCCATCAATAACTCTAACCAGTATTACAACACCAAGATAGCTGTCGTACCAACTATCAACTAATAAAGATTTAAGCTTTGATGACAAATTTCCTTTTGGTGCAGGAAGATCTTTTACAATTGTTTCTAAAATTTCTTGGATGCCTTCTCCTGTTTTACCAGAGCAAGAGATAGCTTTCGAAGTATCTATCCCGATTACATCTTCGATCTGTTTTTTTACCTTTTCTACATCTGAGGCCGGCAAATCTATTTTATTTAATACTGGAATAATATGATGATCTGAGTCTAGAGCCTGATATACGTTCGCCAAAGTCTGTGCTTCAACTCCTTGAGAACTATCAACAATTAGTACGGAACCCTCACAAGCAAGCAACGAACGACTTACCTCATAACTAAAATCAACATGTCCAGGTGTATCGATAATATTTAATTTATATGTATTCCCATCTTTTGATTTATAATTTAATTTAACCGTTTGGGCTTTAATAGTAATTCCTCTTTCTCTTTCAATATCCATAGAATCTAAAACTTGTTCTTTCATCTCTCTTTCTGAGAGACCACCACATGTTTGGATCATTCTGTCAGCAATTGTCGACTTTCCATGGTCGATATGTGCGATAATCGCAAAATTTCTTACTTTGTTGATATCTGACATTAGGATCTTATTGTTCCACCAGTCTTGGTTTTGACAAGATTAATTATTTTTTGACTTACTTCGTTTAAATCTTTTTCTGAAAGAGTTTTTTCCATGGATTGAATTGTTACGTTCACAGCTATTGATTTTTTTCCCTCGGGCATATTACCGCCCTCGAAGACATCAAATATTAAAACTTTTTTAATTAAATTCTTGTCGGCCTCGCTTATGATTTTTTCTACATCTCCTGCTTTATAATTTTTATCAATAACAAAAGCAAAGTCTCTTTCAGATTTTTGAAATTCAGAAACTGAATAGTTTCTTTTGTTTAGTCTATATTTTTTTTTAGGTTCTGGTATATTCTTCAAAAAAATCTCAAATCCACAAATATTTCCCTCTTTTAAATCTAGATTTGAAACTATACCTGGATGTATTTCTCCGAAAAAAGCTAATTGTGGTCCGTTTAATGATTTTAGATTAACTGAGCCAGATCTTCCTGGATTATAATAGTCTTGTGTATTGTTACTTATAAACAAATCATCTTCATTTATTCCGAGCTCAACTAAAGTTTTTATCGCATCTGCTTTAACATCAAATACATCTATATCTCGAGCTCTTGAATCCCAGCTTTTCCGATTTGCGACACCAGATTTTAAGCCACCTAAAACGGTCTGTTGTTCTCCAGGTTTGTTGCCAGAAAAAGTTGGTCCAATTTCAAATAATGAAAGATCTGGATAACCTCTGTCCTGGTTTTTTTTTAAGTAAATAATTAAATTTGAAAATATTGATCTTCTTAATACATTTAGGTCACTTGAAATTGGATTTAATATTTCTATTTCTTTTTTTCCTTGAGAGAACTGCTTGTCTATACGTGAGTCTGTAAAGGACCAGGTCACTGCTTCTAAATAACCTTTGCTAGCTACAGCTCTTTGAGAAAGGTGAAATAATTTCTGTTTAAAATTTAGAGTTTCTCTTGATCTTTTTCTCTCTGGATGAATTAATGAAATCTTATCAAAACCTTTTATTCTTATAAGTTCTTCTATAATATCTATGTCTTGCTTTACATCTGGCCTCCAAGAAGGAATTTCGATTTTAAAATTCTTTTTTGAAACTTTTGTTTTAAAACCTAATGAATTAAGTATTTTTTTAGTTTCGCTCGGCGAGATTGGAATTCCTATAACTTTTTTAAATTTATTACTATCGATTTCAATTATTCGCTTATTTATATTTGTTTTACCAACTAAAGAAAATTTGCTTGCTTCTCCTCCACAAATTTTAATAATTAGACCTGTAGCTAACTCGAGACCTTCTTTGATAGAATTTGGATCAATTCCCCTTTCAAATCTATATTTTGCATCAGTATCAATGTCTAAAGAGTTGGCGGTCCTTCTTACAGAAGATGGATAAAAATACGCCGACTCTAATAGTATATTTTTTGTTTCAAATTCAGTTCCTGAACGAGTACCTCCAATAATTCCCCCCAGTCCTAACGCGCCTGATTTATCAGAAATAACACACATGTTATTTTTAAGCTTATACTTTTTACCATCTAATGCTTCGAAGCTTTCTTCAGGTCTTGAATTTCGTACTATAATTTCCTTATCTATTTTATTTGCATCATAAGCATGCAGAGGTCTATTTAGATCCAACATTACATAATTTGTAATATCAACAACTGCGGATATTGGTTTTAAACCAATAGAAATTATTTTTTCTTTTAACCATTTTGGGCTTTCTTTATTTTTTATGTTTCTTATATAGCAAGCACCAAACGACATACATCCCTGATTTTTTTCTTTTGTAATAGAAATTTTCATAGGCTGAGAAAAATTTTGTTTAAATTTGATTTTTTTAAGATTAGAAAGTTTTCCTAAACCCGTTGAAGCTAAGTCTCTGGCTATTCCTCTAACCCCTAAACAATCTGGTCTGTTTGGTGTTATTGATAAATCTATTGACTTTTCACCTTTGCTCTTAAAAAAGTTTTTTCCAATATCCTTATTTCTATTCTTCAGCTCAACAATTCCATCACTTTCATCTGAAATATTAAGTTCACTTTCAGAACACAACATGCCATGAGACTCTACGCCCCTGATTTTAGCTACTTTCATTTTCATTTTTGTTTTGGGAATTATTGTTCCGGGAGGCGCATAAACAGTTATCAGGCCGTCTCTAGCATTTGCAGCGCCACAAACAACTTTATAGGTATTACTGTTACCCAAACTGACTTCGCAAAGTTTTAGTTTGTCTGCATTAGGATGTTTTTCTGCTTTTAAAACTTTTGCAATTTTAAAAGCAGATAGTTCACTTTGACTTTCTTTTATCCCCTCGACTTCAAGGCCAATATCAGTAAGTTTATCTATTATTTTTCCCAAATTTGCATTAGTAACTAAATGATCTTTAAGCCAGGATAAAGTGATTATCATCTGCTCAGACCTCTATAGTTTGTTGGAACATCTAAAGGGTCAAATCCAAAATAATTTAACCATCGAAAATCAGCTTCAAAAAAAGATCTAAGATCGTTTATTCCGTATTTTAACATTGCAAGTCTATCTATTCCCATTCCAAATGCATAACCCTGAAATTTTTTTGTATCAACTTTGACATTTTTTAAAACATTTGGATGAACCATCCCGCAGCCTAATATCTCAAGCCACTTATCACCCTCACCAACAATAATTCTTCCATTTTCTAATCTATAGCCAATATCAACTTCTGCTGAAGGTTCAGTAAATGGAAAATGGCTAGGTCTAAATCGCATTTTAATCTTTTTAACCTCAAAAAATTCTTTAATGAAGTAGTCTAAACATCCTTTTAAATGACCCATGGTGATATCTTTGTCTATGTGTAGTCCTTCAAGCTGATGAAACATTGGTGCATGAGTTTGGTCGCTATCACAACGATAAGTTCTGCCTGGTACAATAATTTTAAATGGAGGCTTACCATTTAACATCGTTCTAATTTGAACTGGTGATGTATGTGTTCTAAGCAATATTTTTTTATTATTATCTAAATAAAAAGTATCGTGCATATCTCTAGCTGGATGATCTTCTGGAGTATTTAAAGCTGTAAAATTATTATATTCACTTTCAACATCTGGCCCTTCAGCTACAGAGAAACCTATTTCTGAAAATATTGATGAGATCTCGTCGATTACTTGTGAAACAGGGTGTATTTTACCACTTGGTCTTTCCCGAGCTGGTAAAGTTACATCAACTTTATTTTTTTGTAGTTTTTGGTTTATTTCTAAATTTTCTAATTCTTTAAATTTGTTATTAATGGCTTCGGTAATTTTTTGTTTTTCATTATTTAATGAAGAAGCTCGAACTTTTCTTTCATTTTCATCAAGCGAACCAAGTTTTTTAAATTCCAGATTAATTTGACTGTTTTTTCCTAAAAATTGAGATTTAAGATTTTGCAATTCTAACTTGTCTTTTGCTTGTGATACTTTCTGAATTAATTCTCGTAAATCTACCATTGGTTAGTTTTTACTCTAACTTTGTGTAAGAAAAAACAATTTTATTTTATTGATAACTGAACTTTTTTAACAAGGGATTTGAAAGCTTCTGGATTATTATAAGCTAAATCAGCTAAAACTTTTCGGTCTAATTTTATCTTTGACTTGCTTAAACCACTAATAAATTTTGAATATGTCATTCCTTCTTCCCTAACACCTGCATTTATTCTTTGAATCCAAAGTGATCTAAATTCTCTTTTTTTTGCTCTTCTATCTCTATAGGCATATTGCATGGCTTTTTCCATTGCTTGCCTAGCTACACGAATTGTATTTTTTCTTCTTCCGAATTGACCCTTAACAAATTTTAGAACTTTCTTGTGCCGTGCCCTACTTACTACTCCTCTTTTAGTTCTAGACATATCAGCCTCTTAAACTATATGGCATATAAGATTTTACTATTTTAGAATCTTGTTTAGTCATTATAGTTGTTCCTCGTTGTTTTCTTATTTGAGAATTTGTTCTCTTAATCATACCATGTCTCTTTCCTGCTTGGGGCATTTTAACTTTACCAGATTTTGTAAGTTTAAATCTTTTTTTCGCTGAGCTCTTAGTTTTTAATTTTGGCATGGTCAAGCAGTTATATATAGATTGTTTTTCCTTATCAAGATTTTTTTAATCCAAGCTAATTAGGCTGAATTATCATTATCATTTGTCTGCCTTCAAATTTGGGTCTTACCTCGACTTGTCCTATTTCCTTTGTATCAGTAATTATTCTTTCCATGAGATCTTTACCCAGCTGAATGTGTTGCATTTCTCTGCCCTTAAACTTAACAGTAAATTTTACTTTGTCACCTTTGGTTAGGAACTTTTTAGCGTTTTTAATTTTAAAATTATAATCATGTACTTCTGTTCCAGGTCTGAGTTTTAATTCTTTTAAATTAGAAATTCTCTGATTTTTTTTTGCTTTATTAGCTTTTTTTTGCAAATCATATTTGTATTTTCCAATATCCATTATTTTACAAACTGGTGGATTTGCATTTGGTGATATTTCGATTAGGTCCAGCCCTTCTCCCTTGGCGGCTTCAATTGCTTTTTTTATAGGTAAAACTCCAAGATTTTCCCCTGTGCTATTTATTACTTGTACATCAAGACTTCTAATTCTTTCATTAGTTCTAGGGCCTTGAAATTTTGTTCTTCTCTGGAAATAATTTGATTTTGGTTTGTGCACTTATTTAATTGGGAGATTGTTTAGCATTTTAATTTTTTCTATAGCTTTAGTGAATTTTATCTTTTCTTGTTTTTCAGAACCTAAACTTCTTATAGTAACACTTTTGTCTGAAATTTCTTTTTTTCCACATATTAAAATAAGAGGTGTTTTAGATAGAGAGTGTTCTCTAATCTTATAATTTATTTTTTGATTTCTTAAATCCACTTCGCATTTTATACCTTCTTTGAAGAGGTCTTCAAATATTTTTTTTGCATAATCATTGTGTTCTTCGGCAATGGGTAACACAACTGCTTGTAATGGTGATAGCCAAAATGGAAGTTTTCCTGCATAGTTTTCAATTAAAATTCCAATGAATCTTTCTAAGGAGCCAAATAATGCTCTATGTAACATTACTGGTGTTTTTTTTGCTCCATCTTTATCTACAAAAGTAGCACCAAGTCTTTTCGGTAAGTTTAGGTCTACCTGAAGTGTTCCACACTGCCAATCACGACCAATAGCATCACGTAAAACAAATTCAATTTTAGGTCCATAAAAGGCTCCTTCTCCTTTATTAATAGTATATTCCAATTTGGTTTTTTTTATTGCCTCAAGTAAAGCTTTCTCTGATTTATCCCACACAGAATCGTCTCCGACTCTTTTTTCTGGTCTATCCGAGTATTTTAAAAAAACTTTCTTAAAACCTAAATCTTTGTAAATATCCAAAATTAATTTTGTAACAGTTATACACTCATCCGTTATCTGGTCTTCTGTACAGAAGATATGAGCATCGTCTTGAGTAAAAGCTCTTACTCTTAACAAACCATGTAAAGCACCCGAAGGTTCATATCTGTGTACTTTTCCAAACTCAGAAAGTTTCAAAGGAAGATCTCTGTAGCTTTTTAATCCTTGATTAAAAACTTGAACACACCCAGGGCAGTTCATCGGTTTTACCGCAAAAACTTTTTCATCGGGTGTTTCTGATGTAAACATTAAGTCGCCAAATTTATCCCAATGTCCAGATTTTTCCCAAAGAGTCTTGTCTAGTAATTCTGGAGTATTTATTTCTCTGTATCCAGCATATCTTTGTTTTAACCTCATATACTCAATAAGTCTTTGAAATAAAGTCCATCCTTTTTCATGCCAAAAAACTGCACCAGGACTTTCCTCTCTGAAATGAAATAAATCCATTTCTTTACCTAACTTTCTATGATCTCTTTTTTCAGCTTCTTCCAATCTATTTAAATAATCGTCTAATTCTTTTTTGGAGCTCCAGCATGTCCCGTAGATTCTTTGTAACATTTCATTATTCGAGTCACCTCTCCAATAAGCGCCTGAAACTTTTGTTAATTTAAAAGCTTTTCCAATTTTACTGGATGAAACTAAATGAGGACCTCTACATAAATCATGCCACGTATCACCATGATGATAAATAGATAATTCCTCGCTTTCAGGTATACTCTGAATAATTTGTGCTTTGTAATTTTCTCCTATCTTTTTAAAATGTTTTATCGCCTGGTCTCTTTCCCATACCTCGCGTCTAGTTTTTACATCTCTATCAATTATTTCTAACATTTTTTCTTCGATTTTTTTAAGATCATCACTTGTAAAAGGTTCTTTTCTTGCAAAGTCGTAGTAAAAACCATTTTCAATAACCGGTCCGATTGTTACTTGGGTTCCAGGAAAAAGTTCTTGAACTGACATTGCCATTATATGAGCAGCGTCATGTCTCATTACTTCTAAACCCTCTTTGTCTTTATGTGTAATTATTTTAACAGTTGAGTCTTTTTGGATTGAAAAGCTCAAATCTTTCAATTCACCATTTACACTCATTATAAGAGCTTGCTTTGAAAGTGACTTACTTATCTTTTCAGCAATTTCAACACCACTTGTATTGCTCTTGAAATTAAGTTTTTTTCCATCTGGTAAAGTTATATTTGGCATTTATTTAATTAGTTTTTTATATTCCAAAAAAGTTGAATTGCACATTTGTTCTACATCAAATTTCTTCAATATATTTTTCCTACCTTCATTTCCGATTGATTGCAACTTGTCTTTATCCATTTCCATAAGTCTATTTAGATTTTCTGCAAGAGAAACGGGGTTATTATTCTTAAATAAAAAACCAGATTTACCATCGATTATAGTCTCTTTAGATCCTCCATGATTACTTGCTAAAATTGGTCTCCTCATTGCTTGGGCTTCGACTGAAACTCTTCCAAATGCTTCTGGTTCAATTGAAGATGATACTACTATGTCTGAAATATAATATGCAACTGGTATTTCGCTAAAATGTTGTAAAAAAAATATATCATTTTTTAAGTTATATTTTTCGATCATTGATATTAGTTTTTTATAATATACTTTTCTTCCCTGGTGGGATCCTAAAATTATCGCTTGAAAATTTAGTTTTTTGTATTTTTCTTTTAATAAATTTAAAGACTCTATAAACATTTCTTGACCTTTCCATCTTGTAAGTCTACCAGGTAAAAGTATTTTAAATTTTTCAGAACTAAAACTTATCGAAGAACGGAATTTTTTTACTTTCTCATTAGTTATACTTGAATTATCAAAATATTCTGTATTTATACCTCTAAAAATTACTAATAGTCTTTTTTGAGATGTAACAAGTTTTCCATAGTTTTCATGAATATGGTTAAAAACAAAATTAGATCCTGCAATAATCAAATTAGATCTTACCATCACTGAATTATAAAATTTTTTAAATCTATTTGAAAAATTATAAATACCATGAAATGTTGTTACAAATTTTGTCCTCGTGAGTAAACAGGATAAAAAACATGACCATGCTGGGGCTCTACTTCTTGCATGTACAATATTAATTTTCAAAAAAATTATAATTAGTGAAATTAGAATTGTATTTATCAAAATTAATAGTGGATTCTTTGATTGTACTGGAAGTCTTATAACTTTTACTTTATCTTTTCTTATAAATTTTAGAAGAGGCCCGCCGCTTGTAATTATATACGACTTACAATCTTTTTCGGCTAGATAGTGAGCAATATCATAACAGCCTGTTTCTGCTCCTCCATAACCTAATTTTGGAATTACTTGTAAAACTTTTAATTTAGATGACATATGGTAAATATATATAATAACAGATTAGTTGGATAAACTTCATATGAAAAAATTTAAATATCTCAAAATATCAAAAACAAAAAAGCTTAGATATATCGACAATTTTAGCAAAAAAAATCTGTATATAATTTTTCTTCCTGGTTTTATGTCAGATATTGAGGGAGAAAAACCCAAAGCTTTTAAGAGATATGCTGTAAAAAATAAACTGGGATTTTTAGCAATAGAGTATTCTGGGCATGGTAAATCATCTGGAGAATTTACCAGAGGAAATATAAGCGAATGGTCTAATGATGTTACAAGCTCAATAAAAAAAATTGTAAAAAAAAACTGGTTTATTTTGATTGGATCAAGTATGGGTGCCTGGATTTCATTGAATCAATTTAAATATTTTAAAAATCAAATTAAAGGTTTTGTAGGCATTGGTTCTGCTCCAGAATTTTTGGAAAAACTTATGTGGAAGAAATTCCCAGAAAAAATAAGGCAGGAAATAATTTCGAAGGGTATAAGTACAATTAAGCATGGTGATCCAAATAATAAACAAAAACAATATGAATATCCTATAACCTATCAATTGATTAAAGATGGGAGAAAAAATAAAGTTTTATCAAAAAAAATAAGTCTAAGAATAAACGTAACTATGTTTCATGGTCAAAAGGATGAAGCAGTTCCAGTCTCTTTTTCGAGGAAAGTTTTAGCCTTATTCACAAAAGCTAAAAAAAGAATAGTAGTTATAAAAAATGGAGACCATAGTCTCTCAAACAAAAAAAGTCTGAAGAGAATTACCTCTGAATTAGATAGAATAGTTAAAAATATTTTTTAAGGATATATTTGTGATGTAACATCCAAAAATAAAGGTCTGCAACAACTTTTTTTAAGTTTCTTTTAGGTTCCCATTTATAAATTTTTTTTACATAACTTAAATCTGAAATAAAATAAGGTACATCATAAGATGAGGTTTTTTTAATTTTTCCAATCTTAATTTTATTTTTAGTTATGTTAGTTGCTAGTTTGGTTAATTGTAAAAGATTAATTGAGTTTTTCTTACCTCCACCAACATTTAAAAGTTTATTATTTATTTTTTTTATTTTTTGAATTTGTAACAAAATTAATTCACAAAGATCATCAATATGAAGAACATCACGTACTTGTTTTCCAGTGCCACTAAAACCAATATAATTAAGTTTTAAATTATTAAGATGTCTCCATAACCATAAACTTACAAAACCTTGTTCTTCTTTACCAAATTGCCAGGGGCCAGATACTAAAGCAACTCTATTAATTAAGTATTTTATTTTATGTAAATAAGCATATTCCTTTATCAATAACTCTGAACTCAGTTTTGTAAATCCATAAATGGACTTTGGATTGTTTATGTTAAAGTTTTCTTTAACTGTTCCTTTTTTTTTTAGTTTGTATAAATTTTCAATCGAATAAACTCTTGAACTTGATAGATAGATTATATTTGAATTATCTTTAGCACATTTCTTTAAAAT
>CACMHR010000016.1:0-18129 GCA_902613655.1 uncultured Pelagibacteraceae bacterium
TGGTAGACCCTTCATGATTGTAAGCATAGAATTTAAATTTCCGTAATTTATTGCCGTTCTTCCTCTTATTAATTCAGCAGGGTCTGGATTCTTCTTTTGGGGCATTATTGACGATCCTGTAAGAACCTTATCAGTGAATTCAATAAAACTAAAAGCTTCTGAATTAAAGATTATAAAATCTTCAGCCAATCTAGATAAATGCATTGCGCAAGTAGCAGATGCAGACAAAAAGTCTATGGCAAAATCTCTATCAGAAACCGAGTCGATTGAATTACTAGTAGGTTTTTTAAAACCAAGTTTTTTAGCAGTATAATTTCTATCAATATTGAATGAGGTTCCAGCCAATGCAGCAGATCCCAAAGGACATTCATCAATTAAACTAATATTATTTTTAAATCTTTTTTTATCTCTATAAAGCATCTCAACATAAGCGAGCAGATAATGTGCAAAAGAAATTGGTTGTGCATTCTTTAAATGTGTAAAGCCAGGCATGACAGTGTCAATATTTCCAGATGCTTTTTTTAAAAGAGATTTAATCAATAAATTAATTGTTTCATTTATATCCAATGAAGCTTTTTTAACCCACATTTTAAAATCTGTTACAACTTGATCATTTCTAGATCTCGCTGTGTGTAAATAGCCTGCAGAGTCACCAATAATTTGAAAAAGTCTCTTTTCAATATTTTGATGAATATCTTCAAACTTTTCCTTAAATTTAAATTTATTTTTATCGATTTCAGTTTTAATTTTTTTTAACCCTTTGATTATTTTAATTCCATCTTTTCTTGGAATTATTTTTTTCTTTGTTAGCATTTGCACATGAACAATCGATGCCTGAATATCCTCATTATAAAGTCTTTTATCAATATTTATTGAAGAACCAATTCTTTGAAAATTTTTAGAATTAGTTTTTCCGAATCTATTTGACCAAACAGTCTTATTTTTATTTTTCATTTTGTATGTTAAACCTATTCAAGTATGAATATTTTAAAGTTTTTAATATTATTAGTTTTTTTCAAATTCAATTTTTTAAATGCAGCTGAACCATTACCCTTCAATAATATAGTTCTTCATAAAAATCCATTACAAGTTTCCCAGGTAAAATTTAAGGATTTTTACCTTAAAGATATCGAAGTTAATAAAAATGATGGCAAGATTAAGGTAATAAATTTCTGGGCTACTTGGTGCGAACCTTGCAGAAAAGAAATGCCCTCATTAGATAATTTTAGTTATTTAAATAAACATATTCTTATTTATCCTGTTAATTTAGAAAAACCCAATACAGATAAAACTAGAAAATTTTATCGAGATTTAAATTTAAAAAATCTTAAAATTTATTTCGATCCAGAATTCGAGCTAACTAAACAATTTAAGCTCAGAGGTGTTCCTACAACTATTTTATTGAATAAAGAAGGAAATGAATTTGCTAGAATTATTGGAGATATTAATTTTGAGGACGAAAAATTTATAGAATGGATTAACAATTTCATATAGGTCTATAACTAATGAAATATTCTTTAAATACAAAAATTGTTAATTCAACCAAGACAACGGAAAGCGCTGTTATACTTTGCCATGGTTACGGAGGAGATGGCAATGATATTTCTATTGTCGCAAATTACTGGAAAAATTTTTTACCCAAAACTTTATTTTTATGTCCAGACGCACCTGAAATATGCAAAGTTAATCCCTCTGGCTTCCAATGGTTTGATTTAATGGATCAAACACCTGAAGAAACCCTCTCAAAATCTTTGATGGCAGAAAACAAACTAAACAAATTTATTGATGAAGTAATAGAGCAAAATAAAATTAATATTAACAAAATAGCTTTGGTTGGATTTAGCCAAGGTTGTATGATATCATTGCAGACAGCACTTAAAAGAAAAGATAAGATTAGTTGTGTAATTGGTTACTCTGGTAAAATAATTAATCAAAAACATTTAGAAAAGAATATAGTTTCAAAACCAGAAATTTATTTAATGCATGGTGATATCGATCAGGTTGTGCCTTTGGATAATTTTTTAGCATCTAAAGAATTTTTTATTAGTAAAAAAATTAAAATAAATACAAAAATTTTTCAAAATTGTGAGCATCGTATTCCCACAGAAGGCCTAAGTATTGGTTTAGAATTCTTAAAAAAAAATTTATAATATTAATTGATGAAGTGTAACAAATTTATAACTTGATAATTTTGTTTTCATAAGCTAGCATAAATTATGATTATTAGTTCAAGCGAAAAAATTCCACTGGAAAAATGTCCAGCACTTGTTTTGAATGCCGACTTTAGGCCTCTAAGTTATTATCCACTATCTTTATGGTGCTGGCAGGATGCAGTTAAATCTGTTTTTTTAAATAGAGTGAGTATTGTTTCAAGATATAAAAGGAAAGTGAGGAGCCCATCATTTGAAATGGAATTACCAAGTGTAATTGCATTAAAAAGTTTTATAAAACCATCTGAAAATCCAAATTTTACACGCTTCAATGTTTTTCTTAGAGATAAATTTACGTGCCAATATTGTGGTGATAAAAAAGATCTTACATTTGACCATTTACTTCCAAAATCCAAAGGTGGAAAAACGGACTGGCAGAACGTTGTTACCGCTTGTTCTACGTGTAACGTTAAAAAGGGTGGAAAACTTTATAGCAAATGTGATTTGAGACTAAAAAGAAAACCATTTATCCCAACAGTTGATGATCTTCATAAAAATGGAAGAAATTTTCCACCAAATTTTTTACATGAAAGTTGGATGGATTATTTATATTGGGATATAGAATTAGAACCTTAATTAAATTTTCTCAGATACTTTTATAGCAATTTTAGAAGTATTTTGAATTATTTTATCTAGCACAGAGTAAAGACCTGACTTAGTTGCTCCTTCATCATAAGCAATATTTTTATGATCATCTTCGTCTTCTCTGAATTTTTTTATTGATTTTTTTAATTCTTTTTCATCATCCCCAAGCTTATCCAATTGGTCTTTGTAATGATCACATATCACTTCTTCAACTGATGCAGTACAAAGCATAGCAGCTTTTTGGCCAAGCAATGTTGTGCCAAATCCAAGTGTTACACCCAGCAAATCCCAAAGAGGCAAAAATATTGTTGGCTTAATATTCCTTTTTTGAATTTCTTTATCAAAATATTCAAAATGCTCTTTTTCATGTTCTTTCATATCCTTAATCAACTTCTTTAATTTTTCGTCTTTTCTAAAAGTGCTCAAAGCAAGAAGTTGGCCTTCGTAAATCTTAATGGCACCTCTCTCACCAGCATGATCTACTCTTATAATTTCTTCTAAAGTTTTTTTATTTGTTTCTTTCATAATTTGTATACAATTTCGTAAATATAGCGAATAATATAAATGATAAAATAGTATTTATTGAAGCAAGTGATAGGCCAAAAACTCTGAAAGTGACTGTTTTACAACTTATAGTATTTTCTTTAAGATTTTTTAATAATTCTTCTTTACTTAAATTATTATCAAAATTTTTAGCTTCGCAAATTAGCGCTTCATTGAAAAAACCTTGTTCAATACCAAAATGATAAAAAGCAATTGCCGATCCAAAAAAAGATACCAAAGCAAGAGTTAATAAAGTTAATTTTACATATTTTTTTAAAACGAGAATATTAAGAATTAAAAAAACTGAAACAAAATAAGGATATCTTTGATATAAACAAAGTTTGCAAGGTTTATGACCTAAAACATATTCAATAAAATAAGCAGAAAAAATTGATAGTATTGAGAATGCGAAAATAGCCAATAAAATTTTGTTAAAATTTTTTTCCATTTTTTACTTTAATAAAAAATAAAATCCACCTGCTATAACCAAAACAAAAATAGTTATAATAACTGACCATTTAGCACCTTCCTTTTCGAGGAAAGGCCCAAATTTTTGACCAAATTTATAAGTTAAAAATGCCACTAAAAAAAACCTCGACCCTCTTGTTAAAACACAAATTATTATAAAAAAAATTAAATTAAAATGAATAAAGCCACTCGAAATAGTTAAAAGTTTAAAGGGCAATGGAGTAAAACCAGCAGTCACAAGAATTCCTAACCAAGAAAAAAAACCACCTTTTGTAGAAAATTTATCTTTTAAGAAATTAGGATCTTCATATCCATAAAGTTCAAATATTTTAATACCTATCTCATTAAAAAAAACATAACCAATTAAATATCCAAAAAGTGCACCTAATACAGAAAAAATTGTAGCTATTAATGCTATACGAATAAATTCATTTTTTTTTGCAACCACCATTGGAATTATCATTACATCTGGCGGTATTGGGAAAAATGAACTTTCAATAAAAGATTCAAAAGCTAAAAGAGGCTTAGCATATCTGTGTCCAGCCCAAGCCACACATTTATCGTATATTTTTTTTATCATTTTTTATGTTGCTAAGTAAATTAATTCAAAAGATAATGTTTGTACAAAGATAAATTAGGGGGTGTGGGCGAATGGTGGAACTGGTAGACGCGTTGGACTCAAAATCCAATGGTAGCAATACCTTGAGAGTTCGAGTCTCTCTTCGCCCACCAAATAATGAGATTATCAGAAATAAATAGCCTAGTTGAGTTATACTTTAAAAAATCAGAAGAAATTGATGGAAAAAAACCATTCTTAAAGTGGCTGAAACCTGAGAAGCCAACCTACAATTGGGAAGATATTACAACTAGAATTTTTAAACTTTCTAACAAAATAAAATCTTTAATAAATGATGGAGATAGATGTCTAATACTTTCTGAGAATAGACCTTACTGGCTAGTTTCAGATATTGCCATAATGAATGCCGGCGGAATATCAGTTCCAATATTCACAACTTATTCTGAAAATGATTATGAATATATTTTAAACGACTGTAAGCCTTCTCTAATTATTGTTTCAAATCAAAATCAATTTAAAAAAATAAAAAATTTTATTAACCCTGAAGTGAAAAAAATTATTTCTTTTGAAAAAATTGATACCCAGAGCTTATTAATATCAGATATACTAAATGAAAAGGACTTCCAAAAAAAAATAAACAAAAATTTAAAACGAAATACACCAGCCTGTATTATCTATACATCCGGCACTTCAGGCAATCCAAAAGGTGTAATTTTAAGTCATGGAGGTATTTTGGCTAACTGTGAAGGTGCTTACGATTTACTGAAACCATTAGTAAATAAACGAGATCCAGTATTTTTAACCTGGTTACCTCTTTCACATTCCTATGAGCACGCTGTTCAGTTTATACAAATATTACTCGGAGCCAAAGTTTTCTATGCAGAAAGCTTAGAAAAGCTTTTATCAAATATGTCTATTGCGAAACCCACTATAATGACAGCTGTTCCGAGATTTTATCAAAATTTATATAATAAAATTTCTGTAAATTTAAATAAACAATCTGGGCTAAAAAAAGTGCTAATTGATAAAACGATTAAATTAGGAAAAAAAAGATTAAATAACGAGAAATTGACATTTCATGAAAAACTAATAAATTTTATATGTCAAAACTTAGTGAGAAAAAAAATCCAAAAACAGTTCGGGGGAAATTTACAGGCTTTTGTTTCAGGAGGCGGGGCGCTTGATAAAAATGTTGGTGAATTTTTAAATGCAGTTGGCTTACCAACTTTACAAGGATACGGATTGACAGAAACATCGCCAGTGGTGAGCTGTAACTTACCGGGTCATATCAAAGTTGAAACTGTAGGACCTCCTTTTAAAACAAATCAAGTAAAAATAGCAGATGATGGTGAAATTTTGGTTAAAGGAGAAAATGTTATGCTTGGATATTGGAATAAAGAAAAAGAAACAAATGAAATATTAAAAAATGGTTGGCTACATACTGGCGATATTGGAGAGATAGATTTAAAAGGATATTTAAAAATTACTGATAGAAAAAAAGATATTATTGTTAATCATGGTGGGGATAATATTTCACCAAGCAAAATAGAAAATACTATTTGTAATGATGAAAAAATAAAACAATGTTTAGTTTATGGAGATAAAAAAAATTATCTTGTTGCACTTATTGTAGTTGAAAAAAAAGATAAAAATGATTCAACCATAAGAAGTATTATCGAAAATTTTAATAAAAAGTTATCAATAATAGAAAAAATTAAAAAGTTTAAATTAATTGAAGAAGAATTCACAATTGAAAACGGATTAATGACTCCAACACTTAAATTAAAAAGAAAAAAAATTATTGAAAAGTATAAACAAGATTTAGAAAATCTTTATTTTTAATTATTATTTCTAAATCTAAAAAATAATTAAATAACCGTTGATTTTACTTGCTTTTATTAAGTTCTTTTTAATTTAGATAAAAAAATATTTTTTTTATTTTTTTTTAAAAAAACCCCAGTTAGTTTATGTTTGACATCTATTCAAAAAAACTTAAAGTTGAAACAATTAACGAATCACTTCGATTTGTTTAAAAAAAGGGAGATAACGATGGCTAAAAGACGTAAAAAAAAGAAAAAAAAGGCTAAGAAGAAAGCTAAAAAAAGAAGAAGAAGAAGATAAATAGTTTTCTCTAAAAACGCTCTTTCCAAATCTCACGGAAAGAGCGTTTTTTTTATTGCATTTCTTCTGGTTTTTCTTCTCTTCCTAATGCTTTATCCATTCTTTTTTTAACATCTTCTTGAGAAATTTTTAAAACGACCTCAAATTCGCTCCCTAATCTATCGTAAGCTTTTTCAAATAATTGTCTTTCACTATAGGATTGATCTGCAATAGTATTTGTATTTTTATTTAAATCTCTTACCACTTCAGCTAACTCATAAATTTTTCCAGAATTTATTTTTTGTTCATATTCTTGTGCTCTTCTACTCCACATTGTTCTTTTTATTTTTGGTTTACTTTTAAGAATCGAAATACACTTATTCACTTGATGAGTTGAACATATTGGTCTCAAATGTGATTGTTTATTAATAGGCAATTGAAGTGTAAGTTTATCTTTTGCAATTTCAATTTTATAATTTTGACTTTCTATACCACCTATCTTGGCTTTTTC
Source organism: uncultured Pelagibacteraceae bacterium (assembly GCA_902613655.1). Lineage (GTDB taxonomy): Bacteria > Pseudomonadota > Alphaproteobacteria > Pelagibacterales > Pelagibacteraceae > Anoxypelagibacter. Next base: position 6,995 of record CACMHR010000016.1, read on the forward strand.
AATACTCACAATTTTACCTACGCCATCTTTAGGATAAACTACAAAATCATTTACACCATAAATCTTTTTTTCGGTCGGTTGTTTTTTAATTTTTTTAATCTCAATTTTTTGATCCGCAGAGGAAGTTTTAAGTGGTAAATTTACCTTCTTTTCAATTTTCTTTTTTAAAACTTTAATCTTTTTTTTCTTTTTTTTTCTACCCATTTTTATTCTCCAGGTTTATCTGAAAAGTATTTTTTATATTTATCTTTTTCTTTTTCATACTTTTTCCAGTCTTTAGGTGGTTCTTTTTTCTTCACAATATTTGGCCATGTCTTTGAATACTTTTTATTTATATCTAACCACATACTCTTATCATTTTTTTCATAAGTTGTATCTGGAACAATTGCTTCAACAGGACACTCAGGTTCACAAACACCACAATCTATACATTCGTCAGGATCAATTACTAGCATATTTTCACCTTCGTAAAAACAATCTACAGGACAAACTTCAACACAATCCATTAGTTTGCATTTAATACATTCATCTTTTACAAAATATGTCATTATTTATTTTTATTTATTAAACTTAATTTTATTTCTCCACTTATTTTATCAGGTATATAAAGTAAACCACAAACTCTTCTAATTAAGTTGCTTTCAAATATACCAGATTTATTATCAGACAAAACGATTTGCCAAAGTGTTTTTAAAACTAAAGTTTTTATTTTTAAATCCATTTTTTTGATCTCTCTAGTAAATTCTAATATATGATTAGAGTCTTTCTCATATGTTTCAGCTTCCTCTAAAATTTCAGAAGATTTGATATTTCGTTTATCTTCTTTTGAAAAATTATTTATAAAATTAATTATTAATTCTCTTTCTTTATTTGTGTAGTTCTCGTCAATTTTTGCTGCATGAACAAGTAATGATACTATTTTTATTAATTCAATATTTTTTGGATTTTCAGTTTTAGAAAATTTAAGCATTATTTTAAATTAAGAGAGGATAATTTTTCAAATGGATTATTTTTTCTTTTGATAAATTTTACTTTATTTGTATTTCTTGATCCTTTATAAGAAAATGTATCTTCATCCTTTTTTTCACGTTTGTAACTCATTAATCCCATCACTTTATAAAAATTTTCTTTTGAACACCCCAATAGATTCATCATTTCAGAATTTATTTTAAACTTTCCATTTTTTGTATTATCTATAATTTTCAAGAATAATTTTTCCAAAATATCAACTCTTATATAGTAATTCCCAAAATTTTCAAATCCACATAAGAGCAAAAATTTCTTATCAAATTTATTTTGATTATCAGTTAAAAAGTTTAAACCAGATTTAGGAATCTCGCTATTTTCAACAAAACTGTTATAAAACTTCCATAATAGAATTCTTAATGAAACCGCTTTTGGCTTCAACATTCTTGGTAAAAAAATATGATACCTTCCAATTTTAATCCCTAATTTTCTAAATTGTTTTCTATCTTCTTTTGATATTGCTTTTACCACATCCTCAATGTTCGACCTTTTTAAAACCCCATTACTCTCATATAACTGGAATGACAACGCTCTTAAATACTTATTTTTATTTTCAGATTTTATCAAATTTATTAAATCTTTAAGTTCCTCCTCGATATAACTTTTTAACCAAATATTTAAAAAATTAAGCAACTCCTCTTTAGAACTATTTTCCAAGTTTTCATCCGCTATAATTTCAATTTCAGGATGAAGGTAATTATTACCTTTTCTTAGTTTTGCAATCGGGTAATTTTTCCAGATTATTTTATAGTTTTGACTAAATTCTATCTCTTTATTCTTAATAATTTCTTTAACTCTGCTGATTAATTCTTCAGAAATACCCTGTCTAGCAGCTTTCTTGAGGGATTTAACATCGGTATCTAATGTACCTGATGTAAATTCCAAACTTAGTTTTAAACCCTTTAGTTTTCCAATAAGCTGTCCGTCAATTATTAATTCATCTTTTGTATTAATCTCAGTATTTAGCTTCATATCTTGTTTAAGACCTCTAGATAAAACACTAATTCTTTTATCGATAAAACTTTTTGTAATTTCATTATGTAGCTTATCAGATAAGCTATCTTCAATATTTTTACTCATTTGTATCCAATAATCAGAATTTTCTACCCAATTTTTTTTGTTTGCGACATATGACCAGGTTCTTACATTCGAAATTTTATTAGATATCATATCTATGTTGCCTCGGTATTTATCAAGACCTTTTAATTGTATCTTCATATAATCATTCGGTATTGTATTTTTTCCTGTATTTAAAAAATTAAAGACTTTAGAAACCACATCTATATGTGTAAAAGCTTTTTTTTGAAAATCTGGAATCTGGCAACAATCCCATAATAATCCCAATTTATTATTAGAAAATTTAATTTTTTTATCTCTTACTAAATATTTCAGAACATTTTCATCAAGTGAGTCCGAAATCTTTAAAAAGTTTTTACTTGAAGGTTTTTTTTCAAGAGATCTTATTAAATCTTCTGCACTACTAAAATTCAAATCCGAATTTCGCCAAAATAAAAATTTAATTTCATCAAGTTTGTGACTCTCAATTCTTTCAACTTCGTCTGATTGAAGATTTTCACATCCGCCAGTTACGCCAAATGATCCATCCACTTTATATCTGCCAGCTCTTCCGGCTATCTGTGAAATTTCAGTTGTTCTAAGACGCCTAATTTTTTTTCCATCAAATTTCTTTAAACTTGAAAAACTTACTTGCTCAATATCCATATTGAGTCCCATCCCAATTGCGTCTGTTGCTACTAAATAATCAACATCTCCTGATTGGTAAATTTCGACTTGAGAATTTCTTGTTTTAGGACTTAAAGACCCCATAATAACAGCTGCACCACCTTTTTGTCTTCTTACTAATTCGGCAATCGCATAAACTTCTTCAACCGAAAAGGCTATTAACGCACTTTTTCTCTCTAATCTTGAAATCTTTTTATGTCCATTGTAAGAAAGTTTTGAGAAACGTTGCTGTTCAATAAAACGTGTTTCTGGGATTATTTGTGATACAATATTTTTCATTACTTGAGATCCTAAAAACATTGTTAGTACCTCTCCTCTAAAATTCAAAAGTCTATCAGTAAAAATATGCCCTCTTTCTCTATCACCACACATTTGAATTTCATCAACAGCTATAAAATCAACCACTTTATCTTTTGGCATTGCTTCGACTGTACAAATAAAATATTGGGCAGTGTTAGGAATAATTTTTTCTTCACCAGTAATTAAAGCAACTTTATTAGAGCCAATTTTTTTTACACACTTGTCATAAACCTCTCTTGCTAATAATCTTAAAGGAAGACCAAAAATACCCGAGTTAAACTCAAACATTTTCTCTATTGCCATGTGTGTCTTACCTGTATTTGTCGGACCCAGGACTGCAATTATTTCATTTAACTGAGATTTCATTGTTTAGTGTTATTTTTTTTTTTAAATACTATATATAGGTTAGCACCGAGAACAAAAGATGATTAAATCATGACCGAATCACTTTGTCAAACGTTCTATTTTAATAAATTTAAACTGTAGTAAGTTAATTAATTGTGAACGATTTTGTAAAAAAAAATATAAGAGATCTTAAACCTTCAGCCACTTTAGCTATAAATGAAAAAGCAAAAACATTATCTCTTAAAGGCAAAAAGATTTATAACTTTGGTTTTGGTCAATCACCATTTCCTATTCCAGAAAAAATAGTCTTGGCATTGAAAGAAAATGCTAGTAAAAAAGATTACCTTCCAATGCAAGGTTTAAATAAACTTAGAAAAGCAATTTCAGAATCGTTATTTAAAAAAACTGGATTGCATTATGATAAAGAAAATATAATTATTACTCCAGGATCCAAAGAGGCAATGCTTTTAATGCATGTTGCGTTTAATGGTGAAATAATTTTGCCAGCACCAAGTTGGGTTTCATATGAACCTCAAGCAAAAATTGCAGAGAACAAAGTTCATTGGCTTCAGACATCGAGAGACAATAATTGGTTTCCAAGAGCTGAAGATATAGAAAAAAAAATTAAATCCATTGGAAATAAAAATGTAATATTGATAATTAATTCCCCAAATAATCCATCAGGAACTGTTTGTAAAAATTTAAAGGAAATTGGATTGATTGCAAAAAAATATAAAATTAAAATTTTATCTGATGAAATTTACACAGATTTGACCTTTGACCAAAATTACTTATCTATATCAAAGTTTTATCCGGAAGGGACATTTATAAGCGGTGGGCTAAGCAAATGGTGTGGTGCTGGTGGTTGGAGGCTAGGTTTTTTTGCATCGCCAAGTGGCAATAAAGAATTTATTAGTGCATTAAAAACTCTTGCAAGCGAATCATATTCTACAGTAAATAGCCCAGTGCAATATGCTGCAGTAGAAGCATATGAAGGAAATTATGAAGATTATAAATCTAAAACTACAAATATTTTAAAAAGTGTGGGTAACTATGTTTATACAAATTTAAAATCAAATAAAATATTAATTAATCCTCCACAAGGGGGATTTTATTTAATGCCTGAATTTTTAAATTCAAAGTTTAAGACTTCAAGCGAAATGTGCGATGATATTCTCTCAAAATCCGGTGTAGCTTTGTTGCCTGGATCTGATTTTGGTTTTAAACCTGATAAAATGCTTGCAAGATTAAGCTTTACTGATTTTGATGGCGATATATTTTTAAAAAATATTACTGGTAGCAAAAAACTAGATGATGATCTAATAAAAAAATACGCTCCAAATGTTGTTGAGGGAACAAAAAAATTAGCTGAATGGCATAAAAACCTCTAATTAATGGATTGCATAATCTGTCCAATATAAGTTTTCCCCCTTACATATTGTATTTCGAATTGATAACATTTTCTTAATTTAATTATAATTAAGGAGGAAGATTATGAAAAAAATAATCTCAACAATCTCTGGAGCGTTGTTTTTATTTGCAATCAGTTTGCCTCTAACAACTATAGCAAAATCTGCTGAATTCTTTTCAATAGGAACAGGTGGACCGACTGGAGTTTATTTTCAAGTTGGTAATGCTATATGCAAAATGGTAGCAAAAATTCAATCTGCAGAGCATGGAAGAAAGAAGGGGACAGATAAAGCATTACGTTGTTCAGCTCCTTCCACAGGTGGTTCGACTTATAATATAGGTCAAATCATGCAAGGCGAACTTCAGTTTGGTGTTGCACAATCAGACTGGCAGTATCATGCTTATAATGGAACTCGACCTGATAAAGTAAAACCTTTTAATGGTTTAAGAGCTGTTTTTTCAGCTCACCCTGAACCATTCCAAATAATAACTAGAAAAGGTTCTAAAATAAAAGACTGGAACAGTTTGAAAGGAAAAAAAGTAAACATAGGAAACCCTGGATCTGGTCAAAGAGGAACTTTTGAAGTTTTAATGGAGGCTCATGGAGTTGATACCGGTTATTTTGGATCAACATCTGAACTTACTTCTTCAGAACAATCAGGTGCACTTTGTGATAAAAAAATCGATGCATTTGGATATACTGTTGGTGTTCCAAACGCAGGTGTTGCTCAATCAACTGATGGATGTGGCGCAAGTATTATTAATTTAGATACAGACCCTGTAAAAAAATTAGTTGCTGACAACCCATTTTACGCATTTGCAACAATTCCAAAAGGTACTTACAAAACTTCTAAAAAAGATGTAACTACTTTTGGTGTTATGGCTTCAGTTGTAACAAGCGAAGCAGTGCCAGAAGACTTAGTATATGCAGTTGTAAAAGCTGTTTTTGAAAATCTTGATGATTTCAAAAAACAACACCCTGCATTTGCCAATCTAGATCCAAAGAAAATGATCGTAGATGGTTTATCTGCACCATTACACCCAGGAGCAGTTAAATATTATAAAGAAAAAGGCTTAATGTAAGCTATTTATTTAAAAGGCCCAGTTGATTAACTGGGCCTTTTTTTTTATTGTCTCATAATGAGTTCAGCACCAGATCCAGACAAACCAAATTTTTTTGAAAGATTTGATGAAGAAGGCGGTTCAAGAAGAAAATTAAAAAATTGGAATTTAAAACTTGTTGCTACGATTGCTATTTCATGGTCATTATTTCAGCTTTGGTATGCATCTCCTTTACCATTCATATTAGATTTCGGAAAGATAATTGATGTACCAGCACGGTCAGTTCATCTTGCATTTGGATTAGCGTTATGTTTTTTAGCGTATCCAGGTCTTAAGAAAAGTAGAGACAAACCAATATCTATATTTGATATTGTCTTAGTAATTATAGGTTTAGTAGCAACATTATATATATTCTTTGATTATGAAGGCTTAGTTTATCGACAAGGAATAATGGCCAAAATAAATTTATTTGGTTTTGTTATACCTTATGAAGTTATACTGGGATCTTTAGGAATTATTCTTTTGTTAGAGGCTACACGAAGAGCCATTGGAATTCCGTTAGTAATTATTGCATTAATTTTTTTACTTTTTTCAGTATTTGGACAATCAATGCCAAATCTTATTTCGCATCAAGGATTATCTCTGACAAGATTAGTGGGTTATCATTGGTTTGGAGGAGAGGCAATATTTGGGATACCAATAAGTGTCTCAGTCAGTTTTATATTTCTGTTTGTATTATTTGGCGCAATTTTAGATGTTGCCGGAGGTGGAAAATATTTTTTAAATTTAGCATTTGCTTTAGTTGGGAAAATGAGAGGCGGTCCGGCAAAAGCAGCAATTTTAGCTTCAGGATTAACCGGTTTGATTTCTGGTTCGTCTGTTGCAAATACTGTAACTACTGGAACATTCACAATACCAATTATGAAAAAAACTGGCTTACCACCAGTCAAAGCTGGAGCTGTTGAAGTAGCTGCTTCTGTAAACGGACAGATTATGCCACCAATTATGGGGGCTGCAGCTTTTGTTATGGCAGAACTTTTAGGCATATCATATTTTACTGTTATTACTCATGCGTTTTTACCGGCGGTTATTTCCTACATTGCTTTGTTTTATATTTCACATTTAGAATCCGTGAAATTAAATATTAAAGGATTACCCGAAAGTGAAATACCTAAATTGGGAAAAACATTTTTAGGAGGAATTCACTTTCTTATCCCAATTTTTATTCTCATTTATTTACTTTTAGTTGAAAGATGGACAGCTGCTTCGTCTGTGTTTTATTCAATATTATCATTAATGGTAATAATTTTTGTAAAAGAATTATTAGACGCAAAGAAAAATGATCTTAGTTTATCTAATGCCCTTAAAGTAGGTTTTAACAAAGTTGTAGGCGGTCTTGAAAAAGGAGCAATTAATATGATCAGCGTTGCAATCGCTATAGCAACTGCAGGAATAATAGTCGGTGCAGTAGCTTCTACCGGGTTAAGCAACAACTTAATAGTTATTGTAGAAGCTATATCTGGAGGAAATATAATAACTTTATTAGTGCTCACTGCCTTACTTTGTATTATCTTGGGAATGGGTTTACCAACAACTGCAAACTATTTAGTTGTTGCCGCTTTGATGGCGCAGGTAGTTGTAGAAGTAGGAAATGCTTCTGGTTATATTTTTCCACTAATTGCAATTCATTTATATGTTTTTTATTATGGATTAATGGCCGATGTCACACCCCCTGTTGGTTTGGCATCTTATGCAGCAGCAGCAATTTCAAGAGCAGATCCGATCAAAACTGGAATACAAGCTTTTTGGTATAGTTTAAGAACTGGAATACTTCCGATAGTATTTATTTTTAATAATGAATTATTATTAATTGGTATAGAAAGTTTGTGGCATGGATTTTTAGTTGTTACAACTTCTCTGATAGCAATTTTGGTATTCACCTCAGCTACACAGGGTTGGTTTATAAACAAACTTAGATGGTATGAAATTATTATTTTTATTGTAATAGCTATGTCATTATTTAGACCAGGATATATTTTAGATAAATTTTCTCCAAAATTTGAAAATAAACAACTCAATGCTGAACAAATTAGTTTGATTGAGTTTGAACCGAATAGGGATGTGCATGTTAAAGTAACAAGGAGAACAGAGTACGGGGATCGGTATAGACTTTTTGTGATAGATAAAAAAAGTTTTGAAAATCAGTATTCTTTAGAAGATGCGGGTATAACTTTAAAAAATATCGATGGTAGAATTACAGTTGATAATTTGAAATGGAACGGAATAGCAAAAAAAATGGGAATGGAAACAGGAGATGTAATTAGTGAATTTAAAATTGAAAACTTAGACAGACCTAATAAAGCAATTATTTATCCATTTTCATTAATAACTCTTTTTATTTTTGGATATTTTAATTATAGAAGAACCAAAGCGAATTGATTTACTTATCAACTTTCAAAATTTTCCATACCCCCGAGGTAACTGCTACTACTCCTTGCGAGCTAATAATCTCACAAGTTAAGAATACTAAAGTATTAGTTTTCTTTTGAACTTTTACTTTAGCAATAAGTTTGTCGCCTAATTTACCAGCAGATATAAATTTCATTTCCAAAGAAATTGTTACACATCTTTTGTTACCAGCAACTTGGTGTGCAGCGTTACCCATACCAGTGTCAGCTATAAAAGTAAGGAAACCACCATGTGCCATACCAGCAGTATTTAGGTGCATTTCCTTTACCTCAGTTTCGTATTCAAAAAGAGTACTATCAATTTTTTTACCCTTAAGCCCCCCAACATGTTTCGAGTAACCTGAATTAGTTTCATCCATATTTTCTTTTACCATACATTGGAGCTAGTTGTGAGAAAATAACTGCTGATAAAATTATTATTATTCCAAATATTTTAAATTCATTTAAATATTGATCTAAGACTATCCAGGCTGCAATGGATCCAAAAACACCCTCTAGAGAAAAAATAATAGCGACAGGTGCAGGGGAAAGATTTTGCTGCCCAAAAACCTGTAACATAAAAGCTATTCCACTCGATAACACTCCTGCATAAATTAATTCAGTAGTCTCCATTGATATAAGTTTTAGTGAAATAAATTCAGAGGAGAAAGCCGGTATAAAAGAAATTAGAGAGGCACTTAGACATTGAAAAGTTGCAATTGTGATTGGGTAATTAAAAATCTTTAGAAATTTAGATATAAATACTATATGGAAAGCCCAAAAAAAAGCACCTACTACAACTAAAGAGTCTCCAAATCTCACACGTAGATTTCCAAGTTCACTTAAAAATAAGCCTCCGACTAAACACATCAAAACTGAAGGCCAAACAGAATTATGAATTTTTTTTGAGAAAAGAAAGTAGGCTATTATAGGAACGATCACTACATACAAAACTGTAAAAACCGCTGAATTAGCAACATCAGTATATAAAAGAGAAACTTGTTGAAAAATATTTCCACCTGCTAAGAAAAAACCAAGAAGAAAAAGATAAAAAAATATTTTTTCAAAACTTAATTTTGTCTCTTTGACTTTTTTAAATTCAAAAATAAAAAAAAAAGGTAATAGGGTGAAAAATCCTAGCAATAATCTGACAGCAGAAAATGTGTAAGGTCCTATATAGTCCATACCCATATCCTGAGCAACAAATGCTGTTCCCCAAATTAATGAACAAGAGACTGCGCAAATTATCGAAAATATTTTTTTATTCATTTAGACAGCTAGCTTGAATGCAAAATCTTTACCTAAGCTTTTAGATAAGTGGACACAAAATCTTGCACCTTCAGCACCATCTATAACTCTGTGGTCATATGACAAAGAGATTGGCAATATTTTTCTTTCGATAAACTGACCATTTACTTTTTTCACTTTTTCAAATGTTTTTCCCACTCCTAGAATTGCTACCTCAGGAGGATTTATAATTGGTGTGAAAAAATTTCCTCCGATACCGCCAAGGCTTGATATTGTCATTGAACCACCAAAGAATTCCTTTTTATCAATTTTTAGCTCCTTACATAATTTACTTACTCTTTTAAGTTCTTCATAAATTTCTTTTAAACCCATTTGATCAACATTTCTCATTTTTGGAACCATCAAACCATGTGGTGTATCAACGGCAAAACCTACATGATAATACTTTTTAAATATTAATTTGTTAGTTGCAATATCTATAGATGAATTAAAATTAGGATATTCTTTTAATGCATTAACTACAGCTCTAGTTATAAATGCTAAAGGACTTATTCTGATCCTTTCACCAGTATAGTTATCAATTAAAGTTGTTCTAAACTGTTCCATTTCAGTTATATCTATCTCATCATGTTGAGTAACGTGAGGAATCTCAGTCCATGATCTAACAAGTTGAGGTCCTGATAACTTTTTCACTCTAGGAAGGTCTTTTTTTTCTACTTCTCCGAATGCTTCATGAGGATACTCATCCTTGTAAACTTTCTTTTCAACCTTTCCTTCATTAACTGATACTTGGGATCTTACAAATTTTTTCACATCATCTTCAGTTACTCTACCAGCTCTTTGTGAACCAGGTATCTGAACGATATCAGCACCTAATTCTCTTGCAAATTTTCTTACCTTTGGACTTGCAGATGATACACCGTCTTTACTCAATTTTTTTACTACAGGAGCTATTTCTTTTGGAGTTTCAGTTACTATTTTCTTTTCAGGAATATTTTCTTTTATCTCAACTGCTTTTTTACTTTCTTCCTTTTCACTTACAGAATCTAACGATAATATTTCACTTCCTTCTGAAACTTTGTCACCAACTTTAACAATAATCTTATTGATTTTTCCTTCATCAGTCGCAGGAACTTCTACACTTGATTTATCACTTTCTAAAGTTATTAAGGGATCATTTTTTTTGATCTGTTGTCCTGACTTAACTAATACCTCAATCACTTCAACATTTTTAAAATCTCCGATATTTGGAACTAATAATTTTTTTTCAACCATTAAACTCTATAATTTTGTTGGAAAAGCTTTTGTTTGATCAATATTGTATTTTTTAATTGCTTTTTCTGCATGTTCCGAAGCCATCAATTGTTCTTTTGCTAATGCGCTTAAAGTGTATGTAACAATATGTTTTTTATCAACTTCAAAAAATTTTCTTAATTCTTTTCTTGTATCACTTCTTCCAAAACCATCAGTTCCCAATGTATAGAATGGTTTATTAAGATATGGTCTTATTTGGTCTGTATGTGATCTTATATAGTCTGATGCTGCGAATATAAT
>CACMHR010000017.1:0-16481 GCA_902613655.1 uncultured Pelagibacteraceae bacterium
AATCTTTCATTAATGACAAAAGCTCTTCAGGATTTGCATGAGCTGTAGATTTATCTTTGACGGGAACAATTGGATAGAAATTGTAGGCACCCAAATTTCCAAATCCCAAATCAATTGGACCATATTTTTTACCTAAATCTTTGTAAAAAGGTGCTGGCCCAGTATCACATGCAAAAAAGATTTTTTTACCTTTATATTCGATTAAAAAACTTCCCCAAAGAGTTCTATTATTATTTCCATCTCCCCAGATCCATCTCTTCGACCAATGTTGGCTTGGAAGCATTGTAATTGTAACTTCATCATTAATTTTAATTTTATCAAACCAATCCATTTCTTTAACAGTATCTTTTTTATATCCATTTCTGGTAAAATATTTTCCAAGTTTTAGAGGAACAAGGACTTTGGCATTCTTATAAGGAAAATTTTTTATTGTTCGTATACTCATATGATCATAATGATTATGAGTTAGTAAAAATAAATTTATTTTAGGAATTTCTTTAAGGGTTAATGGAGAATCTATAAATTTTTTGGGACCAAATATCATAGGTCCATAGTTTTTTTCAAAAACTGGATCAGTAATAATTGTAGTGTCCCCAAGCTTAATTATGAAGCTCGCATGATCGAGCCACATAACATACGAGTCAGATTTATGTTTCTCAAGATCTTTTAAAACTAATTGTTTATCAATTACGTGTTCAGGTGGATAATCAATTTTAAGTTTCTTTTTTTCTTCTCTAAAAACTTTCCAATCCCACTTAAAATTGGGATCTCTTTTTGGACCTCCCTCCAAGTTTCTAAAAGCATGTAATTTTCCATCTTTATAAATATGGTGGTATGGTTTTTTATCCATTGCGCTTAAACTATTAAAAGAAAAAAAGAGAAGTATAAATAGGTAATATTTTATCATTCGGTGTCTTCTTTATCGTGTTTTGATTTGAAATTCACGATTAAAAAAGACACCAGAAATGCGGCACATCCAAGCAGTAAAAGACCAATAGTTATCATCTTTTAAAAACTGTAGTTAATTAAGATTTTTTAGCTACTTTAGGACAGTTTTCTTTTGAAATTCTTTTTCCAAAAGCGTCATCACTCATAGTTCTATCTACAGACCATATGAATGATTTTTCGTAAGCACCTGTTAACTTGTCAGGGTTTGTACACTTTGCACCCAAAACGTAACGGTTACTACAGTTTGCTAGAAACAATCCACATACTAAAACGATTATAATATTTTTCATATTTAAAGATTTAAATATTATTTTTGTTTTAAGAAGGGCTGAATTTTGTTTTTTTTATGCGTCCAAAATAATTCTATGCATCAATCTTCTTCCTTGAAAAGGGGTAGCGGAGTGAATGACAGAATGGTTATCCCAAATAACTATAGTATTTTTTTCCCAAAAAAAGCTATTTTGAAACTCTTTTTTCGTTTGGTGGTTGAATAAAAATTTTAAAAGTTTTTTAGAACTCTCCTCATTTAAATCTTTTATGGCAATTGTATGACCTGGACTTAGATAAAGTGCTTTTCTACTTCCGACTTTCTTTACTATTGGATGTTCTGCTATAAAATTTTTTGACTTTCCAGTTCCTCTTTCAGCTTCTCTCTCAAGCCTTGTTACAGATATCGGCCCTGCTGAACTAAATATACCTACAAGATTTTGAATTTTATCCTTAGTTTCTTGATCTAAAGCTTCATAGGATGATAATTGTGAGGCGAAAAGTGTTTGACCTTGATCCCTTTTAACTATTTTACCCATGAGACAAGTGTATTTTGGTGTTTTGTCAAGATAACTGCTATCTGTATGCCACCCTTCACCATATGATTTTCCTTTATCATCTTCTTTCCTTTCAACAACGGTTATACCTTTATAGTTTTCTAAGTCTTTTAGCATCGGGTACTCTTTAATTTTGCCTAGTTGTTCTGCAAATTTTAAATATTCTCCTGGTTCAAGATTTTGGTCTCTGAAACAAACAAAACCATATTTGTTAAGTGTTCCTTTGATCTGATCAATAATTTTTGGTTCTGTTAATTTAAGATCGTAGGAGATTGAAGCCCCAATGTTATTTTTAAATGGCTCTATTTTTATATTCATCACTCACTACTAAAGTAGATATCTCGGTAATATGCAATAATTTTTTGTTTTGAGTTATTCGAGTCAGAAAATATAGCAATAAAGTTTGTAAAAGAAATTCCGTGAGTTTTTTCAAGCAATTCCCTTACATTTATCTTTCTTGTGTGCCATTCACCACTTTTATCATTTGAAATAACATAATCTCTGCTTCCTTTTGTCCAAGGACTTTGTTGAAGAAATCCCTCCTCTAAAAATGATGAGTGAGCTAAGCTTACTAATTTAGCACCGATTTTTTTTCCAAAACCGACCATTACTCTTGCAGTCCAATCGTGACCATCCTTTGTCTTTTGATCAATTTTTGTAAAATCTTTTTCAATTTTAAAAGTAATATTTAAAAAAGGCATTTCACTAAGAAGCTCTTTATCTATTTCCATTCCAAGCCCTGTCGCAGTTCCATCAGCTTCAGCTTTTAAATACCAACCTTTGTCGTCCTGATCATTTGTATAAATAGTTTTTTTTCCAAATCCCCTTTTTTTTAATAACTTCATACCTTCATCACTAAAATCGATTCGAAATTCTTTCGCGCTTAGATTGTTAAACAATAATAGCGATATAAAAAAAAATACTAAAATTCTCATAAAAAAAATATATTTAACTCTTGATTTTTTAAAAGACAATGTATATATTTTTCTCGAAGCTATTATTGTAATATACGCTTAAAACTTAATAATCGAATATAAAAACAGTAATGCTTTAGAAAGGTAAGTTATGTCTAAAGTAAAAAGAGGTAATAAAGGACCTAAAAAAGGATAAAAAATGAATATGGTTTTTTTAGATCTGGAAGCTTCAGGGGCATCAACCTCATTTGACTGCGTCTTAGAAATTTATGCTAAATTAGTCGATGATGAATTTAATACTTTAGATGAGTTTCATGGTCGTTCAAAATTGAAAGAGGGAGTAATTCCAAATCTTACAGCAGTGATGGAGGTTTGTAAGATTAGTCCAAACACACTAAGAAACACAAATACAAGCAACTTTCAGCTTATCCTTGATGCAGAAAATAAATTTAAGTCTTGGGGCAAAGCTATCTATTTTGGTCATAATGCAGTCAACTATGATTTTGAGGTGATACGCAAATGGCTATTTAAGTCTCTTAAAAAACCATACTTAACGAATACAAATGGAAATAAACAAGGTGATGTTTTAAATATAATTCGATCAGCCAAACTAATTGATGATAAAATCATAAAAACCCAAATTTCAGAAAAAGGTAATCCTATTTTTAAATTAGATACTTTAATTCCAAGAAAAGATTCTCATGGCGCTAAATCCGATACGATAGCATGTGAAAGCCTTGGCAAATTAGTTTATCAAAAAAATAAAAATTTATGGAATTCCTATTTAAATACTCTAAGCAGAGAAAGCGCTGAAAACTTCGTTAAATCAGAAAAAGTGTTCTGTAGTCATGAGTGGTTTTATGGAAGACTGCGTTCGTACGCAGTTAGTCACATTGGATTTCATAAAGTATATAGGTGGGGCCTGGCCTGGGATCTTTCACTCGCACCGCAAGATTTTTTTGATTTAAATGATATAGATTTAAAAAAAATATTGTCAAAGCCTCCAAAACCTGTGCGAACTATCCGTACAAACAAAAGTATAGTTCTTCTCAAAGGAGAATATGCTTTAGAAAATGAAGTTTATAAAAAAATTGGTATTGAGACACTTAAATCTAGAGCCGATGCTTTACAAAAAAACGAAAAATTTAGAAATCGGATTTTAGATATAATTGAAGAAACTGCTCTTGAAAAACAAAACCTTAAACAAGACAAACCTAATTTAATGCCTGAGGAAACCATTTATGATGGCAAATTTGCAGATAAAAAAGATGAAAAGCTTATGGAAGAATTTCATAAAGCAAGTTGGGAAGAAAAAATAAAGTTTATCGGTAAATTTAATGCTAATAAATATAATCATTTTGCTGCGCACATTTGTTATGAAGAAAGGGAAGATTTACTCCAATCAAGCTCAAAATCAATTTATAAAATGGTTAAAGAAGAAATTTCTAAGAGAATTTTTTCTGATAAAAACGAAAATTGGACTACAGTCGGAGATTTTATGAAGCAAATTGACGATGCCAGGGCCAAATATGAAAATGAGCCAGAAAAGCTAAAATTATTAGAAGAATATAATGATCTTGTAATGGATATTCAAAAAAAATATGAGGCAGCTTAATGTTGTGGGGTGAATATAGACAAAAAGATTTTTTAAAAGAAAATTTAAAATATAAAATGGAATGGATTTTAAAAGCTTATAGGTATAAGAAATATTTAGAAGTAGAGAATAAGGCCGAAATAGAATTCTTTAAACAACGACCTTTGATATTTTTAGTAGTTTACCTAATAAACCTTCCTATTAACATTATCGATTTAATACAGAGATTTAAATGGAATTACCAATATGAAAAAATTTGTTTAGAAGCTGAATATTTAAGAAAAGAAATTAACAAAATTGAAAATAAGACAAAATTGTTAGATTGACATTTTTGAAAAAAACTTTAATTAGAAATCATGGCTCTTTTAAAAAGTACAGATGAAAATTATAAAGAATTAATAGCTACAAAAGGTAAATTAACTTTAATTAAATTTACAGCTGATTGGTGTGGGGGGTAAGCCCTCTCATCAAATGAGGGGGCTTACTCTTCACCAAATGGACCTTGCAAAGCTATAAATCCAATTTTAGAAACTATCTCTGAGAAAATGGCAGATAAAATTGTGATAGCAAATCACGATGTAGACTCACAGCCAAATTTTGCTACTTCAAATGCTATTCGTTCTATTCCAACTCTCTTCTTATATAAAGATGGTTCGCACGTTGACACACTTGTTGGCGGAACTGACCAGTCAAATATTGAAGCGTTTATAAACAAACATCTTTAATTTAAACTCAAAGCATTTCCTGCACCGTATGTACTACCCCAAAGTACAATAATTTTTTTTTCCTTAGATGAGACTATTTTTAATGCATCTTTAATATTTTTAGCTTCAACCGTTTTAAAACCTTGTTTTTCGGAAATTTTTTTTAAATCAAATGAGCTTAAGGCATTTGACTCTTCTGGAATTTTAAAAGTAATTATCTTTTTGAAAATTCCTTTAAAATTTTTTATTAATTTATCAGGATTTTTATTTTTTAAAATTCCACATATACCATAGATAGGTAATTTAAATTTTCTTAAATACCTTGCTAAATTTTTGGTTGACTCGTCACTATGGCAAGTATCAATTAATAACTTTTCGGTTTTATAAAGTTTTTTTGTCAGTTTGCCTCTTATAAATTGACAACGGCCTTCAAATTCAATTTTTTTAATTGTTTGCTTTATTTTTTTGACATCTATTCCTAGATCAATAGCTACTTTAATAGCTAAACCAACATTTTCCCACAAACCATCAGAATTAATATTTTTAGAATTAAGTAAGATTAAATTATTTTGATCTTTATAAAATTTTTTATTATTTTTACTTATAATACTCCATGAACCATAGTATTTTTTAAGACTTGAGTTCTTTTGTAAAATTTTTTTTATTATTTTTAAAGTTTTTGGTTTTTGCTTTCCAGTATAAATAGTAGTATTTTCACTTAAATAACCAACTTTTTGTTTACATATTTCACCTATATTTTTCGGCTTAATCCATTCAGTGTGTTGCTTATTTATTTGTGTACAGATTTGAGCCAAAGGGGCTTGCCATAGATTTGTACTGTCCTTTCTAAAAAATAATCCAGCTTCAATTAGATTAAAGGAGTTGGAGTCTGTTTTAGTTGCAGCCAAAACAAATATACAAGTAAGCAACTCAAATAAAGTGAGCCTTTGTTTTGTTTTTTCTATAATTTTCTTATATTTTTTTATTTCAGCGAGTGAAATAAACCGATTCCCCAACCAAATTCTTGATCTTACATCGTACAAATGAGGACTAGTAAACGTATTTACTTTTTTATTATCTGCCTCTAGAAAGTATTTTAATGATGTTAAAAAACTGTTTTTGCCATCGCTTCCAATAACATTGATTACATTATTAAGTTCGTCTTGAGGATCATGAAGTATAGATAAAACTTTCTTGATCCTTTTTAGATCTAAATTAATTCTTTTGCTATACTGCTTTTGAAGTTTCTGATAAAGTTTTTTCGATGCTCTCATCTATAGTTTCACTTGGACTATCAGCTATAGATTTAATTTTTGGTTTTTTCAACAAGACTCTTGCAATTTTTGTTACACCATCTTTTATTTCTAATCTACTTGAAAAGATTATATCTACTAAGGCATCTAGGGATGATCCTTGTCCAAAATTTTCTGGTAATTGTTCACCAGATTTTAGATTTGCTGTAACTCTTTTTCCACTAAATAAAATGTCATGTGAACCAGGTGACTCTACACATAAAATATCATGATTATTCCACATAACATAAGTTCCTCCACTTAATTTAGAACAAGCCACACCAATTGATAAAATTCCTGCTTTCTTTAATTCTGAATAAGCTATTTGTGTCTTAACCATACCACTAGCTAACGCAGGGACCCCACCAGTGACGGCCATGCCTCCACTTTGTAAAATAGAAATAAATATATCAGCTTTAATTTCAATTGCTTTAACGGCTGCTGAAACAAAATGTTCACTCTCTTTTGGTGTCATTGCGCTGCCACCAAATTTCCACTCAGAACATACTACTACAGCTGTTAAACCATTTATTTTACCTGAAGCACATGCAAAAGCAGAATCAAGTCCTGTAGCTTCTTCATATTTTTTTCTTTTTGAGATGTATGGTTTATTATTTATTTTAAAATTTAATGGATCAGAGTCTGCTGGTGGACACGGAATTTCATCATACAAAGAACTATCAAATATATTTTTTAATCTTAGTTTTGCAGGGTAATCAAAGTGATAGTTACAAGAACATATAAACTGTAAGCTCTCTAAATCTTTTTTATATTGTAATTTTTTGCATGATGGACAGTTTATCCAATCCGCATTTTCTTGCTCATTTTTAGAAGGTCTTTTTCTGGTGTATTTTTTTAATGAGTCACCAAACTTTTTAATTTTATCTTTTATCCAATTCATACAATTTTATTTTTTAAAACTTTTACCATTTTATTTAATTTTATGACAGGATTTTGACGACTTTTTAAAGATGCCGATATAGCTTTACAAATAGCAGAACCTACAACCAATCCATCACACTTTTTGAGTGATGATATAGTTTTTTTAGTTATCCCAAAGCCTACCACAACATTTTTTTTTGGGTTGATTCTCTTTATAATCTTGTTATTTCTAATAATTTCTTTTGCTGAGACCTTTAACTTCTTTCCTGTCGTACTGATCATAGAAATCTGATATACCATCTGATGGCTATCTTTAATTATCAATTTCATCCTTTTTTTTGTTGTTGTTGGCGCAATCAACTGAACAAAACAAATTGAGTTTTTTTTACAAAGTTTAGCAAAATTTTTATTATCAGGCCAAGGAAGATCAACAACAATTAACCCGTCAACACCAACCTCTTTACATTTTTTTACAAATTTTTTTTCTCCGTAGTGAAAAATTATTTGATAGTAACCCATCAGAATTAATGGTTTTGAATTTTTATATCTCTTGTAATTTTTTACCAATTCAAATGTTTGTTTCATATTTATTCCATTTTCAATTGCCCTGTAGGTACTATTTTGTATGTCAGGCCCGTCTGCTTGGGGACAGTTGAAAGGAAATCCCAATTCTGCTATATCGACGTGCTCTGAAACTGACTTTAAAATTTCAAGGGATTTTTTTTTATTTGGATCTCCACAAACTGTATAAGTAATTAAAAGAGGTCTTCTCTCTATCTGTCCCTTTTTAAAAGCTAAATCAATTCTATTCATCATGATGGAAAATATCCTATTCTATCCTTAATAATTTTTTGATCCTTGTAAGCGTGCCCACAATTATTATAAATTATAATTTCATCCTGATTTAATTTAGGTGCAAGTCTTATAACCTCATGCAAACAATGAGCGGGTTCTAGACTAGGTTTAACTGATGGCTCAAGCTTTGTAACTAGTTTAAAAGCTGCTAGAGCTTGTTCGTCACTTGCAGAACAATAGCGTGCGCGACCTGTATCTTTTAAAAAACAATGGAGAGGCGAGACGCCTGGATAATCTAAACCTGCAGAAATTGAGTGAGTTTCTTTTATTTGACCATTTTTATCAGTCAAACAATATTGAGCAGCTCCATGTAAAATTGCTAATTTTGCGTTTGTTGTAAGTGGGGCACAATATTTTGCTTCAACACCTATAAGCTCAACATGTTTTTTTGGATAATCTATAAATTCGCTCCAAAATCCTATAGCGCTAGAACCACCCCCTATAACATTCACCAGCTTCATTTTAGGAATTTCGCCAAATTCTTCAATTACTTGAGTTTTTAATTCTTTTGAAATTTGAGCAGTTGAGTAAGCACAAATTTTTAAAAACACGTTTGCCCCGATTGCTGATCCGACTGCGAGGTGCGTAGTATCACAGTTACTAACATAATATCTCATGCACTCTGATACAGCGTCAACTAAGGTAGCGCTACCAGTATCGACAGGAATAATTTCTGCACCAGCGTCTTTCATAAACTTTACGTTAGGTGCCTGACGTTTTATATCCTTAGTTCCCATAAAAATTTTGCATTTTAGTTTGAGTTCACGAGCAGCCATAGCCAAATTCTTTCCAAACATCCCGGCGCCCGTGTCGCCTACAATATATTTTTTACCTGCAGCTTTACATATCAGAGCATTTACTGTTGCGTGATAACCTTTATGTGCTTGTCCATGAATTGCAGATACATCTTTACACCAGATTTGAGCACCACCAAGATAATTAGTTAAATTCTCTAGTTTAAAAAAAGGAGTTTCACCCCCCAAGTAATTTTTAAAATAATGATCCTTAAGTTTTAAAAAATTTTTATCTCTTCTGAGTTTCTCAAATAAATTTGATAAATCTTTAATTGGTTGAATGGCTGTTTCAGCAACATAATTACCCCCAAATTTTCCTCCATAAAAACCATTTTTATCGTGCTGGTCAATTAAAGGTATTCCTCTTTTTATTTTCATTATTAAAAGCGGTTAATTTATTATTGTGCTGACTGTATAATTTTTTTTATGTTTTGACCAGCATCTCCACTTTCATAGATTGGTCTACCTATTACTGTAAATGCATTATCATCATTTTTTGAAATCTTGCAAAACTCTGAGTAACTCATAACTCTTTTTTGATCGTCTTTTTTATCTTCATGGCCCCGAATTCCAGGGCAAAAAATTTTTAAATCTCTCGATAAAGATCTAACTGAAGAATATTCTTGTGCAGACGCAACTATACCACTGAGCCCTGATTTTATACCTAGGTCTGCCAAATGTTTTACTTGCTCTTTAGATGCAGATTGAGAAGTTAGCACTGTAACACCTAACAATTCTAAATTACCCGCTGCCTCTCTAGCTGCTTTTAACATATTGGGGCCACCGCTAGTGTGAACTGTTAGATATTTTACAGTTTTTAATGAAGCAATACTTGCCACAGTTTTTTTTACCGTATTAGGAACATCATGAACTTTTAAATCTAAGAATATTTCAAGACGAAACTTTTTAAGTTTTTCTAATCCATCTTTTCCACAAATGGCGAATAACTCATTGGTAATTTTAAGCCCAGCAGCCTCACTTTTTACTTTATCAGCAATATCCAAGGCTTTATCAAAATTTGAAAAATCTAAAGCTACAAAAATATTTTTTTTCAATTTTTTATCCTATCTTCATTAATTCTTTTTTTTAGCTCCATAGACATCTTGAAAGATATAGATTTTTTTTGAGGAGATTTAAATCTATCTCCAGTACGGGGATTAATAGCTATTTTTTCCCTAAGCTCTTTTGAAGAAAATCTTCCAAAACCTCTTAACTCTGTGCTTTTACCGTTTTTTATACCCTGAATAATTGTGTCAATCGTTATCTGAAAAATCTTATCGAGATATTGTTTTTTAAGATTTTGATGAATTCTTTTAGATAATTTTGAAATTATCTCAGATCTCACCATTATTTTTCTTCTTTATCCTTTTTTTTATCTTTTTTTTTTGACCCAAGGACTTTTCCAAATATTGATTTTAAAGATTGACCACTTGATTTTCCTTCTTTACCAAACTTTTTAATTGCCTCTTCATTTTCAATC
Source organism: uncultured Pelagibacteraceae bacterium (assembly GCA_902613655.1). GTDB lineage: Bacteria > Pseudomonadota > Alphaproteobacteria > Pelagibacterales > Pelagibacteraceae > Anoxypelagibacter. Next base: position 10,288 of record CACMHR010000017.1, read on the forward strand.
CTTTCTTTTTCTTTAACTGAAAGGACAACTTTGCTTTGTTCAGGCTTTAATTCAACAATCGCACAATCTAATCTATTCCCAGGCTGAAATATTGTTTCTCGTTGATCTTGAACATTTAGAGCTAAATCACTTTTCTTTATTGTGGTAATTAAATTTTCATTATTTCCGATAATAACTTTTATCCCTTTTTTGGGTAATATCTCTTTTACGGATACTGTGATTATGCTTCCAACTTTTAATTTTTCATCTTTAAAATAGTCAAAAGGTGATTTTTCTAATTGTTTAATTCCTAATCTGATTTTTTCTTTTTCTTTATCTATTTCTAATATTTTCGCTTTAATAGAAATATTTTTTTTAAATTTTTTTAAACTCTGATCGCTCTCATTCCAGGCAATATCTTTATAATGTATCATTCCTACTAACTCAGAGTTCTCGATTGAGACAAACAAACCAAAATCTGTAATATTATTTACTTTACAATTCACTGTTGACTCCACAGGAGATTTTTTCATAAAAATATTCCAAGGATTGTCTAAGGTTTGTCTGTAACTTAGTGAAATCCTTCTTTTAGATGTATCAATCTCAATAATTTTAACTTTAATTTCCTGAGACGGAGACAAAACTTTACTTGATTGAATATTTTTTTTCGTCCAAGAAATCTCCGATTGGTGGACAAGACCTTCAAGATTATCATCTAACTTAACAAAGGCCCCGTATTCTACACACTTTGTAACAATCCCTTTATAAACCTCATTTATTTTGTATTTTTTTTCTAAATTTTCATAGGGATCTTTATGCATTTGTTTAATACCGACACTAATTCTTTTAGTCTCATTATCTATTTTAATTATTTTGCATTTTATTGTTTGACCTACCGATAAAAGATCTGAAGTTTTTTTAACTCTTGAATAAGATAGATCAGTTATATGCAATAATGCGTCGGCTCCGTTCAAATCGATAAATGCTCCCCAATCTAGAATAGCTTTACATTTACCTTCAACAATATCCCCCTCTTTTATTTTTGAAAGAATTTTATCTATACCTTCGTTTCTGCTCTTCTCAAGAATTGCTCTTCTAGATACTACGAGGTTTCCTCTTGCTTTGTCGCATTTGACTACTAAAAATTTTAGAGGTGTATTCATTAATTTATCAATTTCAAAATTTTTTAATGGACTTGTCGAGATTTGTGATCCTGGCAAAAAACATAAACAAGAATTGACATTTACTACCATGCCACCTTTCACTTTATTGGTTATGACACCCTCAACTTCCTCTTGGGTCTCAAAAGCTTTTTCCATTTTCTTCCAAGTACTCATTCTTCTTGCTTTTTCTCGACTTACTACAATCTCACCAGATTTAAAAGATTCTATCCTTTCCAAATAGACATCAACTTTTGAACCAACTTTTAAATCTTGAAACTCTTTAGAAATTTTAAATTCTTCAATAGGAATTATACCTTCGGACTTTGCCTTAAGATCTACAAAAACAAATTTTTTTCCAATTTCACTTATAGTTGCTTTAATTATATTGCCTTCTTTTAAATCTCTTTTTTTTAAATCTTCTTTTAAGAGTGCATCAAATTCTTTGGCGGCGGGGTTTTTTGAGGAATCTGTTTTAATTTCCATACTTGTCTAAAATTTTCCTATCCATAATTTTGCACATTTTATTTACCATCATTGTTATATTTTTTAACTTTCCGGTGTCCACAATTACCGCATCATGGCTTTTTAGTAAAGGACTGTTTTTTCTTGAAACATCTCTCAAATTACGGTTTTGCAGGTCTTTTTTAACATTCTTAAAATTTATCTTTTTATCTTTTTTCTTTAATTCTTTATATCTTCTTTTAGCAGCAATATTTAAACTACATACAAAAAAAAATTTTAAATCTGCTTTAGGCAAAATTACTGTACCAATGTCTCTTCCTTCTATACAAACTTTTTTATATCTTGACGCAAAATCTTTTTGAAACTTTTTTAAAACATCTCTAATTTTTTTTTCTTTTGCGATAATAGATGTGTATTCGGAAATTTTAGATGAATGAAGACCAATCTTATTTAACTTGCTATAATTAAGTTTTTTGAATTTTGATTTTAAAAACTTAACTTTATTTTTTGGCTTATGTTTTAAAAGTTGATGACTTGCAAATCTATAGAGAAGTCCAGATGACAAAAATTTAAGTCCATATTTTTTTGAAATTATTTTAGCACCTGTTGTTTTACCACTTGCACCTGAGCCGTCTGCAGCTAAAACAAATTTATGATTATTTTTTAATTTCATAAGTTCCGCCCAATTTTTTTATAATCTTTAGAAACGATGGTGAGGATGTTTTTACAGTCTCAAATCCATTTATAATAATTTTAACACCGGTGCTAAGGGCAAGTATTGCACAAGCCATTGCTATTCTGTGATCATTAACTGATTTAACTTTTAAAAAATTATTTTTTTTAATAAAATTTCTTCCACCATAAATAGTCATTGAATTGTTTGAGGACTTACATTTAATTCCTATTTTAATTAAAATTTTTCTCATCTCTATAATTCTATTAGACTCCTTGTTAGCAAGTTCGCTTATTCCTGAAAATTTTGAAGTTCCTTTTGTAAGGGCAGCAATTACGAACATTATTGGATATTCATCAGTTGCAGTTAAGTAATGTGATGCGTTCGTTTTTAACGAAATCAATTTACTACTCTTGATTAAAATATCGCCTATGTATTCATTATTAATATTTTTTCTTTTAATTATTTTAATTTTAGCCCCATGTTTTTTTAAAATATTATAAAATCCTAATCTTTTTGGATTTATACAAACATTTTTAATTCTTAGATTTGATTTATTATTTAATATACATATTGCAGCAAAAAAAGCTGCAGAGGAAGGGTCAGAAGGAACTTTGATATTGAAGGAATTTAAAGGTTGTTTACCACAAATTTTAATAACATTTTTTTTATCTTTGAACGAAATATTTTTAGAGTTTTTAGTTAATAAATTTTCTGTATGATCACGCGTTTTAAAACTTTCGTGGACTGTTGAAGTTCCATAAGAATTTAAGGCACCTAATATTGCAGCACTTTTCAATTGAGCAGAATTTCCTGCTACGTATTTAATTGCTACTGGAAAATTTGAGGATCTTAATTTAAATGGTAAATTAATTTTATTTTTTGGGAATATTTCTGCTCCAAATTCACTCAATAAAGAAATAAGTTTAGACATATTTCTTTTTTTTAGCGAACTATCTCCTGTGAGATTAACTTCGAGATCTGGAGTTGTAGAAATTATTGAGCTTATTAAACGAAGCCCAGTACCACTATTTCCTAAATTTAATAAAGTATTTTTTTTAGCATAATATGATCCAAGACCCTTGCCAAAAACTTCATACTCGTTTTTTCTTTTTTTTATAATTTTACAGTTTAATTTTCTCAGACAATTTATTGTTGAGAAAACATCCTCACTCAAAAGGGCATCAGATATTTTTGAAACACCCTGACTAATTGATCCAATCAAAAATGCTCTTATAGATATAGACTTATCCGGGTCTACGTTTATAACTTTATTGAATTCATTAATTTTATTATTGATTAGAACGGAGTAGCTTTTAACTGCCATACTTTTTAATTTTCATAAGAACCAAAATATAATTCTCTAGCCTTTTCAGATTTTAATATGTCTTTAGGTTTTCCTGAGGCAACTATAGTCTGTTCACCAATAACCATGGCTCTATCTACAATCTCGAAAAGATTCTGTACCTGGTGATCTGTTACAACAACTCCACATCCATAAGATTGCAATTTTAAAATAAATTTTTGAATATCCTGCACAACAATGGGGTCTAAGGCTGCCATAGGTTCATCCAATAATATTACTTTTGGATTATTAATTAATGTTCTAGCAATTTGTAATCTTCTTACTTCACCCCCAGAGAGAGAATTTGCATTAATATTTCTTAAATGTTGCAAATTAAATTCAGTGAGTAATTTTTCTACCATTAATTTTTGTTTGTCAGTTTCTTTAATTGAGATTTGACAAATACCTAATAAATTATCAAGTACTGTCATGTCGAATACGCTTCTGTGCTGGCTCAAGTAAGCAATCCCAAGTTTCGCTCTTTCATGAATTGGTTTTGAAGTAATATCTTTCTGACTTAAAAAAATTGTACCACCATCAACTTTATATTGACCTATTATTGAACCATAAAGTGTAGATTTTCCAGATCCGTTAGGTCCAATTAAACCAACAATCTCACCAGGATACAATTCTAAATCTATTTTTTTTAATATTGGTCTTCCATTAAAAGATTTACTTAAATTTTTAACCTGCAAAACTGGTTTATTTTTTTTAAATTTAATTATTCTAAAATTTTTTTTCATTTAATAATTAACTTTTATATTAACTTTGCTTTCATTGTACATACTAATTTTCATTTTTTTGTCTATAAGATCAACATTTAGCTTATCAGCTGCCACATTCCCCAATGGACCTTCTCCTAATACGTTTCCTTGAACAATTAAATAGTTTTCAGAATTTACAAAGTTAGCTTTATCTGAGAATAATTTATTTTCTAAATAGTACATCTCAACATTTTCTTCAAACTCCATATCATTTGATATATTATCATAAATACCTTTATCGCTTAAAATCTTTAAAGTAGTGCCGTCTTTAAAAAAAAATCTACAAACTATTTTCTTCATATAAATAATATTAGACTCATTTGTAGCAAATTCAGCATACTCAGCGTTCAATACAAAATCATTATCGTTAGAGTCTTTGCCTTCGTAAGTAATATTTTCGAAAGTGTTAAAACCCTCTTTTTCGATTACATCTTTCTCAATTTCCTTTTCAACAACTTTATCTAATGAAATATTTTTATTTCCGCTGTAAAAATATGTAAAAAAAATTATTAATAATCCAAAAGATATCAATGAAATTTGTATTAATTTTTTTCTTTTAATTTTGTTTTTACTTAATGCCATGGGTGAGTAGATGGTGAATATGACAAATACCTTTTATTTTGCCCGAACTAGAAGAAACAATTAGTGATGTAATTTTTTTTTGGTTCATAACAGAAAGTGCTTTATATGCAGTAGTATTTTCATCTATTTTAAATGGATTTCTTGTTGCAATTTTTTCAATTTTATCATTTTTAGAAAACTTTGCTAAACCACGCCTGCAATCTCCATCAGTTGCAATTGATATTAATTTATTTTTTTTCATAACTAAAACTAATCCTAGTTTTTTAGCACTAATTACTTTCGCTGCATCACCAATAGTTTTATTTTTATCTATAGTTGGAATTTTTTTGCCACTTGTCATAATATCTTTAACTAAAAGAAGGTTTTTTCCAAGACTGCCTCCTTTATGGTACCTTTTAAAAATCTCTTTAGAAAATTTTTTCTTGTATTGAATTGCGGCACACAATGAATCGCCTAATACCAAAGTCATAGTTGTACTTGATGTTGGAACAATTGATGAAATATCTGCCTCTTTTACTTTTGGTAATAATAATTTTATATCACTTGCTTTTAATAAAATACTGCCCTTCAAACTCGCAATACCGATTACTTTAATTGAGAATCTATTTGCATAGTTTAGCATATCAGCTAGTTCTTCTGAATTTCCTGAATAAGAAAAAATTAAAAGGACATCTTTCTTTTCAATCTGACCCATGTCACCATGTCTTGCTGTACCTGGATCACAAAAAAAACTTGAAACCCCAATACTTGATAATGTTGCAGATACTTTTCTTGCTATTAAACCAGATTTACCAACACCTGCACAAATTACTTTACCTTTACAAGTTGCAAGCACATCAACTGCCTTAGCAAATGATGAGTTGAAAACTTTATTGATTTTTTTCAATTCAGAAATTTGAACTGCTGCTGATTTTTTTCCAATTTTTATGTAATTTTTTTTACTCATTAATGTTCAAAAATATCAAATTTAAATCCAGATTGGTCTAATTTAATTCTCGTATCTAAAAACTTAATACAGCTCTCATATAAATCCATTCTTTTTTCTCTGATCAGCATTTTTTCTAACTCTGCTTTTATTTTATGAAGAAAAATTACATCGTTAGCTGCGTACTCTAATTGTTTGGTGCTAAATTCGTTTATATCTTTATTCCAATCGCTACTACTAGCTCTTTTATCTAAATTTTTATTACAAAATTCGAAAACTAAGTTTTTAAGTCCATGTTGAT
>CACMHR010000018.1:0-12855 GCA_902613655.1 uncultured Pelagibacteraceae bacterium
ATCCTAACATCTGTACTTTTGCTTTTCCTTTTCCTTTATAACTTTTAAACAAATACATCCCTTTCAAAATTCCTTGATCTGAACCAGCAGGTTTTTCTGGATGAGTATAATTTTCATTCATTGCAGTTATGTAGTAATAAATATTTTCTTTTTTTTCATGCATCCTCTTAAGTCCATCTCTAAAAATAACCGCCATCTCATATGAAAAAGTGGGGTCATAACTTACGCAGTTAGGTATTGCAGATGCCATGAGAAGACTATGCCCATCTTGGTGTTGCAAACCTTCTCCTGCTAAAGTTGTTTTTCCGGATGTTGCCCCAATCAAAAAACCTCTGGTCTGAGAATCTGCAGCAGCCCATGCTAAATCTCCAATTCTTTGAAAACCAAACATTGAATAAAATAAATAAATGGGAACCATTTCTAAATCATGATTTGTGTAAGAAGTTCCAGCTGCAATCCATGATGACATTGCTCCTGCCTCTGTAATACCTTCTTGTAAAACTTGGCCACTTTTATCTTCTCTATAGGAACTTAATTGTTCAGAGTCCACAGGTTCATACTTTTGACCTTCATGCGCATAGATACCAATTTTTTGAAAAAAACCTTCCATACCAAAAGTCCTTGCCTCATCTGCAATGATTGGCACTAGTCTTGGAGCAACATTTTTATCTCTTAGTAAATTCGCAAGCATTCTTACAAGGGCCATCGTAGTAGACATTTCCTTATCACCAGTAGATTTCATAAAACTTTCAAAGATGTCTTGAGGGGGTGTTTTAACAGGTTTAGCAAAAGTAGTTCTCTCAGGAATGTGTCCACCAAGCTTAACTCTACAATTTTTTAAATACTTTATTTCTGGTGAATTTTCTGCTGGTTTGTAATATTCAATATTTTTAACCTGTTTATCAGTAAGCGGCACATTAAATCTATCTCTATAAAATAATAAATCTTCCTCGTCTAATTTCTTTTGTTGGTGTGTTGTATTTATACTCTCACCAGATTTACCCATCCCGTAGCCTTTAATTGTTTTAGCTATTATAACAGTTGGCTTACCTTTGCATTGAACAGCAGCTTGATATGCCGAGTAAACTTTATGTGGGTCGTGTCCTCCTCTATTTAGTTTCCAAATGTCCGCATCAGTCATATTTGCCACCAGGTCTTTTAATTCGGGATATTTACCAAAAAACTTTTCTCTCACGTAAGCTCCACCTTTAGCTTTGAAAGCTTGGTATTCACCGTCAACTGCTTCAGTCATTCTTTTAACTAGTAAACCAGTTTTGTCTTTGGACAAAAGCTGATCCCAGTAAGATCCCCAAATTACTTTAATTACATTCCAGCCTGACCCTCTAAATCTTCCTTCGAGTTCTTGAATAATTTTTCCATTACCTCTTACAGGGCCATCTAATCTTTGAAGGTTACAATTAATAACAAAAATTAAATTATCAAGTTTCTCTCTTGCTGCTAGTCCGACTGCACCAAAACTTTCAGGTTCATCCATTTCACCATCACCCAAATGACACCAAATTTTTCTGTCCTGATCTTTTAAAAGACCTCTGTTAATTAAATACTTAGTAAACCTTGCTTGATAAATTGCCATCATTGGTCCAAGTCCCATAGATACAGTTGGGAACTGCCAAAATTTTGGCATCAACCAAGGGTGTGGGTAAGAAGACAATCCACCCTTTTCAACTTCTTGTCTAAATTTATCTAATTGTTTTTCTGAAATTCTTCCTTCTAAAAAAGCTCTTGCATACATACCTGGTGCGCTATGGCCTTGGAAATAAACCAAATCTCCGCCAAACTTATTATTTTTTGCTCTCCAAAAGTGGTTCATACCGACGTCATACAATGTTGCTGCAGATGCAAAAGTACCAATGTGACCACCTAACTCTGGATTTTTTTTGTTAGCTTTAACAACCATGGCAGCCGCATTCCATCTTATGTAAGCTCTAATTTTTCTTTCTAAGTTTTGATCACCCGGGGATCTGACGTCAGCGGTTGCTGGTATAGTATTAATATAAGGTGTAGTTCTTGTATCAGGCAAAGTTAATCCTTGAGTATATGCTTCATCAATTACTTTCTTTAGTAGGTAACCAGCTCTAGAAGATCCGTCTGACTTTACTACAGCCCTAAGTGAGTCTAACCATTCTTGTGTTTCCGCAGGATCTATATCATCTTTAGAAATTGGTTGAGCATAAGTTGTTTCTTTGCTATTCGTAAGCCCATTCGTTTTTTCTGTGTGTTGAACTATTTCTTTTTTAGGTTCTTTAATTTCTTTTTTTGGAGAAGCAATTTCTTCTTTCTTCTCATTCCCACCTTCTAAAGTAGCAAGAATACTTCCTTCAGAAACCTTATCTCCAATTTTTACTTTTAATTCAGAAATCTTGCCTTCAATTGGGGAGGGTACCTCAACACTTGATTTGTCGCTCTCTAAGGTAACAATTGGATCATTTTTTTTTACTTGGTCACCAGGTTTTACAAGTACTTCGATTATTTCAACATCCTTAAAATCACCTATATCAGGAACAGATATATTCTTAGCCATTCATTTACTATACACAATTTTTGACACAATTTATCCGCTTTTTTGACACTTCGATTTTGCAATATATTTTATGCAACTTTTAAGACTTATATTTAAAAAGAAAAGACCCGATATAAACTCTCAGGTATTAATTCAGAAAATTTTATTAAGAAAATACTTGGCTAAAACCAATTAATAAAACTACTAAAATTATTGCTCCATAGTAATATTGATATCCCCTTACAGTAAATGGAACTTTACTGATTGCTCTATTTTTTAGTTTTTTTCTTGGTTTAGATAATTTCATTTTCGTTCAATACACATAGCAACGCCCATGCCTCCCCCAATACATAGCGTAGCCAGACCTTTTTTGGAATCTCTTTTTAACATTTCATGAACTAGTGTGACAAAAATTCTTGTACCCGAAGCACCAATTGGATGGCCAAGAGCAATTGAACCACCGTTTACATTTACCTTTTCCATTGGAAGTGAGAGTTCTTTTACAACAGCACAACTTTGAGCAGCAAAAGCTTCATTTGCTTCTATTAAGTCCAAGTCTTTTGAAGACCATCCAGCAATTTCCAAAGCTTTTTTTGAAGATGGTATTGGTCCTGTCCCCATAATTGATGGGTCAACGCCACATGATGCCCATGATTTAATTTCTGCTAGAGGTTTTAGCCCTCTTTTCTCCGCCTCATCCTTTGACATTAAAATAACAGCTGCTGCACCATCATTAATACCCGATGCATTCCCAGCAGTTACAGTTCCATCTTTTTTAAATGCTCCTCTTAACCTACTTAAAGTATCCAACGATGTAGTAGCTCTTGGGTGCTCATCTTTATTAAAAGTAGTATTACCTTTTTTAAGTTCAATTTCATAAGGCACTATTTCATCATCAAATTTATTTTCCTTTTGCGCTTTCAATGCTTTTGACTGCGAGTCAAAAGCAAATTTATCTTGATCTTTTCTTGTTACCTGAAATTGCTGAGCAACATTTTCTGCTGTGATTCCCATGTGATATCCATTAAATGCATCCCAAAGGCCATCCTTAATCATAGAGTCGACAAGTTCTGTATCTCCTAATTTTTTTCCATTTCTTAGATGAACTACGTGAGGAGCTTGTGACATACTTTCCTGACCGCCCGCAATTACAATATTTGAATTATCAGAAAGTATAGAATGATAACCAGAAGCTATAGATCTTAAACCTGAACCACAAACTTGATTTACAACATATGAAGGAATTTCTTTTGGTAATTTAGACTCAATAGCAGCTTGTCGAGCTGGATTCTGTCCAGCTCCACCAGTTAATACATGCCCCATTATAACCTCATCAATTTCCGAGGGTTTTAAATTAGATTTTTTAATTGCACTAGAGATTACAGAAGAGCCTAATTTATATGCCGGTATATTCTTCAGAGTTCCCCCTAAGGAACCAATGGCCGTTCTGACTGCCGATGTAATTACTACTGATTTTTTTTCAGACATGAATAGACTAATTACATTCTATTTTAACTTATATCAATGCCATATAAAAACCCTTTAAAGTTGGTAATTTCTTTGATACTTCAATAAATTGTGGTCCCATAGCTCAATTGGATCAGAGCGTCTCGCTACGGACGAGAAGGTTGAGGGTTCAAATCCTTCTGGGACCTCCAGATAAAGCAAGGAGAGAAATCACTTGAGTAAAATTATTATAGTAGATACCGGTAGTAGTAACATTCTTAGTTTAAAAAAGGCTGTAGAAATTTTTGAAAATAATGTTGAGGTCACAACTAATTCTAACAAAATTTTGTCAGCAGGTAAAATTTTTTTTCCAGGCGTTGGTGCTTTTAAAAAAGTTATGGATAATTTAGAAAAAAATAAATTAACCGAAACTTTAATGAAAACCAGAGATAAAAAAATACCTCTTCTTGGTATCTGTCTAGGTTTACAATTATTTTTCGATAGCAGCGAAGAGTTTGGAACAAGCAAAGGATTAGGATTAATTAATGGAAATGTAAAAAAACTTCCTACAATTTCCTTAGAAAATCAAAGACTTAAAATTCCTAATATGGGTTGGTTTAAAGTTGATTTAAATAATCAATTTTTAAATGATAAATTTTCTAAATTTGTAAAATCAATAAATGAAAATGATCTGTATTACTTTGTGCACTCATTTTTTGTAGATCCAATTGAAAAGAAGAATATTGCGGCAACATATAATTTTGGAGGGCATAAAATCCCAGCCATAGTATCAAAAGATAATTTCATTGGATGTCAGTTTCATCCTGAGAAGAGTGGAAAAAAAGGATTAGAAATTATATCAAATTTTTTAAAATTATCTTGATGACAGAAGCTCATCAATAATTTTTTCAGAATTATATATTTGTTTCCATTTAGGGTAATGATTTTTAAACTTGTTCATATTCGAAACATACCAAATATGATCACCAACTCTATTTTGTTTCTTAAGATCTTTTTTAATTGAGGTGCCTGTAAGTTTATAAATAGTATTTATTGCTTCTATTATAGAACAATTAGATTTTCTACCTCCACCCATATTATAAATCTGACCAATTCTGGGTTTTTTAAAAAAATGCCAAAAACAATTTACAACATCGTAACTATGGATGTTGTCTCTTACTTGTTTGCCCTTGTAACCGAAAATGTAATATTTTTTTTTGTCTAAAGCAGTTTTTACCAAATATGATAAAAATCCATGAAGTCTTGCACCCGAGTGATTAGGTCCTGTTATGCATCCTGCTCTAAAACATACTGTTTTAAGACCAATATTTTTTCCATATTCTTGTACTGCAAGATCAGCATAACTCTTTGAAGCTCCAAAAAAACTATGAACACAATTATCAATCGACATGTTTTCTGTAATTCCATTTTTAAATGAATGATTATTTTTTATTTCCCATCTAGTTGATTTTTCTACTAGTGGAAGTTTATTTGGATTATCACCATATACTTTATTTGTAGACATAAAAATGAAGGGTGCATCGAAGCAATAGTTTTTAGTCATTTCTAATAGGTTAATCGTTCCTCTTGCATTTACGTCAAAATCTTTAAATATGTTGTTTTTTGCCCAATCATGGGAAGGTTGTGCAGCAGAATGGATAACTAGTTTTATATTTTTTTTATATTTTTTAAATATTTTTTTCACAGCATTTGGTTCAGAGATATCTATATTATAATGTTTATAATTTTTTATATTTTTCTCTAATTTTTTTCTTACCCAGCTGACATCACCATCTTTTCCAAAAAATAATTTTCTTGAGTTATTATCTATTCCAATAATATCGAATCCTTTTTCTGAAAAAAAAGCTGAAGCTTCAGAGCCAACTAACCCACATGAACCAGTTACCAATACAATTGACATTGATTTAAGTATCCTTTTTCGCTATAAAATCTAAGTATGAAATTTTTAACACATCTATCCCTACAAAAATCTGTAATACTATTTTTTTTTTCTGTTTTAATCATTTTAGTAGTCTTAACAATTTTACTTTAAGTATACTACTGATAATAATATTATTCCCAGTATTAATCTATAAATTACAAACAAATTAAGATTGAATTTCTTCAGATATATTAAAAAATATTTAATAGTGATATAAGAAAATATAAATGACAGAAAAGCTGTTAATATAGAGCTTACAGTTAATATTTGATCATTTTGTTTTGCTAAGTCAAAAATACCATACAAACTCCATGCCCCCAAAGCAGGAATAGAAAGTAAAAAAGATATTTTTGCAGCATCAATTCTATTAAACTTTAAAAATCTAGCGCCAGTTATTATTATACCAGATCTACTTACTCCTGGTATTAAAGCTAATGTCTGATAAAAACCAATTATTATTGCATTTCTAAATGTGAAGTTTTTTCTCATTTTAAGTTTGATTTTAAATTTATCCGAAATATACAACAAAATACCAAAAATAATTGTGGTCCATCCCATTATCTCTATGGTTCTTAAATTTGAAATTATTTTAAGCTCTATTAAAATATAACCAATTATGAAAATTGGTATCGATGCAATTATTACTTTATAAAATAAATTCTTGTTTTTTGAAAAATTATAAATTTCTTTATTAAAATAAAACAAAACAGCAACCAAAGACCCGAAATGTGCACTGACGTTAATTGCAAGCTCAATTTTTTCGTAATTAAATAAATTAGATAATAAATTAATATGAGCCGATGAGCTCACCGGGATAAATTCAGCTATACCTTGTATTACTGAGATTAAAAGAATTTGAATTATATTTTCCATGAAGTGACAGCTGATTTATATTTAATTCAACCAATGAGTTCATCTTAAAAATTGCATATCTGTTATGCGACGAAATATGCAAGAAATTAAGGGTTTTTTATTAAATAAGTAAATAATAGTGACCTAATTTTACTTTAAATTATCTCTAATTTAACTATGTTCTGTCGATGTCTGAAAAAATGTTAAAATTCGTAAATCTGGATCAACAGAATCCGCCCAAAAGATCCGTCGATCAAAGAAAAACAGATTTTAAGGAAATCTATGACGAGTATATTAATAAAAAAGCTAAAGAGCAATCTAGCAGATGTTCACAATGTGGAGTCCCTTTCTGCCAAGTTCATTGTCCGTTACATAACAATATTCCAGATTGGTTAAAATTAACTGCTGAAGGAAGATTACAAGATGCATATGAACTCTCTCAAAGCACAAATAACATGCCAGAAGTTTGTGGAAGAATATGCCCACAAGATAGATTATGTGAAGGCAATTGTGTAATTGAACAATCAGGTCATGGAACTGTTACAATTGGTTCAGTTGAAAAATATATTACTGATACCGCGTGGGAAAAAGGATGGGTTAAACCCATAAAAGTTGAAAAACAAAAAAAACAGTCCGTTGGTATTATTGGTGCAGGTCCGGCTGGATTGGCATGCGCGGAAGAACTAAGAAAACTTGGTTTTCAAATAACAGTTTATGATCGGTACGATCGTCCAGGTGGTTTATTAATCTATGGTATACCTAATTTCAAATTAGAAAAATTTGTTGTTGAAAGAAGAACTAAACTTTTAAAAGACTCAGGTATAAAATTTAAACAGAATTTTGAAGTTGGAAAAGATGCAACCCTTGAACAATTAAAAGAAAAACATGATGCTGTATTAATTGCTACTGGTGTTTATAAACCAAGAAACGTAGATATTGAGGGAAACAATCTAGGAAATATTTTTCCTGCAATGGAGTTTTTAACAGCATCAAATAAAAAAGGTCTAGGTGATAAGGTAAAATTATTTGATGATGGTACCCTTAATGCTGAAAATAAAAAAGTTGTAGTAGTTGGAGGTGGCGATACTGCAATGGACTGTGTCAGAACAGCAGTAAGACAGAATGCAAAATCAGTTAAATGTTTGTATAGAAGAGATAGAGAAAACATGCCTGGATCTGCCAGAGAAGTGGGCAATGCTATAGAGGAAGGAGTAGAATTTTTATGGTTATCTAGTCCAAAAAAATTTATTGGACAAAAAAATATTAAAGCTGTTGAAGTTCAGAAAATGAAATTAGGAGACCCAGACTCTTCAGGAAGAAAAAAACCAGTCATTATTGAGAACTCAAATTATGAGTTAGAAGCTGACATTGTAATAAAAGCTTTGGGTTTTGATCCTGAAAATTTACCAAAATTATTTAATTCAGAAAGTCTAGCTGTATCTAAATGGGGCACAATTAAAATTGATTTAACTTCAATGCAGACCAATATACCTGGAGTATTTGCTGCGGGAGATATTGTAAGAGGTGCATCATTAGTTGTTTGGGCCATAAGAGATGGAAGAGACGCAGCAGTTCAAATCGAAAAATATTTAAAATCGATTGAACTGAGAAAAGGGGTGGCAGCTTGAAATTATATAAAGAAAATAAAAAACTCTTGGAAGAAAACCACTCTTACGACCCATCATTTGAGCATGATGCTTGTGGAGTCGGTCTCATAACCTCACTTGATGCTAAAAAAAAGAGAGAAGTGGTTGAATATGGAATTCAGTCTCTTAAAGCGGTTTGGCACAGAGGTGCCGTAGATGCCGATGGTAAATCTGGCGATGGTGCGGGTATTTGTATTGAAATACCAAAAGAATTTTTTTTGGAAAAAATAAAAGATACAGGTCATACCCACGAAGGTGAAAATCAAATATGTGTTGGTATGATTTTTTTACCGAGAACTGAGTATTCAGAACAAGAAAAATCTAAAACAATTATTGAGCAAGTTTTAATCGAAAATGATTTTTATATCTATGGATGGAGACAAGTCCCAGTAAATCCAGCTGTTCTTGGCAAAACAGCAGAATCAAATAGACCTGAAATTACTCAGGTAATTTTTAAAAGTAACAAACTGATGGAGAGAGACGATCTTGAAAGATTACTTTATGAGTCTAGAAAAAAAATATTAAAAATTACAAGAGGCCAACAAATAAATGATCTCTATA
Source organism: uncultured Pelagibacteraceae bacterium (assembly GCA_902613655.1). Classification (GTDB taxonomy): domain Bacteria; phylum Pseudomonadota; class Alphaproteobacteria; order Pelagibacterales; family Pelagibacteraceae; genus Anoxypelagibacter. Next base: position 8,969 of record CACMHR010000018.1, read on the forward strand.
TTTGTTCACTAAGCTCTCGTTCTATTATTTATAAAGGAATGTTTTTAGCAGAAGCCTTATCTGATTTTTACCCAGATCTTAACGATAAAAGATTTATTTCAAGATACGCTATTTTTCACCAAAGATTTTCAACAAATACTTTTCCTAGTTGGAAATTAGCTCAGCCATTCAGATGTTTAGCACATAATGGGGAAATCAATACCCTTAAAGGAAATATGAATTGGATGAAAATTCATGAACAAGACATGTCGAGTAAATTATTTAAGAATGTAGAAGATCTTAAACCAGTTATTACTCCTGGAAACTCTGATTCAGCTGCATTAGATAATGTTTTTGAACTATTAATACATTCTGGAAAAACAGTCCCACTAATTAAACTTATGATGATGCCAGACGCATGGTCAAAAAGAAATAAAATTTTACCAAAATCTCATCAACAACTTTTTGATGTTCTTAACAGCACAATTGAGCCCTGGGATGGTCCCGCTGCAATCTGTGCTTCAGATAGTAAATGGGCTATAGCCGCAACAGACAGAAATGGATTAAGACCACTAAGATATTCAATTACTACTGACAAGATATTCTGCGCAGGATCAGAAACAGGAATGGTTGAAATTCCTGAAAAAAAGATAATAGAGAAAGGAAGACTTGGTCCAGGGCAATTAATTGCTGTTAATTTAAAGAAAGGTAAGATTTACAAAGATAAAGAAATTAAAGACTATTTATCAAAAGATTATAAACAATTTAATAAACAAATAATTCATTTAGATAAAAAAATAACAACAGAAAAAGAGTTTGCCAATTTTTCAGAGGAGGATTTGAGAAGAAGACAATATCTTTCGGGATACAGTATTGAAGATTTAGAATTAATACTGCATCCAATGGTCGAAGATGCCAAAGAAGCAACAGGATCAATGGGTGATGATACACCTGTAGCTGTGTTATCAAACCATTACCGACCGATTTCACATTATTTTAGACAAAATTTTAGTCAAGTTACAAATCCACCAATCGACTCCTTGAGAGAAAATAATGTGATGAGTTTGAAAACAAGATTTGGAAATCTGGGAAATATCTTAGATTTTGAAAATTTAACAAAAGAAAATATATACGTTCTTGACAGCCCAATACTTAGCAATTCACAATTAAAAAAATTTAAATCAATATTTTCTGAAAAAGTGAAAGTTATAGATTGTACTTTTAATGTAAATGAAAGTTTAAAAGAAAGAATTGAAAAAATTAGAGTTGAAGCTGAAGTGGCAGTTAGAGAGGGTGCAAATCACTTAATTCTCTCTGATAAGAATATTTCAGATCAAAGAGCTGTTGTGCCAATGATTTTAGCAGTTGGTGCGGTGCATTCAAATTTAGTAAAATTATGTATCAGAGGTTACGCTTCTATCAATGTTGAAACTTCTGAGGCAATGGATACTCATTCTTTCGCAGTTCTTATAGGGGTTGGCGCAACTACAATTAACCCTTACTTAGCAATTGATAGTATTCGCCAGAGATTTGATAAAAAATTATTTGGTAAATTAGATTTTGAGTCCTGTGTGCTTAGATTTAAAAGATCTATAAATGCTGGACTATTAAAAATAATGTCTAAAATGGGAATATCTGTATTAAGTTCTTATAGAGGTGGATGCAATTTCGAAGCTGTTGGTTTAAGTCGAGGATTAGTCGCAGACTACTTTCCTGGCATGGTATCTAGAATATCAGGTATCGGAGTTTCAGGAATTGAGAAAAAAATAAAAGAATTGCATTCCAAAGCTCATCAGAAAAATGTCGTAGTGCTCCCAATTGGTGGACTTTATAAATATAGAAAAACTGGTGAGGATCATCAATTTCAAGGAAATCTTATTCATTTACTTCAGCATTCTGTTGGCAAAAATTCATATGATCTCTTTAAAAAGTATACTGATGGGATCCATAAACTTAACCCAACAAATTTAAGAGATCTTTTAGAATTTAGAACTTCAAATAAGTCTATAAATATTGAGGAAGTAGAGTCCATTGAAAAGATCACCCCAAGGTTTGGAAGCGGAAGCATGTCCCATGGTGCTCTTTCATCCGAGGCACATGAAACTCTAGCGATAGGAATGAATAGAATAAAAGGTGCTTCATGCAGTGGTGAAGGTGGTGAGGACGAAAAAAGATTTAAAGTTCTAGAAAACGGAGATTCTGCAAATTCTAAAGTAAAACAAGTGGCATCGGCAAGATTTGGAGTTACTGTTAAATACCTAAATAATTGTAAAGAGATCGAAATAAAAATTGCACAAGGTGCAAAACCTGGAGAAGGTGGACAGTTACCTGGGTTCAAAGTCACAAAAGAAATTGCCAGATTACGTCATTCTACTCCCGGAGTAACTTTGATTTCTCCTCCGCCTCATCATGATATCTATTCTATAGAGGATTTAGCTCAACTAATTTACGATTTAAAACAAGTAAATCCAATAGCTAGAGTTGGAGTAAAATTAGTTGCTTCAACTGGTATAGGAACTATTGCAGCTGGAGTTGCGAAAGCTAAGGCGGATATAATTTTAATCTCTGGGCATTCTGGGGGAACAGGTGCAAGCCCTCAAACGAGTGTAAAATATGCTGGTGTTCCATGGGAAATGGGATTAACAGAAGCAAATCAAATTCTTACTCTTAATCAACTTAGACATAAGGTAACTTTAAGAACTGATGGCGGAATAAAAACCGGTAGAGATGTTGTAATGGCAGCCATGATGGGTGCAGAGGAATTTGGAATGGGCACATCATCGCTTATCGCTATGGGATGTATAATGGTTAGACAATGTCATTCAAATACTTGTCCAGTTGGAGTTTGCTCACAAGATGAAAAACTTAGAGCAAAGTTTACAGGAACACCGGAAAAAGTTGTCAATTTTTTTACTTTTGTTGCTATGGAAGTAAGAGAAATTTTAGCCTCTTTAGGATTTAAATCTTTAAAAGATGTCATTGGAAGAACAGATTTACTTCATCAGGTTAGTAGAGGATCACCTAACCTTGATGATTTAGATTTAAATCCTTTATTAGTAAAAACCGACCCAGGAGACAATGCAAGATATTCTGAGAGTGATTTAATAAACCATGTGCCTGATAACAATATTGATGAAAAAGTATGGAGCCAAGTTAAGGATGAACTGAAACAAAACAAAAAAAAGACATTGAATGCAGTTGCAAAGAATACAGATAGAGCAATTGGAACAAAATTATCCCATTACATTTTTAAAAATTTTGGAGAAAATTTTACAAGTGAAGCATTAAATATTTCTTTAGAAGGTTCCGCAGGTCAATCCTTAGGAGCTTTTTTATGCAAAAGTATTAAAATTAAGTTGTTTGGTGATGCAAACGATTATGTAGCAAAAGGATTATCTGGTGGAAAAATTGTAGTAGTGCCCTCAAAAGAAAATAATTTTAAATCAAATGAAAATACAATTATTGGTAATACAGTTCTGTATGGAGCGACGTCAGGAAAATTATTTGCAGCAGGTAAAGCTGGGGAAAGATTTGCAGTAAGAAATTCAGGTGCTATTTCAGTAATTGAGGGTTGCGACGCAAATGGTTGTGAGTATATGACTGGAGGTGAAGTTTACATCTTGGGTAGAGTAGGAGACAACTTTGCTGCTGGAATGACAGGAGGAATGTCATTTGTCTATGACCCAGAAAATATTTTTGAGAACTATGTAAATTCCGCAAGTGTTATTTGGCAGAAACCAGAAACTAAATATTGGAAAGAAAGATTAAAAACTGTTTTGGAAGAATATAATTCAGAGACTCAATCTGAAATATCTAAACAAATTTTACAAAACTTTTCTGACGAAGTTGCAAATTTTAAACAAGTTTGCCCAATAGAAATGTTGAATAAACTGCAAAATCCAATTACT
>CACMHR010000019.1:0-12139 GCA_902613655.1 uncultured Pelagibacteraceae bacterium
TGTTACCAAGAACTTGCATGGCAATATCTTTAAAAGCTAATGTTGGTCCGTGATAAAGTTCTACTAAATTAATATCACCGATTTTATTTATTTTAATTACTTCTTCACTAGAAAAACTTTTATAGGATTTTTGAACGAGATTTTTTTAGATTAGTTTTTGTTATATCAGACGAACAAAAATTAAAAATTATTTCAGTTGCTAATTCTATATAAGATAATTCACTAAGTTTTTTTATTTCATCTTCATTATAAATTTTAATATTTTTGGGAACAAATAGACCTCCGTCAGGGGCTAAACCCCTTAGAAATATATCTTTAAAACTATAACTTTGATTTTTGTTTCTTGTGCTAATGTATTCCACTAACTAGACGATTTCTGTCCTTGTTTAAAATATTTTTTCCAGGACGAATTTAATAATCCTAATAAGATAAATGAAAGTACTATGATTAATAAGGCATTTTGACCACCTGAAGTTTCAGATATACAAACAGCACACATAGTTAGGACTTCAGAATTTAAACTATTAATTATCATTTTTTAAAATAAACAAATTGAATTATAGCTTCTTTTATATTCTTTGTCACATTTGGGTCAACTAATAAAACCAACGCGTATTTTTCTTTTTCCCCTCCTTTTAATGTTTGTTTCTCGTAACAAAAACAGTTCATTTTAGTCATGTAGTCTTTCAGTTCAGGAGGGTAAACCTGAAAAGTGGCCATTGCAGATATACTTTTTTTACTTAAATTTTCTACTGAATAATTAATTGTTTGCACTTCACCAGGTTTTAAAATTATATTTTTCTCTTCTGTCTCAAATTTAAAGGGTAAATCACTATGAACACTTGTAATTAATTTTGTTGGGATTAACTGACTATTGCTATTTTCACCTCTAAGAAAAACAAAAGAAGTAATTATAAGTATAACTAATGAGCTTATTAGGACAGAAATTAACTTTTTGTTTTTAGGCAAATTTATCAACTAGGATTGAGATGAAGATTGCAAATAAATAAAGAATTGAGAAAGCAAAAATTTGTTTTGAAATACTTTTTTCAGATTTTTTATCTTTTGTTTTCAACAGTTTATAACAAATAAATATATAGTATGCGCTTAAAGGAAAAGAAAATAGCAAATATATTATACCTAAAAATTCTAAGTAGTAAGGAGCAACGGCTACTGGAAATAATAAAATTGAATACGCAAAAATATTTTTCTTTGTTGTTTCTACACCTGAAGTAACTGGTAACATTGGTATATTTGCTTTTTTATAATCTTCTGACTTAAAAAGACTTAGGGCCCAAAAATGTGACGGGGTCCAAACAAAAATTATCAAAAAAAGAATAATTGGTTCAATAGAAATACTCCCTGTAGCTATTGCCCATCCAATCACGGGAGGCAAAGCACCTGCTGCTCCGCCAATCACAATATTTTGTGGAGTCTTCCTTTTGAGCCAAATAGTGTAAACAAAAACATAGAATAAAATTGTTAGGGCAAGTAATGCGGCTGCCATAAGGTTTGAAAAAAAATATAAAGCTCCAACCGATACAAAAGAAGATACAATACCAAAAACAAGTGCCTCATTTTTAGTTAATTTTCCAGTTGGAATTGGTCTTAAACAAGTTCTAGACATGACCTTGTCGACATCAGCCTCATACCAACAATTTAAGGAACCAGCAGCACCAGATCCAAGTGCAACAGCTGTAATCGATAACATTGCGTATAAATAATCCACGCTTTTATATGGAGCAATTAGGAAACCAACAACACAGGTAAAAATAGCTAAAGACATAACTCTTGGCTTCATTAATTCGAATAAAGCTTTAATGTAGTGAATACTATCGAATTTAAATTCTCTGGCTTTTGTATCTGTATTAAGCAACTGTGATCCTATTGTTAATTATTCACCTAAGACGAAATAAATAAGTCTTGTAAAGACAGTGTACTTACCTTCTGCAACCATTAGACCTACAAAACATGCTATTGCAGTCATTGGCCATAACAAAACATTTACAAGCGCGTAACGTTCCCAAAACAGGTGCATAAAAAAAGCCATTATCAAACCTGCTTTTAAAAACATAAAGAATAAAATTAAAGACCATCTTAAAAGACCTTGAAATTGATACCAGTCAACCATGTAAGAAAAAAAACTCAAAACAAATAGGAGACCCCATATCCAGAGGTATATTCCAATCTTGTGTGTCGTTGCTGGTTTTTCTTTATTTTTATTTACTTCTGTATTTTCATTCATTGTAAAACCTTACCAAAGATAGAAGAATGCGAAAATAAAAACCCAAACTAAGTCCACAAAATGCCAATAAAGACCTAATATTTCAATTGAAACATAGTCTGATTTCATTGTTGTAAAAAATCCACGTCTCCCTGTATCAAAATCTCCTCTATAAACTTTTCTAGCAAAAATAAAAAGAAATATTACACCTATCGAGACATGGGTGCCATGGAAACCCGTTATCATGAAAAAGTAAGATCCAAATTGACCAGCACCAAAAGGATTTGACCATGGTCTCACACCTTCATGTATTAGTTTAGACCACTCAAAAGCTTGCATTCCAACAAAAATTAATCCACCGATGGCTGTGGCGAGAATAAGACGACCACACATTTTTCTATTTTTTTCATAACCATATTTTACTGCTAAAGCCATAGTTCCGCTGCTAGTGATAAGTACAAAAGTCATAATTGCGATTAAAAGCAATGGTACTGGCACTCCCATAAAATCAAGTGAAAAGACATGACTTGTATTAGGCCAATCAACAACTGTTGAAGCCCTTCCCTTCATGTAAGAAATTAAAAAGCAGCTAAATATAAAAGTATCACTCAATAGGAATATCCACATCATCGCTTTACCCCATTGAACACCTTTAAAGGCAGTTTGGTCTGAACCTAAGTCGTTAGGAACGCTTTTCCAACCTTTAGGTAGATTATCTAATGATGAGTCTGACATAATGAATTTTCCTTAACTTGATAACATTAATCCAAAAAGCACTAACCAAACAGCTAATAAAAAATGCCAGTAAACTGCACAAATATCAATTAAATTATTAATTTCTTCTTTCTTTAGACTTTTTTTTATGAATTTTGAAGTAGTTTTTCCCCAAAAATATATTCCACCAATAATGTGAAGAGCATGAATCGTTGTGAATAAATAAAAAAATGCATTAGCAACATTGCTCGTAGCGTAATACCCGGTGTTCATTAGTTGATACCACACTATAAGCTGACCAATCAAAAAAGAATATGCTAGGAAACCTACAAAATACAAACCATTTTTAGTCTTATCAAAAAACCCGTTTTTTGCGTATTTTGTTGTTTGATGAAAAACTAAACTGCTTATTAGTAAAATTCCTGTATTAAACCAAAGAAGCCAGGGCTCTGGCATATTTCTCCAGTCGTGCACAAGCATTCGGTCAGAGTAAGCAACTATAAATAATGAAAAAAGAACCGTACTTGCAGCCATTAAAGTTCTTAGACCTAGTTTTTGTTTCGTTAAGTTAACAGTTTGGCCTTGATGCTCGTTATCAGCTTCTATTTGATCTTGTTCCCAAGGCTTTTCGGTTAGTAATTGAAATATAGATTTTTTCTTGTTCACGTCTTCTCAACTTTCGCTCCTATAATTTCACTTGGAGGTTGGTTTTGTGGTATATAATCTTCTTTTGCACCTGGCACACTAAAGTCGTAAGGCCATCTGTAAACTTTTGGAAGTTCTTTGCCCCAATTACCATGTTCTGGGGGCATTTGTTGAGTTTGCCACTCTAGAGAGTTGGCTTTCCATGGATTTTTTTCTGCTTTCTTTCCAAGTCTAGCACTTGCAAATAAATTGTATAAGAACAATAATTGTGCAGCTCCTACTATTAAAACTGCGATAGTAATGAATTTATTTAAAAGCAATGTCGACACATCGATATACGGACTATCATAGATTTCATAATATCTTCTCGGTACACCAACGAAACCTTGATAATGCATTGGAAAATAAATTGCATATGAACCTAAAAAGGTAATCCAAAAATGAACTTTTCCTAAAGTTTCATTCATCATTCTACCAGTAACTAATGGATACCAGTGGTAAATTGCTCCGAAGACAACAAGTATAGGGGCAATACCCATTACCATATGGAAATGAGCTACAACAAAATAAGTATCAGATAAAGGAACGTCTACCGTTACATTTCCTAAAAATAAACCAGTTAATCCACCGTTTAAAAAAGTTACAATGAAACCAAGAGAAAATAACATAGGAAGAGATAAAACTATATTTCCTCTCCATAAAGTTAAAATCCAATTATAAACTTTAATAGCTGTTGGAACGGCAATAATTAATGTTGTTGTGGCAAAAAAGAATCCAAACCAAGGGTTCATTCCACTTACGTACATGTGATGAGCCCAAACAAAAAAGCTTAAAGCACCAATCCCTACTATGGCCCAAACCATCATTCTATAACCGAAAATAGTTTTTCTTGAGTGGACTGATAACAAATCTGAAACAATACCAAAAGCTGGTAGTGCAACTATATAAACTTCTGGGTGGCCAAAAAACCAAAATAAATGTTGGAACAATATTGGGCTACCGCCTTCATGGGTTAATGTTTCCCCTAAAGAAACCATAGCTGGCATGAAGAAACTTGTTCCTAGCAAACTGTCAAGTGTCATCATTAAACATCCAACTAATAAAGCTGGAAATGCAAACATCGCAAGAACAGTTGCTGTAAAAATTCCCCAAATTGTTAAAGGCAATCTCATTAAAGTCATGCCTCTAGCTCTTAACTGTAAAACAGTTATGATGTAATTTAATCCACCCATTGTGAAACCAGCCACAAATAATATTAGTGAAATTAACATCAGTATTATTCCACCATTATAACCAGGTGTTCCGGCTGTGATTGCTTGTGGTGGATAAAGCGTCCACCCTGCTCCGGTGGGCCCTCCAGGAACAAAAAAGCTTGCTAATAAAACTACGACTGCAACCACGAATGCCCAGTAGCTAAGCATGTTTACGTAAGGAAATGCCATGTCTCTTGCTCCACACATCAGCGGTATTAATAAATTTCCAAATCCTCCAAGAAATAATGCGGTTAATAGGTAAACCACCATTATCATTCCGTGCATCGTGACAAATTGGTAATAAGAAGAAGGTTCGAGCCAACCAAGTCCTGGCCAAGCCAACTGAATTCTCATTAACCATGATAAAACTAATCCTAAAAGTCCTGTTCCTATTGCCGTTAAAGCGTATTGAATTCCAATATATTTTGCGTCTTGTGAAAAAACGTATGTAGTCCACCAACTGTGTGAATGATAAAGTTCCTGATCAGGCAATTCAGCATCTGGAACTGCATCTATATCTGGCGTTGACACAGATGATGCGTCGCCTGCATAATCTGATTTAGCTTCTAATTTATGTTCGTTTTCATCTGACATAATTAATCTTTTTATAGTTTATTTATCCTTTTTTACTAGCTGCAAATTGTCATTTTTTTGATTTTTTGCTAGCATTTTCTCAAAGGTTATTTGTTTTGCCTCCCATTTTTTATATTCTTTTTCTTCATCGACAATAACTCTGCCTCTCATGGCATAATGTCCCGTTCCACAATATTCAGCACATAAAACTTCAAAATCCCCTACTCTAGTTGGGGTCAGCCAATAGTAAGTTACAATACCGGGTACCATGTCCATTTTACCTCTGAATTGAGGCACATAAAAATTGTGTAGAACATCTATGGTTCTTAATTCAAATTTTACCGGCCGGTCTTTCAAGACGTGAAGTTCTTGAGCATCAACTAATAGATCATCTTTACCGTTCGGATCTTCTAAAATTAATCCAAAAGGGTTTTCATCATTAATATACTTGATATCAGTTTTTCCAAGTATATTATCTTCGCCTGGTAGTCTATATTTCCAGCCCCACTGGTAAGCAAACACCTCTACTTTATACGCGTCCTTTGGAACTGAAACATATTGATTCCAAACAACTAGTCCAGGTGCTAATAATGCTGCAACACCAATTGCGGTTGCCCAAGTTAATCTGCTCTCTAATTTTTTATCCTCAGGTTTGTACTCAGCTCTTCTATCTTTTTTATAACTGTACTTCCAAACACAGTAAGCAACAAAAAAACATATAGCTATGAATACTGCACCGGTAATCCAGAATGTCAAAAGTATAGTATCATCCATGTTCCCCCAATTGGAAGCTACTTCTGTCCACCACCAAGGTGACCAAAAGTGAAAAGCTACAGAGCCAATTGTTATTAAAAATATACTTAAAGCTACTATCATTTTATGCGTTCGAAATAATAAAAATTCCTATAAGGACAATCCCTGCAATTAAAATATGATTGCCTAGATCAATTAATCCAACTTTTTTATTTTTTGGATCAATTAAATCTTTCCATCTAAAAGGGACCGATTTTCTTTTTACTGCTATTTCGGCTTCGTTTTCATTTTTTTCTAGTCTCAAAGAAACTGAAAAGAAAACGAAATAAATGAATAGTATTAAAAATACTACCAATCCAAGTAATAATGCGTAAGCTGTACTCATAATTTAATTTACTAATACTATATATATAGTTTATATGCATGTTTAATAAGGTTTTGCGACACTTTTGCAAGGTTAAAATCTCTTCAAATTTGGCGGATATTTAGTTGTTTTCTAAGTTGTAATTTAAAATTGTTGTTGACGCAATTGCCGCTGTCTCTGCACGTAAAATATTCTTAGCTAAAGTGATAGATATTACATTTTTATAATTAATTATTAACTGCCTCTCTTCTTCTGAGAAATCTCCTTCTGGCCCAATTAAAATACAAATTGGATTTTTTTTGGGTAATTTATTTTTTAAATCTTTTGACTCAGAATTAATATCACAAAAAACAATTTTGCCATTGTCAGGGAAATTTTTAATAAATTCATCTAGCCTCTGTAATTCTTGAATTTTAGGCACTGTGATACGATTAGACTGCTCACAAGCTTCGGTTATAATTTTTTCTACCCTTTTTATATTAATTTCTCTAACAACACTTCTTTCACATAATAATGGAATGAATTTTTGAATTCCCAATTCTGTAGTTTTTTGTATCATCAATTCTTGGGAAACTTTTTTGATTGGTGAAAAAGCTAACCAGATATCTTTTTCATTAGATAAAGGTCTTGATAGTTTTTCAACTTTAAATTCGGTAAATATTTTTCCTTGAGCTAAAATTTTTACATCCCACTCACCGTCTTGTGAATTAAAAAGTGAAATTTTATCGCCTGCTTTTAATCTCATTACATTCTTTGTATAATGAGATTGTTTTTCAGAAAGTCTAGAAATAGTGCCTGTTTTTAATTTGTTTGAGTAAAAAAGTCTTGCTTTTGATGCCATGAAGAATTTATATAAGTTAGGATGGCAAAATCAATTATAATTACTAAGCATGGTGGTCCAGAAGTTTTGGAATTAAAGGATGTAAATGTTGGTTCGCCTGGTCCTGAAGAAATTAAAATCAAAAATTTAGCTATCGGTTTAAATTTTATTGATACTTATCACAGATCTGGACTATATAAATTAAAGTTACCATCAGGTATTGGAATGGAGGGAGCTGGTATTGTTGAAGAAGTTGGCTCTTCAATTAAAAATTTTAACAGGGGTGATAGAGTAACTTACTCTCAAATGCCGTTAGGTTCTTACTCTGACGAAAGGATTATTCCTGAAAAAATCGCAGTTAAAATACCAGAGGGAATAAGCGATGAAGTTGCTGCAAGTGTAATGACAAAAGGTTTAACTTCTCATTATCTTTTATTTAAAACTTATAAAGCAAAAGCCGGGGAGTTGATTTTATTTCATGCTGCTGCAGGTGGCGTTGGGCAGGTTTTTTGTCAGTGGGCAAAAAGTATAGGTTGTAGAGTTATTGGAACTGTTGGGTCGGACAGTAAAATTGATGTTGCAAAAAAAAATGGATGCGAATTTGTTATAAATTACAATAAAGAAGATTTTGACAAAAAAGTTCTTGAGATAACTGATAACAAAGGTGTCGGAGTAGTTTATGATGGTGTTGGGAAAAAAACTTTTGAAAAATCTATTAATTGTCTAAAGTCAATGGGTATGATGATTTCTTTTGGAAACGCATCTGGTGCTCTTGATCCTATAGATGTAAAAAAATATATAGCGCATAAAAGTTTATTTTTTACAAGACCAGGATTAGCCCATTATGGAGCGGGAAGAGCAGCGCTTGAAGAAGGTGCTAGTGCTCTTTTTGAACAAATTAAATTTGGTAGAATTAAAATTGATATATTTAAAGAATACAAACTTTCTGAAGCAAAAAAAGCCCATGAAGATCTTGAGGGTAGAAAAATTTTGGGTCCAGCTGTATTAATACCAAATTGAGTTATGAAATTTATTAGTCCTTGTATAAGTATATGTAAAAGTGATCCTAAAACTGGTTTTTGTTATGGATGTGCAAGAACAGATGAAGAAAAAAAGATTTGGAAAAATCCAGAGACAGCAAGTTCTTGGAAAGAGGAAAATTTGATTATTTTAAAGAATAGAATGAGTGAAACTCAACTTAAAACTTTTAACCAATCTTATAATGAAAAAATTGAGTTTGGGAAAATGGTTTACTCTAAAAAATTAAAGAAAGAACCACAAAACAATACCAACTAGAGCTAAAATTAATATTAATATTCTCACTCCAAGTAAATATCTTTTTAAATTTTTGGAGTCTTCAATTTCTTTACTTTTGCCTGCTCCTATTCTGATTACAAAATAAAAGATAAGTAAAAGAACTAATACAATTACAAGTATTACCGGTTTAGAAAACATTATATTTATTATGATATTCTAAAACTAAATTGTTTTCAAAACTTTTAATCCAGGTGGATTTTGATGTCATAATAATTGGCAAGAATAATCCAAGAGCATATAAAAGAATTATTACAATTGCTGCAATTATAAAGGCTCTAATAGCGTTAATTTTCATAAATCTAGTCCTTATCAATTTTCATATCAGAAAGGTGTAACTTTAATGCATTTGTCGAAAGAAAAATTTCAAGAAGAAATAAAAGTATCGAAATGATCATAGAAATACAACATGATGCAAATATCAATCTTGCGACAAAAATAGCGTCTAAATATAAAGCTAGAACTGTAGACATATTAAATAAGAAGCCCAAACTAGATGCTCCTATAGAATATTTTAAATAATTAATTCTTTGATTTAGGTTTTTAAGTTGTTTTTCCCATTCAGGAGGTATGTGTTTTTCAAATACATATTCATCGTGTAGTTTTCTTATTAGAGCACTAAGTGTGTGAAATCTATTGCTGTAAACTGCCATTATAAGAGGTATAGCAGGAAACATTAATGCTGTAACAGTGTAGTCAATATTCATTTCGAATCGAATTGATTATGTATTTACTGTTTGATATTTACAAGAAGAATAATGTCATCACATCTTAGAAATTTTATTGATGTAACAAGATTAAATAAGCCTATTGGATACTTTTTGTTATTTTGGCCATGTGCTTGTGGTTTATCACTGGCATATTACTTTGATAAAGATATAAATATTTTTTTATATCATTTAACTCTTTTCTTTTCAGGATCTATTTTAATGAGAAGCGCAGGATGTATTGTAAATGATATTGTTGACGAAAAAATAGATAAAAAAGTTTCTAGAACAAAAAAAAAGGCCGATTGCGTCTGGTTCTTTGGATAAAAAATTAGCATGGATATACGTATTAATTTTATGTTTATTAGCTTTTATAATATTAATTCAATTTAATTTTCTAACTATCTGCCTTGGAATTTTTTCAATGATATTTGCATTTAGCTATCCTTTCATGAAAAGGTTTACTTATTGGCCACAATTATTTTTAGGATTTACCTTTAATTGGGGATCGGTAATGGCTTGGGCCTCTATAATGAATGATATCGATTATTTACCAATAATATTTTATATTGGGGCCATATTTTGGACATTAGGCTATGACACGATTTATGGATTACAAGATGCATCGGAAGATGAAATAATAGGAGTTAAATCTACTGCAATAAAATTTAAAAAAAACTTAACTCTTTTTGTGACAAGCTGTTACTTTATAAGCTCAATTCTGATGACATATGTGATAATTAACCTGGAGATAAATTATTTTTTTATATTTTTAATTTTATTTATGTTGAGTTTATTTTATCAAATTAAAGTTATTAAACCAAAAAAATCCTATGATTGTCTAAAAGCTTTTAAATTAAATAGTTATTCAGGTCTTTTTCTGTTTTTATCAATTTTTCTTTTATCGAGTTAAATTTATGGAACTTAAAGAAATAAAATTTTATTTAAAAAGATTATACAAGCATTATGTAAAAGAACATATATGGAGACTAGTATTAGCACTTGCTCTTTCAGCAGTGGTGGCTGGAACCACAGCTTCGATAGCCTGGCTATTAGATCCTGCAGTTAAAAAAATTTTTATCGAAAATGACAGAACTTTTGCATTTGTAATTCCAATTGCCATAATTATTGTCTTTAGTGCAAAGGGTCTTTCTCTTTACTTCGCAAGATATTTAATAATAGTTTTGGGATTTAGAGTTATACAAAAAATTCAAGATCAAATGTCTGAGCATATTTTGCTATCGGACACGCAAAGTATTGAGTCAAAACACTCGGGAAGATACGTTGCGAGTTTTCTATATGATGTCGGTATGATCCAAAATTTAATAAGTACAGGTTTTTTAAATATAATGAAAGATTCTTTAACTTTAATAACACTGCTCTGCGTTATGTTTTATCAAAATTGGAAGCTTGCTTTATTTTCAATGATAATGATGCCATTGGCAGCCTTTTTTGCTAAATCACTTGGAAAAAGGATGGGAAAAGCAACAACACAGAGTGCTGTATCTGCTGGAAATTTCACCACTTTACTCTCAGAGATATTAAAAGGTTCAAAAATTATAAAAATTTACCAACGAGAAAATATTGAACAAAAAAAGTCAAAAGAAGCAATTAAAGATTTGGCTGACAAACAAATAAAAATTGGTACAGTTTTAATTAGAGCCACACCAATTATGGAAACTTTAACAGGTATAATGATTGCTGGATTTATTTATTATGCTGGGCAATTAATTTCATCTGGAGAAATTGGTATTAATAACTTTTTTTCATTTTTAGCTGCAATGATGCTTTCTTATCAACCTGTGAGATCTTTAGCAACTTTAAATATGTCAGTTTATCAAGGAACAGCAGCAGCAAAAAGAATTTTTAAAATCATTGATGAAAAAATAGAAATTAAAAATGATGAAAAGTTACCTCAAATCAAAATTGATAAAGCAAATATAAAATTTAAAGATGTGAGCTTTAAATATACCTCAGGAAAAGAAAGTGCCATAAAAAATATTGATTTAAATATTGAGGGGGAAAAAATAACAGCACTGGTTGGTCATAGTGGTGCTGGAAAAAGTACAATTATGAATTTAATTCCAAGATTTTATCAGCAACAAGAAGGAAAAATATTTGTTGATGATCAAGATATTCAAAAAGTATCCCTTAGCTCGCTAAGAGACAAAATATCACTTGTGAGCCAAGATATTATTTTATTCGATGATACTGTAGAAAATAACATTAAGTTTGCAAAATTTGATGCTAATGAAGAAGAAATTAAGAGAGCATGTCAGTTAGCTGCTGCAGAAGAATTTATTGAAACATTACCAGAAAAATATCAGACAATTATTGGTGAAAACGGCGTTAGATTATCAGGTGGACAAAAACAACGACTATCAATTGCAAGGGCTATACTAAAAAATTCTCCAATAATTTTATTGGACGAGGCAACTTCTTCATTAGACACTGAGTCAGAGGAAAAAGTTCAGAATGCAATATTTAATTTAACCAAAAATAAAACTACATTAGTAATTGCACATAGACTATCTACAATAAAGAAAGCAGATAGTATTGTTGTAATGAAAGGTGGAAATATCGTAGGTGCTGGAAAACATGATGATCTTATGATGAAATCTAAAGATTATGAGAGTCTTTACAGTAAGCAAGTAATTTAAATTGAAATGTTAAAAGTTTTTTACAACTTTTTAATAAATTTTTTTTATATACCTTATTTGATTATTATTTTTTATAGAAAAATTTATAACAAAGAGCATAGAACTAAATTTA
>CACMHR010000020.1:0-11891 GCA_902613655.1 uncultured Pelagibacteraceae bacterium
TTATACCTCGTGTACCAACAGTGCCCGAAAAAGGTGCAATAATATTTTTATCTTGTAGTTTTGCAATTATATCCCCTTTTTTTGCAGCTTTAAATTTTAATGGTTCTAATAATTCACTTTTTTTAATCTTAAAAGAAGTTGTTTTGCTGCTCAAGGCAGTACAATAACTTTCAATTGTTTTACTAAATTCTTTTACTTGAACTATTTCAACCACTACTCCTGGCGGTGGTCTTTTTCCGAATTTCTTTTTAAAGTAAACACCCATAGCTGTTCTACCTCCTATTACAGTAGCAACTATTATGAAGAATATTAAAATTCCAATTGTAACTTTCTTAGATCTTTTCATATTTTTCCATATTCCGACCAAGAGCCATCATAAACAACTGCACTTTTACCACTAATGATAGAATATGCCATACCTAAAACACACGCAGTCATTCCTGAACCGCATGTAAAAACAATTGGCCTAGTAATATCTATATTATTTTTAATGAAAATCTTGCTTAACTCGTCTTTGGACTTAAAAGTGTTTGTTTCAGAATTTATACAATCTTTAAAAGGTAGATTTTTTGATCCAACGATGCAGCCTTTTCTAAGCCCAGATCTGGGCTCATCAACTTTTCCTTCAAATCTTTCACGGCTTCTAGCATCAACAGTTTGAAACTGATTTTTATTTATATTTTCATCAATTTGTTTTTTATTTTTTATCAAATCAATTTTTTCTTTTATTTTGTATTTATTTTTAGGATTTAATTTATTAATATTACTCAATTTACCTAAATCCTGATTTGTTTTATTATCTGTAGGTCTATTTTCTGATAACCATTTTTTCATTCCACCATCTAAAACTGAAACTTTTTGATGACCAAAATATTTCAAAGCAAACCACAATCTACATGAACTATAAGTATCACTATAATCATAAACAACTATATGATCATCATTTTTAATTGCAAATGACCAGAGCATCCTTGTCCAATAATCTGAATTCGACATCATGTGAGGGTAGGGTGAATCTTTATCTGAGTGTTCATCTACATCCCAGAAAATAGCCCCCTTAATATGTTTTTCTTCATATTCTTTTTTGGCATTCCGTTTGGAAGTTGGCATATGCCAACTCGCATCAAATATTTTTACTTTATTTAAATTTTGATTAAGCCAATCAGTAGATACTAAATTCATATGAAATTCTTTCTTTTCAAATAGTATTGATGATATTCCTCAGCAGGTTGGTATAATTTCTCTTTTGATACTTTAGTAACTACTTTTCCTTTCAATTTATCATTAAATTCATTTTTAATTTTTTCAGCAATTTTCTTCTGATTCTCATCATTATAAAAAATTTCTGATCTATATTGAGTTCCAATATCCGGCCCTTGTCGATTGAGTTGTGTTGGATCATGAATTCTAAAAAAAACTCTTAGAAGTTCTTCATACGAAACTACATTTTCATCAAATTCTATTTTTACGGTTTCAGCATGATCCGTCGAACCAGAACAAACTTTTTCGTAGGTTGTATTTGGATCATTCCCACCACAGTACCCTACTTCAGCTTTTTTCACTCCTTTAATTTTTTCAAACTCTAGTTGGGGGCTCCAGAAACACCCAAGGGAAAAATAAGCAGTTTTCATTTTTTTGAAATTCTAATATGTTATTTGAATAATTTAAAGGTGGTAAAATGCTCACAAAATCCCAATTAGCAATTATTTACATGATAGCTAGTGTAGCTTGCTTCAGTATTATGGATATTATTGTGAAATATTTGAAAGATGTACCTTTCGGACAAGTTCTTTTCATGAGATTTGCATTTGGTATGATACCAATAGTCTTGTTAATCCCTCGTGATAAAATTTTCACTTTTTACAAAACTAAAAGGCCAGGACTCCAAGCCTGGAGAAGTTTATGGGGAGCAATAGCAATTGTGGCTTTATTTATTGGTATTAGAAATGTCCCTCTAGCTGATTGTATATCCCTAACTTTTTTAGGACCAGTTTTTGTTACTGTATTATCTGCACTTTTTTTGGGTGAAAAAATAAGAATGACTAGAATTTCAGCAATTATTCTTGGGATAATTGGTGGATTAATAATTATAAAACCAACATTTCACCAATTTAATATATTTTATTTTATGCCTTTAATTTTTGCTTTTGGTTTTGCTCAAGTGGCTTTATCAATTAAATCCTTATCAAAAACTGAACCAAATTATTTAATAGCTTTTTATTTCTCTCTACTATCAATGTTAATTGGCCTTGCTACTATAGTGAATGGGTGGATATGGCCATCTTTGTATGAGGCTTTTTTATTTGTAGTATTAGGTTTAGCAGGTGGTTATGCAAATATTTTACTTACACAGTCTTTAAGGATGGCAGATACAGGTCTTGTTACTCCTATTAAATACTTGTCGTTAGTTTTTGCTGCTACAGCTGGATATTTTATATTTGGAGAAGAACTAAAATTAACTACTTTAGTTGGAGCAGGCTTCATAGTTGTTGGTACATATATAATTTTTAGAAGAGAACAGTTTTTAAAGAAACAAGTGGTTCCCCCAAGATATGAAACCTAAGTGGTGGAATAAATCTAGAAGCTATTTGTTAAAGAAAGATAAAGTAATTTCAAAATTAATTAGATCTTACAAAGGTCATTTGACCACTAGGAACAATTTTTTTTATTCATTAACACGGTCAATAATTTCTCAACAAATATCAGTAACAGCAGCTGACTCAGTATTTTTAAAATTTGAAAAAAAATGTAAAAATAAAATAAACCCAAAAACAGTACAAAAACTATCTATTCAAGATCTTAAAAAATGTGGACTAAGTAAAATGAAGGCAATTGGCATTAAAAGTCTGGCGCAAAAAATTTTAGATAAATCGTTCAACCCAAAATTGATAAGCAAAATGACTGACGAGGAAGCAATCAATTATTTGTCATCCTTAAGACAAATAGGGAGATGGTCAGCAGAAATGGTATTAATTTTTTTCTATAACAGACCAAATATATGGCCAGTACAAGATATTGGATTACTCAGAGCAATTTCAAATAATTACAAAAAGAAATACCTTCCCCCAAAAACTTTTGTCAGTAAATTGCAGAAAAAATTTTCCCCTTATTGTACTCTTGCAGTGATGGCTCTATGGTATTCAGTTGATAATGAACCAGTTCAATATTAAATTCCTTCATTTACATCTACTATAAAATGATTTAATTTTTTATATGGCACAAAAACTTTTCATCTCTTGGGACGAGTATAATTCTATCGTAGAGAAATTGGCGATTCAAATTCATGGCAAATATAAACCCGACCTTCTTATTGGAATAATGAGAGGTGCAGCTCCAATTATAGATGTTTTAAGTAGAGTTTTTAAAATAAAGTGTGCCTATTTAGCCGTAGAATCTTATTCTGGAAAAGGAATTGAAGACGAGCAAGGAGAATTAACTTTTTCGAGAGAAATGAGTTCGACCGTTCAAAATATGGGTGGAAATCTACTTCTATGTGATGACCTATCTGATACGGGTGTTACTTTAAACAGAAGTATAGATTGGCTCAGAAAATACCCTCCGCTTAAAGGAAAAATCAAATCAATAAAAACTGCAGTTTTATGGAAAAAGGCTAAATCGACTTTTAATCCTGACTTTTGTGCTGTAACATTAAAAGATAATCCTTGGATTGTTCAACCATTTGAAAAGTATGAAGAGATAAGAATAGAAGAATTAAAAAAAAATATAAAAAAAAGGGACTAGAATACTATTCTAGCCCCTTTTAGTTTTGAAAAATTTAAACTGAGAAACTTATCACACTTAGTACCGCAACCAACCAAATCGCTGGCGAAGTTTTACTTGCTTGTCCAGTAAATATTTTAATTAAAGCATATGTAATAAAAGCCAAGGCAATTCCGTTTGAGATACTATAGGTTAAAGGCATGGTCACAAGAGCCACAACGGCGGGAGCCGACTCTCCTATATCTTTCCATTCAATATCTGTGAGGTTTCTAACAAATAATATTGCTACGTAAAGAAGTGCTGCACCATCTATTTCCTTAGGTAAGCTTGTTGCTAAAGGCGCAAAGCCCAAACACAAAAGGAATAGAACTCCAATTACAATTGAGGTCATACCAGTCCGTCCACCTTCTTTAACCCCACTTCCACTTTCCACATAACTAGTCACTGTAGTTGTACCAAATAAAGAACCAGCTACTGTACCTACACTGTCAGATAACATAGCTTTATCAATATCCTTAACTTGTCCTTTGTTATCAACTTTTCCAGTAACGTTCGCAACTGAAGTTAAAGTTCCTGCAGTGTCAAAGAAATCAATGAAGAACAAAGTAAAAATAACTGTAAAACCACTCGCAGTGAAAACTTTTCCAGTGCTAAAACCATCGAATGCAGCAAAAAAATAACCCATCGAAGGCGGCAAAGAAAATATACCATTAAACTTTGCGAGTGCCGCACTATCTTTTAATGTAGAGCCCGTCCAATCCCAAATTGGCAACCAAGCTAAAAAACTGAAAACTAAAATTCCAATTAATATGTTACCTCTGACTTTATATTTTTCTAAAACAATCATTGAGACAAAAGCCAAGCAACCTAATAAGACTAATGGATTTTTAATATTTCCAAGCGTAACTAAAGTTACGGGATGATCACCAATAACACCCATTATCGATAGTCCAATTATTGCCAAAAATAAACCGATGCCCGCTCCAATTCCAAGCTTTAAACTTTTTGGAATAGAATTAATAATCCAAGCTCTTATGGGAGTTAAACTTATTGCAAGAAACAATACTCCTGAAAGAAAAACAGCAGCAAGGGCTTCTGCAGGTGTATACTTCATTCCACCAACTACACCAAAAGCTACAAATGCATTGATCCCAAGACCTGGCGCGAGCCCAATCGGCCAGGATCTTCCTAAAGCGCCCATCAAAAAACAAGCAAAAGCACTTGCTATGATAGTTGCAGTAAAAACAAAATTGAAATCAAAAAAACCTTTTTCGGTTCCTGCAAACTCACCCGACATTATAAAAGGATTAAGGAACATTATATATCCCATCGTCGCGAAGGTTGTGAATCCTGCTAATACCTCTGTCCTAAAATTAGTTTTATTTTTTCTATACTCAAAATATTTATTCATCATAAGTTTTTCCCCTTTTTTTTAGATTTTTTTAATATTAGACTTTTTTTATTTAAGAAAAAGTTCAAAATGGGTTGGGTTTAAATTTAAAGTTGTATATTGTTTATAACTTATTTTGATATATTCAAATTTACAATATTTAAGAAATGCAATTATGGTAAATCAGAAATGAAAATTATTTGTACCTTATTTCTACTACTTTTCTTAACCAGTGGTTGCAAAACAGTTACAGAAAAAGTCGATAAGGCTTCAGAAAAAGAAACAAAAAAGCTTAATAAATTTTTAAAAAAAACTGAAATTGAATTGAAAATAGAATTTGGAAAACCCGATGTGGTAGAGGTGATGAGTAATAAGAATAAAATTCTAGTTTATTATGACACAAAATTTAAAATTAAATGTGAGAGAAGGTTTGAAGTCGATCAAAAAAATATAGTTATTGCTTTTAACAGTAAAAATTGTTTTTAGCTAAGTTTTCCAGCTATTTTAAGCGCAAATGCATAATCAAAAGCTATATCTTCTATAATATTTTTTCTACCTGTTCTGCTACCATGTCCAGCTTCCATCTCAGTTTTAAGTAACAATAGATTATTATCAGTTTTGTTAGCTCTTAGCTTTGCACAATACTTTGTTGGCTCATCGAAAAGAACTCTAGAGTCAGATAATGAAGTAGTAATCAAAATATTTGGATAGTCTTTTTTTTCAATGTTATCATATGGAGCATAAGAACGTATGTATTCAAAATGATCTTTATTATTTTTAGCGTCACCGAATTCTCTTAGTTCTCCAACTGTAAGAGGTAAAGAGTGATCCATATTTGTTGTTAGATTATCAACGAATGGAACAGCCATTATGGTGCCTAGAAGTAATTGAGGAATTTGATTAACTACATTTGCCACAAGAAGGCCGCCTGCGCTGCCACCGAACGCAATTATTTTTTTTTTGCTTGAATATTTTTTTTCTATTAGGAAATTGGCACAACTTATAAAATCTTTAAAAGTATTTTTTTTATTCATCATTTTTCCATCACGCCACCATTTCATTCCACGTTCCATACCGCCACGAATATGACAAGTTACCCAAATTATATCTCTGTCTATTAATGAAAATTTTGATGTTGAGAAAGCAGGCCACATGGAACTTCCATAACTCCCATACCCATATAACAAAACATGTGCACTACCATCTATTTTTGTTTTTTTGTGATAAGTAATGGTCATTGGGATTTTCTTACCATCATGACTATCACACTCAAGACGTTCCACAATATAATCATCTCTATTATGTCCAGAGGGAACTATTTGTTCTTTAACAATTTTTTTTTCTTTTGTTCTAATGTTATATTCGTAAGTTCGAGAGGGAGTTTTAGGAGATTCATAACCAATCCTTATCAAATCAGTATTTTTATCTTTTTGCATAAGCGATATTCCTGGTGAAATTACTTTTTCGTCAGTAAAAATTAATTCTTCTTCTGTGCCTGTCTCAATGTTTCTAACCAAAACTTTTGATAAGGCGTTGGAGATTTCTGACCTAATTATCCATTTTTTTAAAAAAGTTAATCCACCTATTAACGTTCCACTTTTAGCTGGTACAAAATCTTTCCAATCATTCATTCTGTTGTTAGGACATCTTAAAATTTTAAAATCTTCAGCATCTTTATTTGTATGTATATACCAGAAGCCATCAAAACTATCTAAACCGTAAAGAATTCCATCTTCTCTTTTTAAAACCAATTTTGGTTCAAATTTTTTTTCGTCTTTATGAAAATAATGTGTTTCACTCGTGGTATGCTCACTTGTTTCTATAATATAATATTTTTCACAAGAAGTTGTATCTATTGAACAGGTAAAGCGTTCGTCTTTTTCTTCAAAAATTAATATATCCTCTGTGCTTGGTGTGCCCAGTTTGTGTTGTAAAATTTGCCTCGGTCTTTTTTGACTATCATGTTTTCTATAAAAAAAAGATTTATCATCATATGACCACACAATTCCACCAGCCGTGTCTTCAATCTGCTCAATTATTTTATTGTCCGCAATTCTTCTTAGAAATATTGTAAAATACTCTCCGCCTTTATCATCTACTGAAAAAGCTAAAAATTCATCATTATTTGAGACTGCCAAATCTCCAGTACTAAAAAATTTTTTTCCTTTCGCTTCCAGGTCTCCATCAAAATAACATTCAATTTTATCACTACCAATTTTTTTTCTTAATTTTTTAGAGTAGTTCCCTTCTTTTGTAGTCTTTGTCCAGTATTCATATTTTTTATCTTTAAAGGGAAGACTTTCGTCATCTAATTGAATTCTTCCTTCTATTTCCCTAAAAATTTTTTTTTGTAGATTTTCAGTATCCCTCATAATTTCTTTTGTGTATGAATTCTCTTCTTCAAGATATTTTCTAACTTCAGGGTTTAACTTTTTTGTATCTCTTAGGATTTCAAGGCAATTATCTTGATGTATCCAAGAATAATCATCTTCCCATGAGTATCCATGACAATTTTTCTTTTCAGTATGTTTCCTTAATTGTGGTATTTTCATATATAAAATTATGAATTATTTTTTACTCATCGGAATAGCTTTAGTTTCTTTATACCTTTTATTGAATTTTTTTGCTAAAGCAAGTAGCAAAAAAATCGCAAAAGGTATTCGATTTGTTATTTTCACAATAGGAATTATTTTCGCTATCGCCCTATTTTTTGTTGGAAGGTACGCATTTAGTATTCCCATTTTGTTACTTTTAGTCCCTCTAATTAAATTAAAGGGTATAGGGGGACTTTTTCAATTATTTCAATTGTGGAGATTAATAAATTATCTTCGACAAACAGGAAGATATTCTTTTTCATCTGGCGCTAATTATTCAAAAGCTTCTTCAAGCATTTCTTTGGACGATGCATACAATATACTTGGGTGCAAAAAAGGATGTTCAAAAGATGAAGTACTGTCTAAATACAAAAAAATAATGTCAAAACTTCATCCCGATCGTAATGATACTGATACAACTAAATTAGCACAGATGGTTTCGGAGGCAAAAGAAACTATTTTAAAAAATGATTTTAGTTAACTTAAGATTTCTTTTGCTTTGAGAAGAGTTTTTTCAAATGATATTCGTTCAGATCCTAAGGTATCGTGTGAAGTAGAATTTTTTTCACCTTCTGGCTCTATTACAGACATTCTTTTAGAATATTTTCCATAAGCCATTACTGGCGAGTCCATAAATAAAGTTAAAGCTTTTATCCCTAAGGCGACAGATAAATGAGCGAATCCCGTATCACTTCCTACATAACAATCACAATTCTTAATAATTGGTAAAGTTTCTTTTATAGTCAGCTCTTCAAATGACTGGCAATTTTTACCAATTTCTGATTTTTTAAACTCATTAATTAACTGAATATCATTTTTTCCACCAGCAACATAAAATTTACACTTTTTAATTTTTGATAACTCTTCACAAAGTTTAATATAATTATTTATATTCCACCTTTTTGTTGGGCCAGATGCCGATATACCAAGACAGATATGTTTAAAATCCTTATTAAAATTATCAATCGTACTTTTAATTTTTAAGTTTGGCTCTGTTGAAACAATATTTCCAGTAATATTTTCAGTAAAAATTTTTGCACTATGAACAATGTTATCTTTAGATCTAAATAAAGGGTATTGATAAATTGATTTTATCCCTGAGAGTTTTGCAACTAAATAATATCTTAATGAACTGTTGAAAATAAATACTTTATCAAAGCTCCCCTTTTTTAATTCATTGGAAAGTTTAAAAATACCGCTCAATCCATCTTTCTCGCTATTTAAAGTAATAATCTCATCAATATGGCTGTCCTCCCCCATTATTTGTTTAGCTTTTGACGTATCTTTGGCTAACAAACTTATCTTTGTATTAAATTTTTTTGAAATTGCATGAATATAAGGTAAAAAAATTACCATATCCCCGATTCCGTATCTTTGTTGAATAATAAGAATTTTCATTCTTTTTTAATTTATAGTACGTTTATATATAAATTTAGGTAAAAACATGTCAGAAATTTTTAAAGGTGTATTTGCTGCATCAATGTCTGTTTTAAAAGCAGATTTGAGCCTTGATATTAAAGAAACCATAAGTCATGCAAAGCTAAATCTTGATAATCAGGGAGTAGGGTCAGCTTTCTTTGGTAGTACAGGATGCGGACAATTAATTTCAGTTGATGAAAAGAAAAATTTTATAAGTGCGCTGTCAAAAGAAAATTTTTCAGAAAAAATCTTAATTGGAACATCTACCAATAGCTTAAAAGATACGACTGATATTATGAAACACTCAATAGGTTTAGGTTTTAGTAATTTTTTAATTATGAATGTTGCCTATTATAAAAATAGCGACAGTGGTGTATTTAATTTTTATAAAAACATTATAAGAGAAGTTCCAGACTCTAAAATTATTCTTTACAATTTTTCTACATTAAGTGGTTACGCCTTTACTCCGGATATAACAAAAAAACTTAAAGAAACTTTCCCCAAAAATATAATTGGTATGAAAGATAGCACTGGAAATCTTTGGGAAAATTTTAAAATGGAGAATTTTTCAATGTTTGTAGGCAGTGAAAAAAAATTATTAGATGGATTAAAAGTTGGAGCGGCCGGGTGTATATCAGCAACAACAAATTTTACAGGAAAAATTGCAAAAAAAGTTTTTGATGATTTTAATAAAAGCGGGGACTCTTCTAGTGACTCAAAACTCAAAGCATTAAGATCAGCTTTTGATGAAACAGGAAATTTAATTTCAGCGCTTCATACCATTAAGAGTCTAGAAAATAAAATTTTTTCAAATTTATTACCACCTCAAGTATTATTAAATAATGACAAAAAAGAAAAATTAATTAAAAAATTAAAAGAACTTGGTGCGTTAACAAATAAAAATATTGCCGCATAATGTTAAAAAATTTTTTAAACAGTATTATAAAAAAAGATGGTTTTATTTTAGAAACTTCGGATAAGAAAAACTATATTATTGGAAAACCAATAAAAAAAAATCCTGTTAAATTTAAATTAAAAAATAAATCAATTGAATATAAGATGCTTTTGTTTCCAGATTTTTATTTTGGTAAAGGTTATACCGACGGAGATATTATAATCGAAAATGGAACTATTTCAGATATATTAGATATAGCTTTGAAAAATATAGGAAGGAAAGATATCAGTAGATTTTCTAAAACCATAAATAAAATTAGAGGCACTTGGAGATATTTAACAAACTTTAATACCAGAAAAAGTAGTAGAGCAGCTGTTGCTGCACATTATGATATTGGGTCTGCTGACTTTTATAAAATGTTTATAGATACTAAACATTTTCAATATAGTTGTGGTTATTGGCCACAAAAGGATATGTCTCTTGAAGACAGCCAAGAGTTGATGATCAACCACATGATAAAAAAATTAAATATTACTGACAATGATACTGTTTTAGATATCGGATCAGGATTTGGCGGTTTAGCCTGTGCCATTGCAGAAAAAACAAGAGCAAGAGTTGATGGAATAACTTTATCAAAAGTTCAACTAGATTTTTCTAAAAGGATTTGTCGTGAAAAAAAATTGGATAATCTTTGTCAATTTCGTATTGAGGATTATAGGGATACAAAAAATAAGTATACCAAAGTTATATCAAAAGGAATGCTTGAGCACGTCACGAGAAAATTTTACAAAACATATTTTAAAAAAATATACGATATTCTTGAACCTCAAGGAAAAGCATTAGTACATACAATAGGAAGCGTGGATGGACCTAGGGATCCGCAAGCTTGGATAACAACTTTTATATTTCCCTCAGGATACACACCATCTTTTAGCGAATTAATGCCTGCAATTGAAAATTCGAAACTGGTATTAGGAGATTTAGAGGTCTTACCAGGTATACACTATGCATCTACCTTAGAGGAATGGAAAAAAAGATTTATTAAAAATAAGGATATAGTTTTAAAAAATTATAGTGAAAAATTCTACAGACTTTGGCTATTTTATTTGAGTTCATGTGAATTTGCATTTAGATGGACTGATCAATGTAATTTTCAGATACTGCTTGATAAAGATATAAACATTGCTCCAAGAACAAGAGGCTATATATACACTTAAGAAAATGCTATTACTCAAAATAGCAGATGAGAAAAAATAAAAAATTTAAAAAATCAAAAAAAAAGGTCAAAAAACTAAAAAAAAGAATTATCAAAAGAACCTATAAAAAAAGAAAAATTATAAGCAAAAAGCGAAAATCGAAAAAAAGGTCCTATTCTAAGAAGATTTCCTCAAAAAAATTATTACCTAAAGGAATATTTAAATCCATAAAACCTAAGTTTAAATTTAATTTTGGCTCATTTTTTAAGAAAATTACATCACCGTTTTTAAAAAAAGTACAAGTTTACAAAAAAAGAAAATATCAATTACAAATTAAACAAAAAAGGGAAATTGAAAACAAGAAAAAAACTCAGTTTAATTTAAGAAAGGACCTTTTGCAAAAAGAAATTAATGAAGAAAAAGCATTGGCAAAGGTTAGGGCTGTAGAATTAAGAAATTTTTTAAAGGAAGAACAAAAAGTAATTAGAGAAAAAGAGAAAGAAAAGCAAAGAAAGTTTTTAGAGGAGGTAAAACTTGAAAAAACTCTTGAAAGTTTTAGGAAACGTGAATTAGAAGAAATTAAAGCTATTGAAAAATATACATTAAATTTAGAAAAAGAAGATTATAAAGATTTTCAACAAAGAATTGACCAGGTTAGAGAAAAATACAAGGCTCTT
>CACMHR010000021.1:0-11698 GCA_902613655.1 uncultured Pelagibacteraceae bacterium
AAATAATCTATTAAAATTTTTTCGAATAAAAAATAATATAGAACGAAAAATAAACTTAATGATATAAAAGACGCTAAACCTCCACTTCTTGCAGTTGGATTTTGATGAAAAGCTTGAGGTTTATTAAAATCGATATCCAATAAAGCTCCATTTTTAATTTTATTAGAAAATTTATTTGTTAATAGAACTACAAAAAAACTTAATAAAGATATAATGGATAAAAGACTTAATGAGGCTGAACTTGTTGGCATTTTAATCTTGAATTCCTTTGTTTCCTCTTTTTACCATAAATATTCCAGAAATTATAATTATAAGGGAGACTAGAACTTTCCATGTTATTTGTTCATCCATTATTATGTATCCAAAAATAACACCAAATATTGGTATCAAATAAGCAACTTGGGTTTGAAAAACCATTCCAACTTTAGTTAATATGTGAAATCTTAATAACCATGCTACTCCAGTTGGGAAAATACCTAAATAAATTAATGCAACAGTGGACTCTATAGAGGGTTTTAAATTTACCCAGGGTTCTTGATATATACAAAAAGGTAAAAGAAAAATTAAAGACCATAAAATGGTAGAGGTTGAAACATTTTCGTTGCCTTCATTTTTTAAAAATTTTAATGTCAAAATACCTCCAACTACATAAAAAGTTGAACCGCAAAGAATAACTAAAGCGTAAAATAAATTACTTTCCGAAATAACTAATTTATCAAAAAATAAAAAAACAATACCTAAAAAACCAATTAAGACCCCTATTGATTTGAATATATTTAACTTTTCGTTTTTTGTAAAAAAATGGGCTAGCAAAGTTCCACTTAAAGGTGTTGTGCTCATTAATATCGCAGATAAATAACTGTCGACTACATTTGTACCATAAGCAATTAGTAAAAATGGTATTGTAATATTTGTTAACCCGACAATTGCGTACATTTTCCAATTATTTGAAAAAGCTAAAATTTTAATTTTTTTGTAAAAACAGTAGAGACCTAAAGCAACCAATGCAAAAAATACCCTGAGAAAAACTAAAGTTACAGGATCATATGTGTAAGTGGCTATTTTAATATTAAAAAAAGCAGATCCCCAAATTGCTCCTAATAAAATTAATAACAATACATCAATAGTTTTTGGTTCTTTCATTCAATTATTTCTGCTTCTTTTCCGCTTGTAAGTTTGACTAATTCTGAATAGGTAATTTTAAATACACAATCAGGATGACCTGCTGCACCATATACATAATTAAATCTATTTAAAGATTTATCTATAATAGTATTTAATTTTTTTAAATGGCCTATAGGTGAAACGCCACCTATTGAAAACCCAGTATGATCTTTCACTTCGTTAGC
Source organism: uncultured Pelagibacteraceae bacterium (assembly GCA_902613655.1). Classification (GTDB taxonomy): domain Bacteria; phylum Pseudomonadota; class Alphaproteobacteria; order Pelagibacterales; family Pelagibacteraceae; genus Anoxypelagibacter. The sequence continues at coordinate 1,350 of CACMHR010000021.1, forward strand.
ATTTGCCATGGCAACATCTTTTTTGTTCAAAATTTTCTTGAGTTTATTTAGTGAGCATCTTTTATCACCAGACACTAAACAAACAATAAATTCACCTTCGACTTTAAAAACCAAGCTCTTTACAATGGCACCTAATTCACATTTTAAACTACTAGCAGCGTCTTTTGCAGTTCTTGCAGTTTGGTCTAAAGCAATAACTTTTAAATTTTCATCAAAATCTCTTAATGACTTCTCAACTCTTTTTACTGTTTCTTTATTTAATAATTCACTCATTTTTTAATCTTTTTAAAGCAGATGGAATACCTTTAATCAAATCTTCAGAAATTAACCCTCTACCATTTTTTTTTGCAATATCTCCATGTAACCAAGCTCCAGCAGCTGCAGCCTCTATCATTGACATCTTGTTGTCTCCAACGAGACTAGCAATTATCCCTGCTAAAACATCACCTGATCCAATAACGGCCAACTCACTTGAAGAATGTGAATTTTTAATAATTTTTTTATTTGAACCTATCAATGTTGTATTTCCTTTAAGTAATATATTTGACTTACATAAATTTAAAAATTTAAAAACTTTTTCCTTGTTTTCTAAACTCTGTTTGATTGTTGGAAAAAGTCTATGAAATTCAGCTTTATGAGGAGTAATCAACTTATATTTATCTAAATATTTTAAAAATTTTTTCGTTTTATTTTTAAAAGAATTTAAAGCGTCAGCATCTAAAATTACGTATTTTATATGTTTTAAAATTTCCTCAGTAAATTTCATTGTTTTTGTATTGTTTCCTGCACCTGGACCGACTAATGCGACTGCTGTTGTTTTGCTCTCTTTTTTAAGAAAACTTCTTAGATATGAAATATTATTAATCTCAATTTTAAGAGCAGATGGAAATTTTATAGATAAAATTTGGATGGTTTCTTTGGTGCAAATAATTTTGACTGAACCAACACCAACCCTTAAGCAGGCTTCAGCAGCAAGAATTGTTGCTCCAATCATGTTCTTTTGACCGCCAAGAATAAGCACTCTGCCTCTTGAATATTTATTGCTAGATTTTTTTTTCCATGGAAATTTTTTAATCCAAATTTTAGGGCTGTTTTTAATCAATTTCATTCAATTAGGAATTGTATAATGTAAAAAACGCATAGCAGCCATATATTTTTTTAGCCTACTTGAAATGTAAAAATTTGGTAATGTAAATCGATTTTTCAAACAATTTAAAAGGGATTTATGAGTGCTAGTTCAGTTAAAAAGATTATAAAAGATAAAGAGATCGAATACGTAGATTTAAGATTTACCGACCCAAGAGGAAAACTTCAACATGTTACCATGGATGCAACAATAGTTGATGAGGATATGTTGAATGAAGGGGTTTTCTTTGATGGTTCATCTATTGCTGGATGGAAAGCAATTAATGAGTCTGACATGATTTTAAAACCAGATTTATCAAGAACAGTCGTAGACCCTTTTACTTCACACAATACACTTAATATATTTTGCGATATTCTTGATGCAATTAAAAAAGACCCTTACGAAAGAGATCCAAGAGGTACAGCCAAAAAAGCGGAAGCTTATTTAAAAAAAACTGGTGTGGGAGATAAAGCTTACTTCGGACCAGAGCCTGAATTTTTTGTTTTTGATGATGTAAGATATTCAAACGATATGAATCATACAGGATTTCAAATTGATAGTTCTGAAGGTCCATATAACACTGGAAAAAAATATGAAAATGGAAATATGGGTCACAGACCAGGTATTAAAGGTGGTTATTTCCCGGTTCCACCTGTTGACAGTGCCCAGGATATGAGAAGTGAATATTTAAAAGCAATGAGGGACATGGGAATTAAAGTTGAAAAACATCACCATGAAGTTGCTCCGAGCCAGCACGAACTTGGAATGTATTTTGGTACTTTAGTTGACCAAGCAGACAATCTTCAACTTTATAAATACGCGGTACATATGGTTACACATTCATTTGGTAAGACAGCTACCTTTATGCCTAAACCCGTGAAAGGCGACAATGGTTCTGGAATGCACTGTCACCAATCAATATGGAAAGGAAGTACAGCAGTATTTTCTGGAAATAAATACGCAGGTTTATCTGATACAGCATTACATTACATCGGAGGAATATTAAAACACGCTAGAGCGATAAATGCTTTCGCTAATGCAACAACTAATAGTTATAAAAGATTAATACCAGGCTTTGAAGCGCCTGTATTATTGGCATACTCAGCAAGAAACAGATCTGCATCTTGTAGAATTCCAATTACACAAAGTAAAAAAGCTGCTAGATGTGAAGTTCGTTTCCCTGATGCAGCTGGAAACCCTTACTTAACATTTTCTGCATTATTAATGGCAGGTCTTGATGGAATTAAAAATAAAATTGATCCAGGCAAATCTTTAGACAAAGATTTATATGCTTTAAGTGAGTCTGAAGTTAAAAAAATTCCAACAGTTTGTGGTTCTTTAAGAGAAGCTATGGAGAGCTTAGACAAAGATAGAAAGTTTTTAACTCAAGGCAATGTTTTCACTGATGATCAGATAGATGCTTACATCGCTCTTAAATATGAAGAAATTTATAATTTTGAGCACACTCCACATCCAATGGAGTTTCAAATGTACTACAGCTGTTAAAAGTGAATACTTTAAAGGTGTGACAATTTTTTAAACAATTATTTGAAATAAAGGAGTATGTTTTTTAATGAAAAAAATTTTTATATCACTAATCATAGTTAGCTCGATAATAATATCATCTTTTGCAGCTGGACATATAACCAAAGCACAAAAAGAAAATGCAATAGAATGTCTTGGTCATTATACTGCTACTGCCGTATTACCAGCAGATACAGTTGAGGTTAAGGATATTGAGATAGCTTTAGCTGCATCTAAAGTAATTAGGGAATACCTTAACAAAGAAGGTATTAAAAATGACGAAATCAATAAAGGAATGAATGTTTATGTAGATAAAGTTTACGGTAAACCCTTTAACAAAAAAAAGAATAGTGAATGTAATAAATCTACTTACGATCTAATTCCCGGTTCAAAAGAAAAGATAGAAAAACTATCTAGAACTATTTACCAAGGTTAAATAAACATAATGTCTATAATAGAAAAATTGGTTAAAATAATAAATGAAGGCGACACAAATGGTGCTAAAGAAGTTATGCACGATGATTTTAAATTCTTGATGCACTCATCTGGAAAGACCTTATCTAAAGATGATGTGGTTAAATGGGTTGGAATGAAAGATGTAAAGATAGATAAACATAGAATTCTTTTTGAGAATAATGAAGTTGGATTTATGCACGCTTTTACAAGTTATAATGATGGTAATAAAGAAGCAGTTATGTCCTATTACAAGTTTAAAGATGGAAAAATAGTTCACCAAGAAACTGGTGCTACAAAGCTTCCAAAATAGATTTCAAATTTACTTTTTTAAAATTCTATTGTCAGCTATTTTGCCCTTATTGACACCTTCTTTTATTGTATATTCAAAGGTACCATTAGCGCCTTTATGAACAGCTTTGATTTTATTTTTAAAAAGAGTTTTCTCTTTTTCTTTTTGAACTCTTTGTCTTGCAAAACTTTCAAGATGTTTAGTGTCTCTCATTGAGTCGTTATACCTTAAATGACTCTCCACAACCACAACGTTCAGTTTCGTTAGGATTTTTGAATACAAATTGTGAGGAAAACTTATCTTTCTTATAGTCCATTTCGGTTCCTAAGAGGTACATTACTGCGTTGGCATCAATGAAAACTTTAACCCCTTTATCTTCAATAACTTCTTCGTTTTTCTTTGCCTCTTTCGCATACTCCATCATATAAGACATTCCTGCACATCCGCCAGATTTAACACCCACTCTAACTCCAATAGCAGTGTTGTCAGCTTTTGACATTATTTCTTTAATTCTATTTGCGGCGTTGTTGCTTAATTTAATTACCTGTTCACTCATAAATTTAATTCTAATTTGGCAGCTTCCGACATTTTAGATTTGTCCCATGGTGGTTCCCAAACTAAATTTAATTTAACATCAGAAACTCCCTTAACGTTCATTATATATTCCTTTACCTGTTTTGGCAAACTATCAGCTACAGGGCAATTAGGTGTTGTTAAAGTCATATCTACATTGACATTATTTTTTTTATCAATTTCTATTTTGTATATAAGGCCCAGCTCATAAATATTTACGGGTATTTCTGGATCGTAGACTTTTTTTATTTCATTAATAATTTTTTGTTTTAAATTGTTCATTTATTAATTTTCTGTATTTACTATTTTTTTATTTCCTTCAACCGCTTCTACAAATGTATGCCAAGCTAGAGTAGCACATTTGACTCTCATTGGAAATCTCTTAACACCAGATAGTGACATCATAGTCATATTTTCAGTGTCACTCAGACTGTTCATGTTAAGTTTTGAACCCTCTTTAATCATATTTAAAAAATCTTCTTGAATTTTTTTAGCTATATTAAATTGTTTTCCTTTAATTATCTCCGTCATAATAGAAGCAGATGCCATTGATATTGCACAGCCTTCTCCTTCGAAAGAAATATCTTCTAATTTCTTTTCATTGTTCAACTTTAAAAAAATATGAACTTTATCACCACATAGTGGATTATGACCTTTGGCATCTTTATTGAAATCCTTGCATATATTTTTATTTCTTGGATTTTTTCCATGATCTAAAATTATCTCTTGATATAATTCCTTAATATCCATTTAATTATTAAATATCTTGTTACATTTTTTTATTGCGTTACTTAAAATATCTATATCTTCTTTTGAATTATAAATACCTAAAGATGCTCTAGCAGATGCTGCGAGTCCCATTTTATCATGAAGGATTTGACAACAATGATGACCAGCTCTTATTGCAACACCATCTTCATCTAAAATAGTTGCTATATCATGTGGATGAATACCTTTTATGGTGAAGGATATTATTGATCCTCTATTTTTTGGTTCACCAATAACTTTTACAGAATTATTTTTTTTAATTTTTTCCAAACCATACTCTAAAATTTCTTTTTCATGTTTCATAATATTTTTTATTCCAACATCCTCTATAAATTTTATAGACTCAGAAAATCCAACTATCTCTGCAGTTTGTAATGTTCCTGCCTCGTATTTAGTTGGACTTCCTGGAAATGTAATATTATCTTTTTTTACTTCCTCTATCATGCCGCCACCACCCTGGTATGGAGGTAAAATATCTAACCATTTCTTTTTAGCATAAAGAATTCCAACACCCGTGGGTCCATACATTTTGTGGCATGATATTGCATAAAAATCACAACCTAATTCTTGCATGTCTACTTTAATGTGCGGTGCACCTTGGCAACCATCTACTAAAACAGGAATTTTTTTCTGGCTTGCAAGATCAACAATCTTTTTAATTGGCATTATAGCTCCAGTTACATTTGATATATGAGTTACGGCGATAATTTTTGTTTTATTAGTAATTAATTTTTTAATCTCATCAATATCGACTTCTCCTCTGTCATTGCATTTAGCAAACTTTATAATTGCCCCCTTTTTTTCTCTGATAAAGTGCCATGGAACATAATTTGCATGATGTTCTAATTCTGTTATTAAAATCTCATCTCCGCTTTCAATAAATTTTTCACCATAAGTTGATGCAACTAAATTGATAGCCTCTGTTGCATTTTTGGTAAAAATAATTTCTTCTCTTGATTTTGCATTAACATATCTTTGCATAAGGTCTCTCGTTTCTTCGAAACGATTTGTCGCTGTTACTGCTAATGAATGTACGCTTCTACCTACATTTGAAAATTCTTTAGAATAAAATTTTGAAATTCTATCAATCACAGTTTTTGGTTTTTGTGATGAATTAGCACTATCGAGATAAACCAGCTGTTTACCGTTTACTTTATTTTTAAAAATCGGGAATTTTAATTTAATCTCTTTAGTATCCATATATTTGAAATTCTATTTTGTTTTCAACAAATTTTCTTATAGTGGAACTTTTTATTTCACTGATTATTTCGTTAAGAAATCCATTAATTAATAGTTGAATCGCTTCCTTCTTAGTCAATCCTCTTGTCATTAAGTAGTGAATTGAATTTTCGTCTATACTTCCTGATGTTGAACCGTGAGAACATTTCACGTCATCGGCATAAATTTCAAGTTCGGGTTTAGAATTAAATTCAGAATTATCATCTAAAAGTAATGCTTTACTTAATTGATATGCGTTTGTTTTTTGAGCAATATCTTTAACATAAATTTTTCCTTGATAAATTCCTCTGCCTTCCGAATCTAAAACATTTTTGATTTTTTGATAACTTTTACAATTAGGAACTAGATGATTAATTTTGGTTTTAATTTCTTGGTGTTCATCGTTATCTAAAAAAAGAGCAGCTTTAATATCGCATTCAGAATTTTCACCCTCTAAATCAATATTAATATCTTGCTTATAAAATTTTAAACCAGAAGAAAAAATAAAGCTTGAAAAATTAGAGCCAGATCTTAGTTTATTATTTGAAAACTTGTGAAAGTAGCCATCACTTTTACTGGCTTGAATGCAAATATTTTTGTATTTAGAGTTCTCAAAAAGTATTGTGCTCTCATATGAATTATTTATAAACTTGTTTTTTGAACGATTTATAGTGTAATTAACAGTATGTAGTTCTGAATTTTTTCCGACTACTATTTTATTTTTATTATTAAGTATTTGGCTCGAAAGATCTTTCGTAAAAAGATTATAAATGACTAATACTTTTTCAAATTTATATCCCTCTTTTATTTCTAAATAATATCCATTATTAGATAATGCGTGGTTTAAACAAATAAATGGATTTTTGCTAATTTTTTCAGAAAATTTTTCCTCATGATAGTTGGATATTTTTATTTTACTTTTATCCTCAAATTTAAATTCACTATTAACTAGTTTGCCATTAACTAAAAACATATAGTTATGATCAAAATCCTTTATTAATTTAATATCTGTCTCTTTAGAGTTTGAATTATCTAAATTTAACTTTTTAAAGTTTTTTGAAAATATTGCTTGAGTGTCTGAAAACTTCCAATCTTCCTCTTTTTTACTTGGAAAACCTGTGCTATTAAAGGCATTTAAATTTTCAATCCTAAAATTTTTGTCTTCTTTATTTATAAAATTTATTTTATTAATTTCATTAGAATCGATTTTAAAGTTTTCAATCATTTAATTTATTTTTTTATAACCTTTTTTTTCTAGCTCTAATGCAAGTTCTTTATTTCCTGATTTAATTATTTTACCATCTGATAAAACATGAACATGATCTGGTTTGATATAATCAAGAAGTCTTTGATAATGAGTTATAACTAAAAAAGCTTTTTCTTTGTTTCTTGATGAATTTACACCATCAGCAATAGTTTTCAGTGCGTCAATATCTAATCCAGAATCTGTCTCATCTAGAACAATTAAATTTGGATCCAAAATTTTCATTTGGAGAATTTCATTTTTTTTCTTTTCTCCTCCTGAAAAACCTACATTAAGTTGCCTAGAGAGTATCTTTTCATCTATACCTAATTCCTTAGATTTTTCCTTTACTAGTTTTAAAAAATTAATGGTATCAATCTCTTTTTGGCCTCTTGCTTTTCTTATCGTATTTAAAGACGTTTTAAGAAAATTATTTGTATTTACTCCTGGAATTTCCAAAGGGTATTGAAATGCTAAAAAGATTCCTTTCTGAGCCCTTTCCTCTACGGGTATATCTTTAAGATCCTTTCCTTGATACTTTAATTCACCAGTTACTTCATAACCGCTTTTTCCAGATAAAATATTTGCCAAAGTACTTTTTCCTGATCCATTTGGGCCCATAATTGCATGAACTTCTCCAGTATTAATTTTTAAATTTAAACCCTTAAGAATATTTCTGTTGTTAATCGATGCTTTAAGGTTTTTAATTTCCAACATTTTTCAATTTACCTATCATAATTTCTATCATTTCATAAAAACCGGTTTTTCTACTCATGGTCAGCAACTCATCCATTTTAATTTTTTTGAAATCGTCTATTGTGATTTTTTTTGCTTCTTCTATTGGCAAAGAATTGAAAATATCTATTAAAATATAGGCATATCCAGCAGAAACCATTGCCTTGCTCCAAGATTTAAAGCGTCCATTTTCATAATCTACGAATAATTCAAACTGACAACTTTTTACTTTATTTTTAATTGTTCGTCTTTCTTCGCTAAGTGGATCGTCATTTAATTTTTCGCCCAAAGAAATAAGCCATCTATAAACTTCAAGACTTTCTATAGCCTTTAAAGACTCAATATTGTTTTTGTACTCATTTAACTTAATATCTAGTTTCATTTTACTTTTTAAATAATGTATTAGGATTTTTCATGGTTTTTATTTCCATGCAATTTCCGTTTGGGTCCTCTAAGAACATAGTCTCTTGTTCAATGTCTTCACCCTCAAACCTTATATATGGTGGATCTATAAACTTAATTTTTTGACTTATAAGTCTTTCTTTTAAATTTTTAAAAGTTTCTGCATCTAAATGAACTCCGAAGTGCGGGACAGTGACATTTCCCATATCTACATTGTGTCTTTCACTTATATTTTTTTTATTAGGATCTGTTGCGTGTAATGTTAATTCATTTCCCCAGAAATTAATATCGGCCCAGGCATCTGGGTATTTAAATTCTGCATTGCCCCTGCTACAACCTAAAGTATCACAATAAAATTTTATTGCTTTGTCCAGGTCACCGGCGGGTATAGCTAAATGAAATCTATTTTCCATTAACCAACGCTTCCTTCCAAACTAATACCTACTAATTTTTGTGCTTCCACAGCAAATTCCATAGGCAATTGCTGTAAAACTTCTTTGCAGAAACCATTTACTATTAAGCTTACAGCTTCTTCTTGATTGAGTCCCCTTTGATTACAATAATATAATTGTTCCTCATTTATTTTTGATGTTGTTGCTTCATGTTCAACTGTTGAAGATGAATTTTTATTTTTAATATATGGAACAGTGTGTGCTCCGCATTTGTTCCCCATAAGAAGAGAGTCGCATTGAGTATAATTTCTTGAATTTTTTGCTCTTCTGGATATATCTACTAAACCTCTGTAAGTGTTATCAGCTCTCCCAGCTGATATTCCTTTTGAAATAATTTTACTCTTTGTATTTTTCCCAAGATGAATCATCTTTGTACCAGTGTCTGCTTTTTGGTGATTATTAGTGATGGCTATCGAGTAAAATTCTCCAACAGAATTGTCTCCTTGTAATATACAACTTGGATATTTCCATGTAATAGCAGAACCTGTTTCAACCTGTGTCCATGAAATTTTTGAATTTTTACCTCTACACGCTCCCCTTTTAGTTACAAAGTTATATATTCCACCAATACCATCTTTATCTCCAGGATACCAATTTTGAACTGTAGAATATTTTATTTCAGCATCATCTAAAGCTATAAGCTCTACATTAGCAGCATGTAATTGATTTTCATCACGCATTGGAGCTGTGCAGCCTTCTAGATAACTGACATAACTACCCTTATCCGCAATTATTAACGTTCTTTCAAACTGTCCTGTTTCCGAAGCATTGATTCTAAAATAAGTCGAAAGCTCCATCGGGCATCTAACGTTTGGTGGTATATAAACAAAAGAACCATCTGTGAAAACTGCTGAATTGAGTGTTGCAAAATAATGGTCTGTAATAGGTATCACTGAGCCTATATATTTTTTTACCAAATCTGGATGCTTTTGTATCGCTTCAGAAATTGAACAAAAAATTATTCCTTTTTTTGTAAGTTCTTCTTTATATGTTGTTGCAACAGAAACTGAGTCAAATACTGCGTCTACAGCAACACCACTAAGTTTCTTTTGTTCGTTTAATGGGATTCCAAGTTTTTTGTATGTTTCGAGTAGTTTAGGATCTACCTCATCTAGACTCTTTGGTTTATTTGAAGCACTTTTTGGTGCTGAATAATAATATAAATCTTGATAATCAATTTTAGGATATTTTGGTTTTTGCCAGTCAGGTTCTTTTAATTTTTTTAATCTGTTAAATGCTTTAAGTCTCCAATCTAACATCCATTTAGGCTCTTTTTTCATTTTGGATATAAATTTTATTGAAGTTTCATTTAAACCTTTTGGAGCCCGAATATTCTCGATATCTGTTGTGAAACCGTATTTATATTCTTGATTTGTATTTATACTTTGATTTTTCATTTAATTAATATTTAAAGTTTTTTTTCTACTAAATCATCCAAGTTAACTTTGTCGAAAAAGCTATTTATATGCTTTTCCAAATCATCCCAAAGATTATGAGTTATGCATTTTGTATTCTTACCGTTACAACCTTTTTTTGAATCTCTTTTGCATTTTAAAGTTTTGA
>CACMHR010000022.1:0-10696 GCA_902613655.1 uncultured Pelagibacteraceae bacterium
GTTCAAAGACAAACAACATTATTTTTATTATTAGGATTTGCATTATTTTTTGTATCTATCACGCAATTTACTTATGAAACTTTAACATTATGTTGTTTAATTTATCTTTCATTAATACCGGTGAGTATTTTAAATTATAAATCTAAACTAAAAGATTCACAGAATGAAGAATTAGACGAAGATCAAAGAGACATTTTATAATCATTTTAATGGATAACAAAAGTTATCAAGATCATTACTTTAAAAAAGCAAAAGAACAGGGTTATAGATCAAGATCTGCTTTTAAATTGATTGAATTAAATCAAAAATTTAAATTTTTAAAAAAAGAAATCAAATTATTAGATGTCGGCTCATTCCCTGGTGGGTGGTTACAAGTGGCAAAAAAAACAATTAAAAATGGTAAAATTTTAGGGATAGATAAAAAAAAACTTATCCAAATTGAAGGCACAAGAATTATTGAGGGTGATTTTTTAGAAGAAAGATCAAAAAACGATATATTAAAATTTTTCAATTCTCAAATAAACGTAATGTTGTCTGATATGGCACCTAATACCTCAGGTAATAAAAGTTTGGATGCTATAAAAACAAATGAATTATGTTTGTCAATTCTTGAATTTTCTAAAAAGGTACTAGATAAAAATGGTGTTGTAGTAAGTAAATTATTTATGGGAGAAGATTTTGAAGCAATTAAAATTTATGCAAAAGAAACCTTTAAAAATATCCGTTTTTTTAAGCCCAATTCTAGCCGTGATAACTCAAGAGAGACATATATTTATTGTAATAGATTAAATACATAATATTATTACAAAATGAATATTACTAAAATTTTTATCACAGTTTTTTTTATTAACACACTCCTTTACACAAGCACCTCTGCTAAAAATAGTTATTTTTTGGAAGGCAAAAAATTATTTAATGAAAAAAAATTTTCTCAATCTAAATATAAATTTGAAAAAGATATAGTTTTTAACCCTAAAAGTGAATTATCTTATTTATATCTAGCAAAAATTTTTAATACTCAAAAGAATGATTTTATGGAGGAACAAAATTTAAATACTGTTATCATGTTAAATCCTAAAAATGAGGAGGCACTTTATTTGCTTGCTAAATTAAATATTAAAAAATCAGATTATAAAAAATCTAAAGAATTAATTAATAATCTCAAAGAAGTTTGTAGTAATTTTTGTCAAAAAGAAGCTGAACTCAAAGAGAAACTTGAGAATTTAGAACCTAAGTAATAAATACGGAAAATGCGTAAAAAATTAAGCAGAATAAAAAATTTAAAATTAAATAAAAAATTAGTTTGTTTAACAGCATACTCAAAACCCATAGCAAAATTACTTGATAATCACTGTGACATAATTTTAGTTGGTGACTCCATGGCTACTGCATTTTATGGAATGAAAGATACAAAATCTATTTCATTAAATACAATTATTAATCACTCCATCGCAGTCAGAAAAGGAGCAAAAAAAAGTACAGTTGTTGTAGATATGCCAATTAATACGTATAAAAATTTAGAAGTCGCAAAAAGAAATGTCAGAGAAGTCTTCAAGAGAACCAAATGCGATGCTGTAAAATTGGAGAGCAATGGAAAAAATTTTAAAATTATAAAAAAACTTGTAGAATTAGGTTATCCTATAATGGGCCACGTAGGTTTTACACCACAAAACAAAAAAAAATTTAAGCCACAAGGACTAAAAAAAATAGAGGAAAAAAAGTTAATCAAAGAATCATTGGAGATTGAAAGGGCAGGTGCATTTTCATTAGTTTTGGAATGTATAGCTGAAAAAACTTCAAAAAAAATAACAAATATTACAAAAATACCAACTATTGGAATTGGTTCTTCTAAATTTTGTAATGGTCAAATCTTGGTTACTGATGATCTTATCGGTATAAGTGGTTTCAAACCCAAATTTGTTAAAAAATATGTAAACCTAAAACAAATACTCAATAAAACTTTTGCTAAATTTAAAACTGATGTAATAAGTCAAAAGTTTCCGTCACGTAAAAATAGCTTTATTTGAAAAATTTAATGGAAAATATTGAAAATAAATCATTTAAAAATCTAATTTTATCTAATAAAAAAAAATTATTATTACTAGCTGGGGTAATATTTTTATCGCTTATATATTTTTGGTGGGCAGATAATATAAAAAAAAAAGATAGATATAAAAATTCGGAAGATTTTATTAGCGCAAAAATATTCCTAAGCAAAAACGAAAACGAAAAATCTCTAGAGATTTTAAAAAATATAATATCAACAAATGATGCAGTTTACTCTCCCTTATCACTATTTTTGATTATCGACAGAAATTTAGATGAAAATAGAGAAAATGTTTTAAAATACTTTGATCAAATTATATCAATTAATAGTTTAGAAAAAGAGGATTTAAATCTTTTAAAACTCAAGAAGGCTATTTATATTTCAGATAGTGCTGACGAAAATGATCTTCTTGAAATACTAAACCCTATTTTAAATTCCAATTCTGTTTGGAATAATAAATCATTAAAATTACTTGGAGATTATTACTTTAATAAAAAGGAATATATTAAGGCAAAACAATATTATTCTGATATTTTAAACTTAGAGGATCAAAGTATTGATTTTTCCGAAATTAATAGAAAACTAAAAATAATAAAAAATGATTAAAATCTTAAGTTTAGGTTTCTACTTATTTTTGTTATTTTTTTTAAACAACTGTTCTTTTCAAAATTCAGCAGGTTTTTTTGAAAATAAAATTGAAGAATTCGAAAAAGAACTTGAAAAAAAAAATTCAACATTAGTTTTTTCTCCACAAAAAAAATTTGACAAAGAAATTTCCGGAACTGTTTCAGCAAAACTCAGTAATCCTGTATTAATTGAAAACTGGAGCGAAAATAGTCTTAACGCTAATAATTTTATTCCAAATCTGTCTTATAGCAATCAAAAAAACATTATTTTAAAAAGTAAAAAGATTGGTAAAAATAAATTTAATTTATCAAATGTGTTTTTTGAGCCTTTGGTAGTTAATAATAAAATATTTTTTTCAGACTACTCAGGAAATATATATAGTTATTCGGTAAATGACAAAAATCTTTTGTGGAAATTTAACTTTTATAAAAAAAGATATAAAAACTATCCAATTAAAATAAAATTAAAATTATTAAATAATAATTTAATCGTTTCTGATAATCTTGGTTATATTTATAGTGTTAACATTCAAACATCTCAAATCAAATGGGCTAAAAATTATGGTATAGCATTTAACTCTAATATTAAAATCCATAATAATATAATATTTATTTTGAACCAAGATAATAAACTTTACATGATCAGTGAGATCAACGGTAATCAAATTTTAGGCTTAGAAACTTTTCCATCTTTCCTTAAAACTAAGTACAAAACCAACATTAGTCTCGATATTAAAAATAATAATATCTTTTTTATTACATCTAATGGTGAACTATATTCTATTAATTATTATTCTAATAATATTAATTGGCTTTCAAATATTTTTCCAAAAAATTCCTCAGGGTCAGAATTATTTTACTCTTCACCAATAGTAAATAGAGACGATAAAATTTATTTTAGTAGTTCAGTGTCCACTTACTCGATAAACACTAATAATGGCTCCATTAATTGGGAATTGCCTTTTTCAACTAATCTAAGACCCATAGTTACTGATCAGTTTGTCTTTTTAGCATCCGAAGAGGGCTTTATTATCAATATTGATAATGCAACAGGAAAAGTAATTTGGTCAAAAAGTTTGTATAAAGAAAAAAGCAAACCAAAAAGAAATAAAGTTGGTGATCTAATTTCTATATTATTGGTATCTGATCAAATTTTAGCAACTACAACAAAAGGTTATTTCTTATTTATAGATTATAAAACTGGTAAATTATTAAATTATACAAAAGCTTCGAAATCAGGTTTTTATTCAAGCCCTTCAATTGTAAATAAAATGATTTATGTAATTGATAACAAGCTTAGAGTTTTGATTTTTAATTAGAAGACTTGCCACTTAGAAAAGATAATTGACTTACTATTTTATTTTCATTTTGATCAACTCTTTTAATTGGATATTCACCAGTAAAGTAGTGATCAGAAAATTGAGGGTACAAATTATTTCTTTTTTCAGAACATAGAGCTTCGTAGAGACCTTCGATACTTAAAAAACTTAATGTATCAGCCCCAATAAATTTTCTCATTTCTTTTAAATTTTTATTAGCTGCTAACAATTCTTTTTTGGATGGCATATCTATTCCATAAAAATCTGGATATTTTATTTCTGGACAAGCAATTTTTACGTGGACTTCTTTAGCACCAGACTCATAAAGCATCTTAACAATTTTGTAACATGTAGTACCCCTTACCAAGGAGTCATCAATTAGTACTATTGATTTATTTTTAATTGAGGACATATTTGCACTAAGTTTAAGTTTTACTCCAAGACTTCTAATACTCTGAGTAGGCTCAATAAATGTTCTTCCAACGTAATGATTTCTTATTAACCCAACTTCAAAATTCATTTTTTTGTGTTGAGCATATCCTAAGGCGGCAGGAACCCCAGAATCAGGAACTGGTACAACTATATCACCAACATTCTCAGACTCTTTAGCCAATGCGTAACCTAAATTCTTTCTATATTCATACGCACTTTTTCCATTTAGTAGACTATCTGGCCTTGCAAAATAAATATATTCAAATACACAAGGTCGACTTTTCTTTTTTGGAAATGGTTTAAAGCTCTGAATATTGTTATCTTCCACAATTATAATTTCGCCATTTTCAATTTCCCTAACAAATTTAGCTCCAATAATATCTAAAGCACATGTTTCAGAGGCCAAAACATATGTTTTTTTGATTTTCCCCAAAACAAGAGGTCTTATACCAAGCGGGTCGCGCACACCTATAAGTTTTTTATTAGTTATCATTGTGAGTGCATATCCACCCTGAATTTGGAAAAGTGCATCAATTATCTTATCTATAATTTTGACTCTTTTCGATTTAGCTATTAGTTGAACAATAGTTTCTGTATCACTAGTTGTTCTGAAAATTGCACCATCTTTTACTAGGTCTTCTCTTAGACGGAGAGCATTTGTCAAATTGCCATTATGAGCAATCGCTATCCCTCCACCATGAAGATCTGCAAAGAAAGGTTGAATATTTCTCAAAGAAGTCTCACCTGATGTAGAATATCTATTATGTCCCAAAGCAAATTTACCAGGCAGTTTTTTTAGAATATCTTTATTTGTAAAGTTGTCACCAACCAATCCTTGTCTCTTTTCAGAGTGAAAATTCTTTCCATCAAAAGACACTATTCCACAGCCTTCTTGCCCTCTGTGTTGCAAAGCATGAAGACCCAATGCTGTTAATGCAGACGCATCTTCAATATCATGAATTCCAAAAACACCGCATTTTTCTTTAAGTTTTTTCATTGATCAAATTTTTTCAATCTCTTCTTTAGTATCATCCAAATCATCTTTACCTGGGAATTCTTCAATTAAAATTTGGTTACCTTTTTCTGTAATTGGAAAAAAGTAAGAATTACTCAAATTAATATCCCATTTTTCATACGAATAAAACCAATTTAAGATTGAAAAGATACACACAACAAAAATATATCCCTTAAAAATACCAAAGAAAAAACCAAAAACTTTATCAACTGATCCCATCCCAGTATATGAAAATAAACGCCCAATACCTTTCCCAAAAAGAATCAATATAAATAATGTTACGATATAGACAGCCAATCCTAATCCAATCTCTAATATAAAATTATTTTCAATATAATCTGAAATATAAGGTTCTATTCTAGGAACTAATATTATTGTAATCACCAACGCCAAAACCCATTTCAAAAAAGAAATTAGACTCATAAAAAAACCTTTTGAAAAACACTGAATAGAAAAATAAATAATAAAAATTAAAAAAACAACGTCAAAAAAAACTACTTTTTCGCTGACAAAAGTAATTATATTATCAAACATTCTTAAATGGCTTAAACGTAAGTATAAGTTTTGGCAACAAAGTTAAAACCGAAATCATTGCAAGTAACATAGCTATTCCAGTAAAAACTCCAAAATATATTGTGGGAATAAAATTAGATAATATTAATATTGAAAAACCAAATACTATTGTAATTGATGTATTTAATATAGCTACTCCAACAGTATCGTGACATTTTTCAAGTGTTTTATTATAATCTTTAATTTCTTTAAATTCTTCCTTAAACCTGTAAATATAGTGAATACTATTATCAACTGCTATACCAATAGTAATTGCCGCTATAGTAATTGTCATCATATCTAATGGTATTCCAAGGAGACCAATTATTCCTAAAATTAAAAATGCAGCCATAAAATTTGGAACGACTCCTATAAGAGACAAAGTTGCATTTCGGAAAAGAATTAAAAACATAAGCGTTATGCCTGCCATCACCACTCCCAAAGTCAATATTTGGGATTTAAATAGGCTTTGTAACAAATTGTTAAACAAAATTAGAACCCCGGATAACTTATATTCATCCCGACTTAAACCAAGTTTTTTTTCTAAATCATTATTTATTTGTTTTATCAAATCATTTCTTCTTAAATCCTCTTTTGAATCTAAAACTCTTAGACCAATTCTGGCTTCATTATTTTTAATAGAAATATATGGATCGATTATTTCTTTTTTTATTGTGTTGGGTATTTTTGTATAAAGAACTCCCATTTCAAGCCCTTCTAATTTCTTACCTCCAGTGAGATCCTCTGCAACCCTTACAATTGAAGCAAAAGATATAACTTTTCCAATAGAATCTATATTTTCCAAGTAATCATGAACTAATGTAATTTTATCTATTTTGTCTCTTGTAAACCAATACTTAGAATCATCTTCGTCTTCCTCTCCCCAATCATCATCTAAATCATCATCTTCACTTTTTTTTGGAAATTTAATAATTACATTCAACGGAGTGGTTCCTCCCAACTCTTCATCTATCAACTTCATCCCCTTATATATTTCGGTTTTTTTGTCAAAATAATTAATAAAGCTATTTTCTACCTCAAGTTTTGAAATACCAACAATACTTGTAATTATTACTACAACAGATGTCCCATAAATTAATTTGGTATTTTTTTGAGCCACTCTACTTAAGAAAGAAGTTATCTTGGACTTTTTTTGATCTTTAAAATTTTTATTGTTATTACTTAGAATATTTAAAATTGACGGTAGTAAAGTAAAAGTAACCAACATTGAAACTAACAATCCAACTGTCATCATCCATCCAAAATCAATAATAGGTTTTATCTCACTAAATATTAGAGATAGAAAAGCACATATAGTTGTTAAAACGGTATAAAGTATTGGGTAAAACATTTTTCTTGATGTCCATAAAAGCGCTTCACTATTGGAAGCATTTGGATTTTCTTTTCTAAATTGTAGGTACCTAACACTCATATGAATATTCATTGCCATCGTTAAAATCAACATAAGAGCAATAAAGTTAGAAGAAATTACTGTAACTTTCCAACCAACAAAACCTAAAAAACCAATCATAATAAATACTGAAAAAAAACAACTCAGCAAAGGAACAAAAACCCAGGTTAAACTTCTAAACACAAACCAAAGTGTGAAGATGATAAATAAAAATACTCCCATCCCAAATACTACAATATCGTTCTTAACAAATGTCATCATATCGTCAGCAATCATAGGAATTCCACCAAGATGAATTATGGGGTATAAATCTCCAGAAGTTTTTTCATTTTTTCCTGGAGATGGATGACTTGAAATAATTTTTCTTATTTGATTTATATTATTATGATTTCTTTTATTATACTTCTTTTTATAGGCATCATATTCTTTGAGGAAAATTTTATAGGAATTTTTCTCCTCAGAAGAAAATTCTCTTTTAGATTTTCTTTCAAGAAAGTCATTTTTTGTTTCGACTAATTCAACCAATTTATTATCAGGTTTTATATAAACCAAAATTCCACTTGTTTTACCATCTTTGCTTATTACAAATTCTTTGTATATTGGGCTATTAATAATTTCATCAAAGCCTCTTTCAAAATCAACATCTTCACTAGATAGGGTTTTAAAATTTTTAATTCTTTCTGCCAATGGATCATCATTATTTTTGAGAAGGGGAACATCTAAAATTGTAATAACGTTATCAACCCATTCAAGATTTTCTAGTGAATTTTTTAAAAGTTTAAGATTTTTAATAGTAGCTTCTGACTTGAAATTTAAATCTTCACCAGGAGAATGTGTATAGGTTAAAACTAAAAAATCTTTTGAACCATATTTTTTGTTTACTTCTCTTAAATATTTAAGATCTGGATCATTTTCTAGGAGCAAAGTATCAGATGAAGCATCTAATTGAAAAAACTTTGTAAAATATCCAAATGTTAATAAAATAATTAATAAGATTGCAAAAGTAAATCGAGGTTTTTCAATAATAATATTTTTGTAAAATTTTGAAACGATCACTTATCTAGATATAACTTAAATATAGGTAATTTTAAATTAATTATTTTTACCCAGTTTTAGAGGCATCTTTAAATTTAGTATAAATACCCTCGAACTCCACCTTGACGTTACCTGTAGGACCATGTCTTTGTTTACCTATTATTATATCTGCCTGGCCGGTAATTCCATTCATTTTAGATTGCCATTCTCCATGTTCAACAGTACCCATTTTAGGCTCTTTACTCATCAAATAGTATTCCTCTCTATATACAAACATTACAACATCTGCGTCTTGTTCTATTGATCCAGACTCTCTTAAATCTGAAAGTTGAGGTTTTTTATTATCTCTTTGTTCTACTGCTCGTGATAATTGGGAAAGAGCAAGCACAGGTACCCCCAGTTCTTTTGCAAGAGCTTTTAACCCCTGTGTTATTTCAGATATCTCCTGAACCCTTCCATCAAATCTTTTATTTCCAGTGGTCATTAATTGAATGTAATCGACAACTATCAAATCTAACCCATTAAGTCTTTTAATTCTCCTTGCTCTATTTGATAATGCTGCAATTGTGATAGCGGGTGTTTCATCTATATACAGAGGCAGCTCATGAATACTTCTTGAGGTTTCGATTAATCTATTAAATTCTTCCTCTGAAACTTTACCTCTTCTTATATCATTTGATTTAATTTTAGATTGTTCTGATAAAATTCTTGTTGAAAGCTGCTCTGATGACATCTCTAATGAAAAAAAAGCAACTGATGATTTTTTATTTTCATCTAATAACTTTTTTGAAGCATAATAAGCTATATTAGTAGCTAAAGCTGTTTTACCCATTGATGGTCGTCCAGCTATTATTACTAAATCAGACTTGTGTAAACCACCAAGTCTTTCATCTAAATCAGTGAGCCCGGTTGGTACACCAACAATACCTTGATCATTTTTCATTGCATTTGTTGCCATCTCAATTGTTTGATCCAAGGCTTTGCCAAATTCTAGGAAAGATTGACTAAACGTTCCTCTTTCTGCTAAATCAAACAAAGATTTTTCAGTATCTTGAATAATAATCTCTCCTGATTTTTCTGTAGCATCATCTAAAGAGTCTTCATTTAAAACTTGAGAAATTTTAACCAATTCCCGCCTAACAAATTTTTCATGAATAACTTTTGCGTAATCAACTGACTGTTTAACTGAAGATGAAAATCTTGTTAATTTAACCAAATACTCTGTGCCACCTACATCAGAAAGTCCCGCGTCTTTTTGTAAAGAATTTTTTAGGGTGATCGGATTTGCAATCATACCTTTATTATACAGATTTTCTATAAGGCTATAAATTTTAGAGTGAATAGGATCGTAAAATTCATGTCGTTTTACTATATTAGAAACCTCATCGATTATATCGTTATTAACTAATATAGAACCTATTAAAGCCTGCTCAGCTTCTAAATTAGATGGCAGCAACTTATTTCCGTCTATATTACTGTTATTAGATTTTAGGCCTTCCATCTGCCGCAACTTACATCAAAGACATAGAATTAAAACGCAAAAGTTATCAACTTTTTTTTTTCATTGTGGAGAAAAATAGAATGTTATTTTAAGTCTTTTTTTTCAACTGTAACATGTAATTCAGTTACAAGGTCAGAATGCAAATTTATAGTAAGAGAAAAATTTCCAATTTTGTTTATTTCTTGTTTTAAATCAAGCTGAGAAGGATGAACTGTCTCTTTAAAGTTTTCTATAAAATATTTAGAAATTTCTTTTGGTTTTATTGAAGCGAACAATTCACCATTTTCTTTTGTTTCTTTTTTGAATATTAATTTCTTATTTTTAATTTTTTCTAGAATTTTTTTTGCAGATTTTTTTAATTCAATATTTTTCTTGTTTATTTCATCTTTTTTTTTATTAACAAACTCTATATTGCTTTTATCTGCTCTCAAAGCCTTGCCTGTTTTTAATAAAAAATTTCTTCCATACCCGTCTTTTACTTTTACAACTTCTCCTATTTTGCCCAAATTTCGAATATCTTCTAATAATATAATTTGCATTTAAACTAATCCTAATATTTTTGCTCTTTTTATAGCTAAAGATAATTCTCTTTGTTTGCTTTGAGAAATAGATGTAATTCTAGATGGTAAAATTTTTCCAGTATCTGAAATATACTTTTTAATTAATTTTATATTTTTATAATCAACTTCCGGAGCATTTTTGATCGATAGTGGACAACTTTTTTTAAACCTCATTTCGGGCTTTTGAAACAAACTTAA
>CACMHR010000023.1:0-6354 GCA_902613655.1 uncultured Pelagibacteraceae bacterium
TTCTTTCTCTAAATTCCAATTTTTTTAATCCCTTAATTTCCATTAATTCTATTTTTTCAGCTTTTTTTGCTATTGATTTTAATGGTTTTTTTAAAAAATTTTCTAAGTCTTCGCCAACCCAAAATATTAAGTCAGCATTTTGTAGCATTTTTGCGTGCGATGGCTTTAAAGCAAATCCATGCGGTGAAGCATAACCATCTACTATTAAATCTGGTTTGCCTACTCCATCCATTAAATAACTTGCTAATGAGTGTATAGGTTTTATTGACGTAACTACTTTAAGATCAGCATTTGCTGGTGAAAAAATAGCTAAAAGAGATAATAATGATACTATTAGTGGTAATTTTTTAATATTTTTCATAATGTTGATGTATTAAATTTGTTATAATATAACGTTATGTAATATTATAACATTTTGAAGTCAAGCGATAAAAATGAACTCAAATCAAAATATCTTAGTAAAATTAAAAAAAGCTAGTTTTCGTATAAATAATAAATGGCTTGTTAAAGATGTATCTCTACAGATTGAAAAAGGTAGAATAGTTACTCTTATTGGTCCGAATGGTTCTGGAAAAAGCACGACAGCAAAAATTGCCTTGGGAATCTATAAAAAAATTGATGGAAAAGTTGAAAAATATACAAATAAAGTTGGATATGTTCCTCAAAAAATTTCAATTGATTGGACATTACCGCTAAGAGTAAGAGATTTTATAATACTTACTGAAAATCTGAAAGAAGAAGCTATTAATGATGCTCTATCATTAACAGGTGTTATACATCTTAAAGATAAAAATTTAGGAGACTTATCAGGTGGGGAATTTCAAAGAGTGTTGATTGCAAGAGCTATTTCAAAAAAACCAGAACTATTAGTTCTTGATGAACCAGTACAAGGGGTAGATTTTACGGGTGAAATTGCTTTATACAAACTTATAAAGAAAATTTCCGATAAACTAAATTGTGGAATTTTATTAATTTCTCACGACTTGCATACTGTAATGAGTGCAACGGATCACGTTGTTTGCCTAAATGGTCATGTGTGTTGTTCAGGATCTCCAATAGAGGTTGCAAAAAATGATGAATATAAAGCTTTATTCGGAGAACAGGCTTCTCAAATATTATCAAGATACGAACATAGACACGATCATATTCATACAAATGAAGGTAAAATAAAAAAAAATTAAATGTTAGAAGATTTTTTTGTAAGAGCTTTAATAGCTGGACTCGGTATTGCAATTGTAACGGGGCCCCTTGGATGTTTCGTTATATGGAGACGGTTATCATATTTTGGCGATACTCTTGCTCACTCTGCTTTACTTGGAGTTACACTCGCTTATACTTTAGAATTTAATATTGCTATTTCAGTATTTATAATTTCATCTTTAATTGCGTTAATTCTTATAGATTTACAAAAAAGAACTAATCTGCCAGGTGATGCTTTACTAGGGCTTTTAGCTCATTCATCTTTAGCAGTTGGACTAGTTGTTATTGGATTTTTAACATTCATTAGATTCGATATCATGGGATTATTATTTGGAGACATATTGGCAGTTACAATTGTAGATATATTCATTATATGGATAGGAGGTCCATTAATACTAATAATTCTCAAATTGATATGGAAACCTTTATTTGCCTCAACGGTAAACTACGAATTGGCAGAAGCTGAAGGCTTAAATCCTGACAGAGCTAAAGCCATATTTACAATTTTAATGGCAGCTATCATTGCTATTTCAATAAAAATGGTTGGATTATTATTAATTACAGGAATGTTGATTATACCAGCTGCAATGGCTAGAAATATTTCTTCAAGCCCACAAATGATGGTAATTTATTCAGTGATTGGAGGATTGTTATCTGTAATTATTGGTTTGTTAACTTCTTTAGAATTTAATACAGCTTCAGGACCTTCAATTATAGCAGCTGCCTTATTCCTATTCATACTTTCATTATTAAAAATTAAACAATCGATTAAATTGAAAAATTAAAGGAGAATCAGTACAATGACTAAAATGCATAAAGAAAATAATCTTACAAAAAATCAGCAAATAGTTCTTGATTTAATTGAAAAATCAAGAGAACCGGTTAAAGCTTATTCAATATTATCTAATGTAAAAAAAAAGGGTATCAAAGCACCTCCTCAAGTTTATAGAGCTTTAGAAAAATTAATCAAAGTTGGAAAAATTCATAAAGTAGAAAGTAAAAATGCTTTTGTGGTCTGTAAAAATACGAATTGCGAAGTTTCAAATGCAACCGCTTTCTCAATATGTCAAGCTTGTGAAAAAGTTACTGAGATAATTAATTCCAAACTTTCTAAATATCTAAAAAGTTTTCAAGATAATACTGGTATGAAGTATAAAAAATATAATCTTGAATTTTTTGGCTTATGTCAAAAATGTAAATCGAAATAGAATGAATATATTTGGAATAGGTTCAGATTTAGTAAATATTAAGAGAATTCAGGGTATTTTAAGAAAAAATCGAAATTTTAAAAACAGGGTTTTTTCAAAAAAAGAAATTGTTATAGGTTCAAAAAAAAGTAATCAGCCTAACTATTACGCAAAAAGATTTGCTGCGAAGGAAGCTTTTTCTAAAGCTTTAGGAACAGGGATATCAAAAGGATTAAGTTTTAAAGATATTGAAATTCTTAACAATAAGAAAGGTAAGCCAATTTTAAATATTAACGGTAAAAGTAAAAAAATTGTAAAAAAATTGATTAAAAAAAGATTTAAAACTTTTGTATCTTTATCAGACGAAAAATCACACGCAATAGCTTCGGTTATTATATCAATTAACTAATTACTTTTTTTTATTTTATTTAAGATTTTCTTAATTTTAAACGATAAGCTTTTTTTTATTTTCTTTAAAACTTTACCTTTTTTGTGTGCATTTATTATTTGGTCTTCCCAATAATTCTTTTCGGTATCATCTGGTATTTGATTTTTCCTGTACATCGAGTCAATTACTTGTTTCATGCCCTCTTTCATTAAATATTTTGGTTTAAATTCAGGAACATCTTTGGCTATTTTCTTGGATGAATAGTTTATGTCCTTTGAAAAAATGTTATTTAGTAAATCAAGATTTGGAATATTCAATTTTCTAAGATTTGAAAATGGAACTTTAACAAGTTCAACTTGTTTGCCAATAATTTCCATTGCCATATTATGATAATCTTTCCAATTTGTAGCTTCTTGTGAGGTAAGAATGTATTTTTGTCCAATACAATGTTTCTTTCCTATAATGCCTTCAAAAGCCAGCGCGGCATCATCTGCATGAAGAAATTGATGCCTTGTGCTTCCATCATCTGCAATGATTAAGGGTTTGCCTTTTTTTATTCTGTCTATCCAGGAGAAATCTGTTGATCCTACTTGTCTTAATAAACCAGAATTAGGACCATAAACAGTTGATGGTTTTACAATTGTTACTGGAAAACTTTTTTTTTCAAATTCTTCTTTAAAAATTAATTCAGCCTCAGCTTTATAGTGTCCATAACTATCGTAAGGTTGGGTTGGAAAATTTTCATTTACCTCTGTTGAAATATTTTTATTACCGTATGTAACAACAGTTGAACACATTATGTAATGTTTTACTCCTTTGAAAGCCTCAATACTACTCTTGGCCTCAAGATGATTAAAACATAACATATCGATAGCAACATCAAAATTTTCTTTTTGAATTTTTTTTTCAAAATTTTCAAAATCAGACCGGTCACCCTTTATTAATCGAACGTTTTTTGGTAAACTACCTCTGAGGCCTCTATTAAAACAAACCACTTCATGTTTACTTTTAATAAGAAGATCAACAATACTTGAGCTAATATTACCTGTTCCGCCGACAATGCAAATTTTCATAAAATTCTTAAATTTTTTCTGCTAATTCCATTTTATTTGAATTTTGACTTTTAATTGCAGCTTCAATTAATGCTTGAGTATTAAGAGACTCTTCATAACTTGATCTTATGTAACTTTTATTATTTTCTTCTATTGATTTAAGCCAAGCAGAAATCTTATCGAGACCACCCAAATCATTGTTTGGACCAAATTTTTCATTTAATTTTTTTCCCTCAAACGTACCTTTAATAACTTTTTCAGTTGCATTTGCTTCCAATCTCAAATTTGGACCTATTAGTTCTAGGTCCCATTTAGTAACGTCGTGTCCACAATGATTAGTGTGTGAACCAAATATTCCATTATCAAGTTCATAAATTAGTTGTAAGGAATTTTCAGCATCAATATTATTATTATAATTAACCATATTTTTTACCCCCATTGATGCAGCTCTGATTGGTTTTGGATTGTTCAAAATGTATCTTACACAATCTAATAAATGAATAGCTTGCTCAGCATATGGTCCTCCACTAATTTTTTTTTGTAAATACCACTCGGGTACCTGTATTACTGGATAATAACCAATTGTAAGCTTTGTTCTTACTAGATGAATTTCTTTTCCCTCAATTAATTTTTTTAATTTTTCATAACGAGGATCATATCTTGACTGAAATCCAACGGATGAAATTATACCTGAATTTTTTATATAATTTAAACATTCGCGACCCATTTTAAGATCGTAAGCCGGGGGTTTTTCAACAAAGATATTTATTTTTTTATCACAAGCTTGTTTTATTGGTTCTGTTCTTACTGTTGGAATAGTAGAAATTAAGACTCCATCCATTGAGAATTTAAAAAAATCTTCAATCTTTTCTGTGCAATTGTTTGTATTTGTTATTTGAGCTAATTTTTTAGCAGCATCAATTTTAATATCATGTACAACTTCAATTTTTGCACCTGCAGATATGACCTGTTTGGCTAAGAGAGTAGCTTGTGCACCAGCTCCAAAAATACCAATTTTAAGAGGTTTAGATAATTTAAAGTTATTTACAGAACTATTTGTTTTGAAAATTTTTTTAAATATTTTTTTTAAGCCCATAGCCATTTATATATTTAAATGTTGAAATTGACCAATTAAAAAATTAAGGTGATATTGTCTAAATGCTTAAAAAAATTTTAAACAAATTTTTAAAAAAATCCGATAAAGGGCAAGAAGTTCAAGTTGAGCCAGAAAAAATTTTATATCAATCTTCAAATCGTCTCAAAGGGAAAAACGCTATTATAATTGGTGGAGGAAAAGGAATAGGTAAAGCTATAGCCACTAGATTTGCAGAGGAAGGCGCAAAAATTATAATTAATTCTAGATCTAAAACAGATTTGGAAAATGTAAAAAAAGAAATCCAAAATAATAAGGGTGAATGTTCGTGTTTTGTTGGAGATATTACTGACTTAAAAATAATTCAAAATTTATTTTTAGAGTCAAAATCTAAACTTGGTAAATTGGATATTTTAATCAATTGTGCTGGTACTGTGGATTTTGGTTCCATTGAAAGTTTCCCTTTAAATAAATTTGAAAAAATTATGGATCTGAATGTCAAATCTGTATTCAGTTGTATCCAAGAGGCAATAAAAATGATGAAAAGTGATGGTGATGAAGGAAAGATTATCACTATTGGTTCAATCGCTTCAAAATGGACTGGTAGAGGTGGTGATGGCTCCTACTCTGCAAGTAAGTATGCTGTCTATGGAATGATTGAATCGATTGCGCGTCAACTTCATGGATCTGGTTCAAATATAGCTGTAGGATTAATTTGCCCTGGTGTTGTTGATACGACATTAACAAATCCTGATAAAGATCAAAAACCCAATTGGATGAGACCCACAACAATAGCTGACTCTGTTTTACACATGGTAACGGCTCCTAAAAATGTAAATATTTTTGATTTAACAATTTTTGGAATGGACGAAAAACCCTGGTAAGTTTTTATGTCGCTACCTAGTATTTTAGTCACAGGCGCAAGTGGAAATCTTGGGAAAAAAATTATTTTAAAACTTCATATTCTTAATAAATTTAGAATAGTAGGAATAGACATCAAATCAGATAAAGATCTTGAAAATAAAATTGAATTAATAAATATAGATATTTCTAAATTAGAACAGTTAAATAAAAATTTTAAAAATATAGATCTTATCTGTCACTGTGCGTCATTGATAGACTCTGCCGCGTACAGTGAAATAGACTATAAAAATACTAATATTTTAGGCACAGAAAATATTTACTCCGTTGCACAAAAAGAAAATATAAAAAAAATAGTTCTAACTAGCAGTACATCTGTGATGGAAATGGATAAAAAAAATGAAAAATGGCCTATTTATGAAAAATATGTTGGAGAACCCAATAATATTTATGGGAAAAGTAAAAAAGAACAAGAACTTATAGCAAAAAAATACTCTGAAAATTATAATATTCAAACTATATGTTTACGGCCTTGTTCTTTTTTTAATTTAGATAATCCAGAATTAGGTTTTA
>CACMHR010000024.1:0-5106 GCA_902613655.1 uncultured Pelagibacteraceae bacterium
AAGACACTAAGTTTGGAAAAAATGTGACCATTAACCCTTATGTAGTTATCGGTAAAAAAGTAAAAATAGGTAACAATGTTGAAATTTTATCATTCAGTCATATTGAAGGTGCAAAAATTGAAAATAAAGTAACAATAGGACCTTACGCCAGAATTAGAGAAGGAACACACTTAATGCCAGGTGTTAAAATTGGAAATTTCGTAGAGACAAAAAAATCTAAAATTAATTCAAAATCAAAGGTCAATCATTTATCTTATATTGGCGATAGCGAGATTGGAAAAAATACTAATATTGGAGCTGGAACGATTACCTGTAATTATGATGGAGTTAAAAAAAATAAAACCATTATCTCTGACGATGTTTTTGTTGGATCAAATACATCTTTAGTCGCTCCAGTAAAAATTAAAAAAAAATCAATTATTGGTGCCGGCTCTGTAATCACAAGAGATGTGAAAGAAAACTCTTTGGCTTTAGAAAGGTCTGAACAAGAAGAAATAGAAAATTATAGGAGTAAAAAATAATGTGCGGGATAATAGGTATAGCCAGTAATAAAAAAGTTTCTACTAACATAGTAAATGCCCTGAAAAAATTAGAATACCGTGGTTACGACTCCGCAGGTCTTGCTACAATTGCAAATGGTGAAATCAATGAAAAAAAATGTTCTGGAAGAGTGGAAAAACTCGAAAAAATTTTATTTCAAAGTCCAAATGAAGGAAACTTAGGGATAGGACACGTAAGGTGGGCAACACATGGAGTTCCGAACGAAATCAATGCCCATCCTCACTCAAGTGAGATAGTATCAGTAGTACATAACGGAATAATAGAAAATTCTGATCAACTAAAAAAAGAATTTGAAAAATCTGGTACGATTTTTAAATCTCAAACAGATACTGAAGTAATAACAGTTCTTCTTACAGAAAAATTAAAAAAATTAGATCCCTTAAAAGCAGTATTTGAAACTATAGATATACTCAAAGGTAGTTTTGCTTTGGGTATAATATTTAAAAATCACAAAAACTTTGTCATCGGTGCCAGAAGAGGTAGTCCCTTAGCTGTTGGTTATTCAAATAATGAAAATTATTTAGGTTCCGATTCATATGCTTTAAAGTCAATGACAAACAAAATTTCTTATTTAGATGATGGAGATGTATGTGTTTTATCTAAAGATGAAGTTAAATTTTATAATCATAATAAAGATAAAATTAATAAAGAAATTTTTACACTTTCTGAGGACAAAGCATCAGTTAGCAAGGGGAATTATAAAAATTTTATGATAAAGGAAATCTTTGAACAACCTGTTACTATCAAAACTTGTTTAAAAGAATATATTGATAAAATCAGAGAGGAAATAAATTTTTACAACCTTCCACTAGATCCAAAAGAAATAAATAAGATAGTATTGATTGGATGTGGAACTGCCTACCATTCTTGTTTAGTAGCTAAATATTGGTTTGAGGAATTTACATCTTTAAATATTGAAGTCGACATAGCCTCAGAATTTAGATACAGAAAAGTTAGATTTGATAAAAAAGCCCTTTATATTTTTGTATCACAATCTGGCGAAACTGCTGATACATATGCTGCTTTAGATCTATGCAAAAGGCAAAATGTTAAAACTTGTTCAGTTATAAATGTCGTTGAAAGTTCAATAGCCAGAAACTCAGACTGTGTTTTACCAATTCATGCTGGACCAGAAATAGGGGTGGCTTCTACAAAAGCTTTTCTTGGTCAAATGTTAGTTTTATATTTACTCTCTTTAAAAATTTCTGAGGTCAGAAATGACATACAAAATGTTGAATATAAAAAGAAAATTTCTGAATTAAAAAAATTACCCACACTAATCAGTGAAGCGTTAAAAGAAGAAGAAAAAATTCAATTAATTGCAAAAGATATTTATGAGTCTAAAGGCTCAATGTTTTTAGGAAGAGGTTCCTCATTTCCAATTGCATTAGAAGGTGCACTAAAATTAAAAGAACTCTCATATTTACATGCCGAAGGCTATCCTGCTGGAGAAATGAAACATGGTCCTTTAGCATTAATAGAAGATGGTTTACCAGTTGTAGTTATTGCACCAAAAGATAAATATTTTGAAAAGACTTTATCTAATATGCAAGAGGTTATAGCTAGAGGTGGCAAAGTGTTATTATTAACTAATTCTGACGGAAAGGTTATTAGTGAAAATATAAGGTTTCAAATTAATTTACCAGACTCTGATTTAACTCTGACACCTTTTATGTTTACTATACCTCTTCAACTTCTTTCATATCACGTAGCTTTATTCAAAAAATGCGATATAGATAAGCCAAGAAACTTAGCCAAATCCGTTACAGTTGAATAAATTGTAATAATAATATAAATATCCACCAAGAGTTGAATATGAAAAAATGGACTTTAAATAGTTGGAAAAAATTTCCAGCAAAACATATACCGGAATACCAAGATCAAAAGGAACTTGATTTGGTTTTGAGCAAAGTAAAAAAATATCCACCTTTAGTTTTTGCAGGTGAATCTCGATCACTTAAAAAAGCCCTAGGAGACGTTGTTCAAGGAAAAGCATTTTTACTACAAGGAGGAGATTGCGCTGAAAGTTTTGCAGAGTTCAATCCCGACAATATAAGAGATACATTTAAGATAATTTTACAAATGTCTTTAGTTTTAACAGCATCCGCATCTGTACCGGTTGTTAAAATTGGAAGGATTGCAGGACAGTTTTCTAAACCACGAAGCGCACCGACAGAAAAAAGAGATGGAAAAGAATTACCTAGCTATTTAGGTGACAATATAAATGGGATGGAATTTACAGAAAAATCAAGACAACCTGATGCAAAAAGATTATTTAGAGCATATTCTCAATCAGCATCAACACTGAATTTATTGAGAGCCTTTTCCCAAGGAGGTTTTGCTGATTTGAGACAAGTTCATTTATGGAATTTAGGATTTATTAAAGATAGAACAAAAGGAAAATACAAAGAAATAGAGGACAAAATTAGTGATGCTTTAGCTTTTATGGAAGCGTGTGGTATTAACTCGGATAACAATAGAAGATTAAGAACTGTAAATTTTTATACTTCACACGAAGCATTACATTTGCCATTTGAACAAGCAATGACAAGAGTTGATTCAACTACTGGAGAATATCATGATACCTCAGCTCACTTTGTATGGATTGGAGACAGAACAAGACAACTAGATGGCGCGCATGTTGAATTTTGCAAAGGCATTAAAAACCCGATCGGTTTAAAGTGTGGACCAACTTTGAAAGCGGATGAACTGATTAAACTTTGTAATATTTTAAATCCTAATAATGAACCTGGTAGAATGACATTAATATCAAGATTTGGTGCTGACAATGTTGAAAAATATTTACCCAAACTAATTAAGTCAGTAAAAAAAGAGGGATTAAATGTTGTTTGGTCTTGTGATCCAATGCATGGCAATACCATAAAGGCAGCAACCGGTTTTAAAACAAGAACTTTCGACAGCGTTGTAAAAGAAGTTAAAAACTTCTTTGCCGTTAGTCAATCTGAGGGTAGCTACGCAGGTGGCCTTCATGTAGAAATGACAGGTCAAGATGTGACAGAATGTACTGGTGGAGCGCAAAAAATATCTGAAAAAGATTTATCTAACCGATATAGAACTCATTGTGATCCAAGATTGAATGCTGACCAAGCTTTAGAACTAGCTTTCTTGATTTCAGAGGAAATTAAGAAAAATTCAAAAATTTCAAATAAAATTATTCAAGCCGCGTCTTAATAATTATTGTAATTATTAAGACCTGACCTTAAAAGAGAGGTAGGTACTAATTATGGATGTAAAAAAAAGAGCAGATATAATAATGAAATGGATCAATAACTATTGTGACGAGTCGTCTTACAAACCAAAAGCACTTGTTATTGGCATTTCAGGAGGTATCGATTCTTCTGTAGTTAGTGCTTTATGTGCAAGTACTGGACGCAAAACGATTGTGTTAACAATGCCAATTAAGCAAATAAAGTCTCAGCACGACCTAAGCCTTACACATGCCAAATGGTTGAAAGACAAATACAAAAATGTAGAACACCATTTGATCGAAATGGATAAAATTTTCAACTCTTTCTCACAGGTTTTGAATAATTTCGATAATGAGCATGGTTATGCAAATTCAAGAGCAAGGCTGAGAATGGCTACTTTATATCAAGTGGCTGCAGCTAATTCAGGATTAGTTGTGGGTACCGGAAATAAAGTCGAAGATTTTGGTGTTGGTTTCTATACTAAATATGGTGATGGAGGAGTAGATATTTCTCCAATTGCTGATTGTACAAAAACTCAAGTTTGGGAACTTGGAAAATTCCTAGGTGTGTCTGAAAAAATTATTAACTCAGAACCTACAGATGGACTATGGAATGATGGCAGAAATGATGTACAACAGCTTGGTATGACTTATGAGCAACTTGAAAAAGCAATGATCAATAAAAATGACCAAAATTACAAAAAATATTTAGAGATAAGAAAGAAAAATTTACACAAAATGAATCCAATACCGGTATGTACATTTAATGAAGAATAATCAGCTTAACTTATCAAATACTATAACAGGCAAAAGAGAAACGTTTGTACCAATTAATCCAAAAAAAATTGGAATGTATGTTTGTGGCCCCACTGTTTATGATTTTCCACATGTGGGTAATGCAAGACCTTTAGTCGTATTCGATGTTTTGTATAGAGTTTTATCTAAAATCTTTGGGAAAACTAACGTCACTTATGTCAGAAATATAACTGATATAGACGACAAAATTATAGAAAGTTCAAAAAATAAAAAAATATCAATAGAGGAACTTACTAAAACAATTACAAAAAGTTTTCATGATGATTGTAAATATTTAAATTGTTTAAAACCAACCTCAGAACCAAAAGCTACAGAACATATTAAAGGCATGATAACTATGACCGAAAATCTCTTAAAAAATAGTCATGCTTATGAGAAAGATAATCATGTATATTTTTCAATAAACTCGTTTAAAAATTATGGGAAGTTATCTAAAAAAGATCCTGAGGAATTAGTCGCGGGCGCAAGAGTAGAAATTTCTAAATTAAAAAAACATCCTCTTGATTTTGTTCTTTGGAAAC
>CACMHR010000025.1:0-3250 GCA_902613655.1 uncultured Pelagibacteraceae bacterium
TTATTTATTTCACCAATTTTAATAAAAATTTTAAGCTGTTCTTTTAAGTCAATAGTTTCTAGTTTTTTCTCTACAAATTCATCAAGTTTAATCTGATGATCTTTCAGTTCACTTCTTGACAAATCTAGGTCTATCTCTGATTTTTTTTCTATATCAAATAATTGCCTTTCAGTTTTTAAAAGCTCATTTTTTTCTTCCAAGATTCTCTTTTCATTCAATGATGCATCTAAAGATATACTTTTCTCCCTTTCGAGATCTGATTGAATTGTTTTAATATTATTTATTAGTTTTATGTTTAAATCTTTTACCCTTTTTTCTTTTTCATTTAGACTGGAAATCTCTAAATTAATTTTTTGAATTGATGATGAATTTTCAATTTTTTTGTCTTTAAGTGGCTCAAGTTTTTTATTTTCTTCCTCTACTAAATCTTTATTATGTTCAATATCTTTTTTAATTGAATTAACATCGTTATCGATTGCCGAAAGCTTGACCTTTACTTGAGAGGTTTCGTTTTCAATATCTTGAAGTTTCAAATAAAAAAGCCCTGCTTCAACTTTTTTAATTTTTTCAGATATTTCTCTATATCTTGTTGCTTCCTCTGCTTGTTTTTTTAAATTTTCAAGTTGTTTTTCTTGTTGTTTTTTTAATTCGTCAGCTCTTTTTAAATTATTTTCTGCAGCATTTAATCTTGTTTCTGCTTCATGTCTTCTAATATGGATTCCAGAAATTCCGGCAGCTTCCTCCAAAACAGATTTTCTCTCATGTGGTTTTGCAGTAACAATCATGCCAATCTTTCCTTGGCTTATAATCGATGGAGAATGGGCACCAGTAGATAAGTCAGCAAAAAAAGTTTGAACATCTCTTGCTCTAACTTCTTTATCATTAATAAAATATTTTGATCCTTTTTCACGTTCGATTTTTCTTTTAATTACTATCTCATCCATTTCCAAATATTTTCCAGGACCTTCTTTTTTTGAATTGTCGATTGTAATGGCTACTTCTGATATATTTTTTGCTGGTTTATTTGATGTTCCTGAAAATATTATATCTTCCATACCTGAACCCCTCATACTTTTCGCAGATGTTTCACCCATGCACCATCTTAAAGACTCAACAATATTAGACTTTCCACAACCATTCGGACCAACTATTCCCGTGAGACCTTCTTGAATAAAAAAAGTTGTTTTGTCAAAAAACGATTTGAAACCAACTAATTCTAATTTTTTAAAATTCATATTCTATAAAAGTTTTTCAATTTCTTTTTTAAATAAATCATAATCATGGTTACCATTATATTGTTTATCATTTATAAAAATAGTTGGGGTTGATTGAATTGAGTAGTTTTTATTAGCATTTATTCTAATTTCTAATATTTGGTCCTCTAAATTTTCATTTACTAAACAACTTTTTATCCTATCATCATTTAAATCGTATTTCTTAGCGATTTTTTTTAATTTAAAGTTAATGTTGTTAATATCATTTCCCGAAGCCCATTCCCCCTGTTTTTCATAAATTTCATTTAAAATAGCAATCCTTTTTTTATAATCGTTTGTACACCTCAAAATCTTTTCTGCATTTAGAGCGGCCAAATCTAATGGAAAGCTATGATGTTCGAATCGAACAAGATTTGAGTCTACAAATTCTTTTTTTAATTTAATAAAAACTTTTTTATGGAAATCAGCACAATAAGGGCAAGTAAGAGAAGAAAATACTTTTACAACTATTTTAGCATCTTTGTTTCCAAAAAAAATATTTTTATCGACATCTAATTCGTTACAATTTACTTTAACCATGGATGAAAGTATTAAAAAATAAATTACAAAATAGATAATATATTTAATTTTTATTTTATTTTTTATTACTAAATGCATTTATTAGATTATTAATTTTCTTTTTTAACTCAGGATTTTGTATTTTTGCTAAATTTTTTTGATATTTCGAATCTTTTTTATTTGTTAAAATTTTATCTTTTTTAGGATCAATTCTTTCTTTGATTAAAATAATTCTTATATCTTTTACAAATTGATATCCAAAAAAAACATTTATTTTTTCTATAATATTTGTTTTATTATATCCCACTAAAAGTTGGTCGCCATGAAAAACATTCAAATGAAGAATTCCATCTTTAAACTCTCTACCAGTTTTAATTGATTTAGGGTAACAAACATCAGATATTTGTTTGCCAACCAAATCTGACCAATAATTAATTATCGAAGCATAGTTGTATCCACCTTTTTTTAAAATTGTTTTTAAACCTTTTGGAAGGGATTTTGACATAGGCCTTAATCCTTGAATAGGGAAGTCCAATTTATTATTATAATTTTTTTTACTATGCATTTAAACTTTAATTTATCAAAAAAAATAATTGGTTGGTATGATAATAATAAGCGCGTATTACCTTGGCGGGTACCGTTTCGTTCATCAAAAAAGCTTTACTACAGACTGTTAAGTGAATTTATGCTTCAACAAACACAAGTAAAAACTGTAATTCCTTATTTTTTAAGATTTGTAAATAAAATTAAAACGCTTGAAAGGCTTTCACAAACTAATGAGAAACAAATCCTTAAATATTGGGAGGGATTAGGATATTATAGAAGAGCTAGGAATTTATTAGCAACCTCAAAAATTTTAGTTAAAGAAAAAAATTCAATTTTACCAAAAACTTTAATTGATATCAAAAAGCTTCCAGGTGTCGGGGATTATACTGGAAATGCTTTATTAGGTCTCGTTTACAACCAGCCAAGAATAGCTTTAGACGGAAATGTAAAAAGAATTTTTTCAAGACTTATTAACAAAAGAGAAAATAAAATTAATTTTGAAAATTTTGTAAAAAAAAATAAATCAAAATTATTTGTTTCAGAAAGAAATGCAGATTTTGTTGAAGCTATCATGGAGTTTGGATCGCTTGTATGCAAACCACAGGATCCTCATTGCAATATATGTACTTTAAGAAATTTTTGTAAATTTAAAAAATCTAATAAAAAAAATAAACTTACAACTCCTGTAAATTTTAACAAAAAAAATTACAACATTTTTTGCTACATAAATAAAAATAAACAAATAGGTTTAACCAATAAGAATAATTTAGGATTTCTAAAAAACTTTAATCTTCCTATTGTTAAAGAAAAAAAAGACAGTCTCAAAATAAAAAACTGGAATTTTTTGTGCAACTATAAAAACTCTATTTCAAATAAAACTTTGAATATAGATTTGTATTATAAATTCTCCCACAAGATTCCAAAAGGCTTAA
>CACMHR010000026.1:0-2780 GCA_902613655.1 uncultured Pelagibacteraceae bacterium
CTTATTATTATTAATTTTTGTTGATAAATTTAGTAAACCCCATTTTTCTGTCTTAAGAATTTTTCCAGTTTTGTTTATTAATTCAGAGTACTTTGTTATTAGATTTTCAACCTCTTTGTTTGTAAGGTCTTGTTTTCCAATGAATGTATGCTCGTAAAATGTCATTTTCTATGTATATAAAACTTTTAAGATCGGTCTTATACTATTTAAAATTTGTTTATACAATAGTAATAATAGTGTTTAATTATAAAAAAATAAAATGAAAGCTTTAATATTTCCTGGCCAAGGTTCTCAATCGGTAGGTATGGGTCAAGAACTCTACAAAAATTTTGATTTAGTAAAAAAAATTTTTAAAGACGCAGATGAAAAACTCAACTACCCAATTTCTAGGATTATTCTTGATGGCCCTGAAGCAGAATTAAAGCTCACAGAAAATACACAACCAGCTATTTTGACTCTAAGTTATTCTATATTTAAAATAATTACTGAAGAATTCAATGTAGATTTAAAAAAAGGCTTTACTTTTTTTGCTGGACATTCATTAGGTGAATATAGCGCACTTGTTGCATCAGGTTCATTATCATTTACCGATGCTATTTTGTTATTACACCAAAGAGGGAAATTCATGCAAGATGCGGTGCCAGATGGAAAAGGATCAATGATTGCAGTTATGGGTCTAAATTTAAAGGACCTAAACAAATTTATTGGAGAAATAAAAAATAGCAAAGGTGTATGCGAGGTGGCAAATGATAATTCTAATTCCCAAATAATCTTAAGCGGTGATAAATCTGCAATTGACGAAATAAGTGAAATTCTTAAAAAAAATAAAAAAAAATCAATACCTTTACCTGTGAGCGCTCCGTTTCATTGTTCTTTAATGAAGCCTGCAGCGAGAAACATGGAAAAAAATATTATTAAAACTAAATTTTATGATCCGTCAGTTCAAATAGTGAGTAATGTTACTGCTCAAGCTACTACAAATTCAGACAAAATTAAAAAGTTACTTATAGAGCAAATATTTTCTAAGGTTAGGTGGAGAGAAAGCGTAGAATATATGATAAATAATGGTGTAAAAGAATTTGTTGAAATAGGACCAGGAAAAGTCCTTTCGGGTTTGATAAAAAGAATCAATGACAAAGTTTTGTCTAAAAGTGTAAATACGATTGATGAGATTAAAAATTTAAAATGATTGATTTTAAAAATAAAAAGATTTTAATAACTGGAGCCACAGGCGGCATAGGTGGATCACTTGTTAAAAAATTTATCTCTCTTAATGGGGACGTGCTTGGTACTGGGACTAAAGAAGATAAGCTTAACCTATTAAAAAAAGAGAATTCAAGTCTTAAAGTTCAAAAATTTGATATTTCTAACCATTCTAAAATTGAAGAATTTATTAATACTGCCTCAAATGAATTGGGCGGTTTAGATATACTTGTGAATAATGCTGGAGTAAATGTAGACAACTTATCTCTAAGAATGAAAGATGAAGAATGGAAAAAAGTAATAGATATAAATTTAACATCTACCTTTTTGCTATCTAAGTATGCCATAAAAAAAATGCTAAAAAATAAATTTGGTAGAGTTGTTAATGTAACTTCTATTGTTGCCCATAGTGGTAATTTAGGTCAATCAAACTATTCTGCTTCTAAAGCTGGAATTATTGGTATGACAAAAAGTTTAGCAATAGAATATGCAAAAAAAAATATCACTATTAATTGTGTTTCACCTGGCTTCATTGTTTCAGATATGACTTCAAACTTATCAGAAAAAGTAAGAGATCATCTCACATCAAGAATTCCTATGTCGAGATTGGGAAATGGAGATGATGTATCAAATTGTGTAGCTTTTTTATCTTCAGAAGCTTCTTCCTACGTCACTGGAGAAACAATACATGTTAATGGCGGTATGTATATGGCTTGACAAAGAAAAAAAATAATTTTATTAACAAATCTAAGAAAAATCAAACAAAAGGAATTAAATGTCAAAAGATGTAGCCGCAACCGTAAAAAAAATAGTGGTAGATCACTTGGGTGTTGAGGAAGACAAAGTAACAGACGAAGCAAGTTTTATTGACGATCTTGGAGCAGACAGCTTAGACACAGTAGAATTAGTAATGGCATTCGAAGAAGAATTTGGATCAGAAATTTCTGACAACGAAGCCGAGAAAATTCTAACTGTTGGAGATGCTATAAAGTTTATTGAGACCAAATCAAAATAAAATTAAAGTCGAAATCGATGAATAATCTAAGCAGCAAACCTCTTATGCTTGTTTTATCATCCCCTTCTGGTGCAGGAAAAACAACACTGTCAAAAAAAATCCAACAGTCAGAAAGCACATTTAAAATATCAGTCTCACATACGACAAGGAAAGCCAGACCAAACGAGGTAGATGGGGTTGATTATCATTTTGTAACTGAGGAAGAATTCAAAATTTTATTAAAAAAAGATGCGTTCTATGAACATTCTATCATATTTGGTAATTATTATGGCACATCAAAAGCTTCTGTTGACGAAATTATAAACAAAAAATTTAATGTATTATTCGATATTGATTGGAAAGGCGCCAAACAGCTGAGTGCCTTTAAAGAACTAAACCTGCTTAAAATTTTTATTTTACCTCCAAGCAAGGAAGAGTTAGAGAAAAGACTTATAGCAAGAAATCAAGATGGAAAAGAGTCAATTAAAAAAAGAGTTTTAGCATATTCTCAAGATATCAAACATGCAAATGAGTATGATCATGTTATTACAAATGATAACGTAGAAAATTGTTTCAATAAAAT
>CACMHR010000027.1:0-2421 GCA_902613655.1 uncultured Pelagibacteraceae bacterium
TCAACTGTTTCATGTATACATTTGTTTATAAACTCAACATCACCAAAATTTATTGGAACAAACTTTCTAAAAATCTCATCGTGGTTTCCTATAATATATTTTACTTTTGTACCGTGTCTTGCCTTTCTAAGAGTTTTTTGAATGACATCATTGTGTTCTTGTGGCCAAAAAAAACTTTTTTTGAGAGCCCAAATATCGAAGATGTCTCCCACCAAATAAAGATTTTCTGATCTTGTGTGTTTATAAAATTCTAAGAGTTTATTTGCTTGGCAACCAACTGTTCCTAGATGAACATCTGAGATGAATATACTTTTAAATGTAAGTATTTTTCCTTCGGCGCTAGATTTTATTTGTTTCATTTTATAAAACGAATCTCTTCTTTTAGTTGAATCATAAATATGTTACAGAAATGTTAAAAAATGAATAAAAAATTAAAATTTTCAATCATTTTTAATGCTAACGCAGCAGGTGGAAGAAAATTAAAGCTTATCAACAAAGTAATAGAGCTTCTTAAAATAGATCATTCGGTAGAGTTATTTAAAACCAGCTCTGAAAAAGATGCTGAAAAAGTTTTTAGTGAATTATCAAAAAATAACACAGATAGAGTCGTAATTGCAGGTGGTGATGGTTCAGTATGTTTTGGAATAAATCAGATCATAAATAAGTATAAAGACATTGATAAGCCTATTATCGGTTACATACCTGCAGGAACAGCAAATATACTTCAGATTGAAACACAAATAGAAAAAAAAGCTAAAGAAATTTACAAAGTACTTGTTTCAGAAAACACCAAAAAAATTAATCTTGCAAAAATTAATGATAAATATTTCTTTCTTATGGCTGGTATTGGTTTTGACTCAGAGATTGTGCATTCAATAGACTCTCAAATTAAAAAATATTTAGGTAAGATAATTTTTGCGCTTAAAGGTCTGCAACATTTTATATTTCTAAAAAATAAAAAGATGAAAGTTAATGTCGATGGAAAAATAATTAAAGCCGATTGGGTACTTGTAACAAATTCAAAATATTATGCAGGACCACACTCTATTACGAAAAAAACAAATATTTTTGATAATAAAGTTATTGCTTATATATTTGAAGATCTTTCAAGAATTAAAATTTTATATTACCTTTGGCTAATATTATCAAAAGGAGATTTAAGTAGAGCAAAAAGTATTATTACTAAAGAGCTTGATAAGTTAGAAATTGATAAACTTGAAAATAAAGTTCTCTCACAAATAGATGGTGAGGACTTTGGTTTTGAAGACAAATTAATAATTAGAAAAAGTGATAAATCTTTTAACTTGTTAGTACCCTAGACTTTTGCGAATTCTCCACCTGATCGGT
This sequence comes from uncultured Pelagibacteraceae bacterium, assembly GCA_902613655.1. Taxonomy (GTDB): domain Bacteria; phylum Pseudomonadota; class Alphaproteobacteria; order Pelagibacterales; family Pelagibacteraceae; genus Anoxypelagibacter. The sequence goes on from CACMHR010000027.1 coordinate 1,348, forward strand.
AACGCCACAGCCATTTTTCCATTTCTTTTTCAATATCAGATGGCTTAATGTTTAAATCTTCAAGGGTTAAGTGATCGCCTGATACTACATTATCTTTTTCAGATAGAATTATGCACTGATCTTTTGTTATTACTGGATCAATTGGCAGTAAGCTTAATAAGGATCCTTGTATTTTTGCAAGAGTCATTGGTACATCAGCAACAATTCTTTTTTTTCCGATTAATTTCAAAATTAATTTAATCATATCACCAAAGCTGATAACTCTACCGCCACCCAATTCATAAATTTTACCTTCATTATTTTTCGTCTCTATTGCCTTTAAAATTGCTTTTGCCACATCGTTCACAAAAATTGGTTCAAATTTATAACTGGTGTTAACAACTGGTATAATCGGAGACAAACTTAGTTTAGCAAATAAATTTGTAAAATTATCTTCATTTCCTATTAAAACACTCGGTCTAATTATTACTGTTTTATCAAAATTATTTAATGCTTTTTCTTCTCCCAAAAATTTAGATTGTTGGTATTTAGACTTAGAGTCTTTGTTCGCGCCTATTGCTGAAACATGTATAAATTTTTTTACGTCTGATTTTTTACATAACTTTGCAATACTTTCAGGGAGTTCAGCATGAACCGTATTAAATTTTTGTTTTCTGTTTTCAAATAATATGCCACAAAGATTTATAACTACGTCTGAGTTTTCAATTGCATTTTTAATCTCATCGAAATTATTTTGACCAAATTTGATTATCTCTATGGCCCCGGGGGGAGCTTGAGTCTTTAAATACGTTTTTGTAAAGGGATTACGTGTTGGAATAATGCATCTGAAGTTCTTTCTGGTCAAATTTCTGACAAGATAACGTCCTATAAAACCACCACCGCCTAGAATTGTTGCTATTGGGTAATTATTCATGGTAATTAGAATAAGTATATGAAGATTAATAAATTTTCAAACGATTTGCCTAAAGAAATTGTCTCACAGATAAAAGATAGTATTGCTATAGATACTGAAGCTACCGGATTAAAAATACCTGAAAGAGACAAATTAAGTTTAATACAAATTTGTGATGCAAA
>CACMHR010000028.1:0-2259 GCA_902613655.1 uncultured Pelagibacteraceae bacterium
ACCCCATGTAGTAAACCTAAATATTTTTCCAAAAGTATTAAAAGACATTGATATTTAATGTATAAATTATTTTATATAATTTATGAATAAAAAAAGTGGCCAAAATTCGTTAGGACTCGACGCTTGTTTTGAAGATGAGCAAAACCCTATAGTTTTGTTTAAAAAATGGTTTGAAGTTGCTGAAAAAAGTGAAATTAATGATCCAAACGCTTTATCATTAGCAACCTCAAGCTCAAACGGCATACCAAGTGTAAGAATGGTTTTACTAAAAGGCTTAACAGAAAAAGGTTTTGTTTTTTATACAAATTTTAATAGTAAAAAAGGGAGCGATCTTAAAACTAATCCCAAAGCATCAATGTGCTTCCATTGGAAAAGTTTAAGGAGACAAATTAGAATATCTGGGAAAACAGTAGTCGTAGATAACAAAGAAGCAGATGAATACTATAATTCAAGAGCTTACGGAAGTAGAATAGGTGCTTGGGCCTCTTCGCAGTCGCAAACAATGAATAATAGAAATGAATTTATAAATAAAATTAAAGAATTTGAAAAGAAATATCCAGATCAAAAAAATGTACCACGACCACCTCACTGGTCAGGCTGGCGAGTAGAACCAGATACTATAGAATTTTGGTTAGAAATTAAGAACAGAATACATGAAAGATTAAACTACAGAAAAGAAAACGGTAAGTGGTTAAGAGAAATACTTTATCCTTAAAAAGACCTATTTAAACTGAACCCAGTAAGATTTTGTAAAATATTTTTTTCATCTGAGTTTTCAAACATACCCAATGCATCGTAAGATACATTAACAAAATATTCTGCTCTTTTAAAAGTTGTTTCAAGAGCTTTATATTTTTTAATTAATTTGAGTGTTTCATCAAAATCCTCTTTTTCTCTTTTATCTTTTTTAAAAATTTTTGTTAAAAAATTTCTTTCAATCATGTTTGATTTTTGGAATACAATAATAATAGGCAACGTAACTTTTCCCTCAAAAAAATCTTTACCTATTTGTTTTCCAAAAATTTTTTCTTTCGAGAAATAATCTAAAGCATCATCAGCTATTTGAAATGCCAAACCAAGATTTTTACCATATGACTCAAGGGCATCTTTTTTCTTCTTGTCCATATTCGATATACAAGAGCCTACTTTAGTTGCCGCAGCAAATAATGCAGCAGTTTTTAAATTTATTATCTTTATATAATTTTCCTCCAAAAGATCTGCTTCTCCTTTATGCTGAAGCTGCAAGACTTCACCCTGGGCAATTTTAGAGGACGTTGAAGATAAAAGTTTTAAAATCTCTTGATCTCCATCATCTACCATCATCTCAAAACATCTGCTGAGAAGGTAATCCCCAACCAAAATTGAAGACTGATTCCCCCAAATAGCATTTGTAGTTTTGTTTCCTCTTCTAACTTCGCTTTCATCTATTACATCGTCATGTAGTAATGTGGCACTATGTATTAGCTCAACGCAAGCTGCTAAATTTATATCTCTTTTGCCATCTAGATAACCGCCAAGTTTTGCTGAGCCCATTGTTAATAAGGCACGGACTCTTTTTCCGCCTGAGTTAAGATGATAATTACTCATTTTTTTAATGAGGTCTACGTCACTATTAAGCTTAGTATTTATAAGTTTTTCAACAGACTGGAGCTTACCGTTCAAAAGATTTTTTAAATCCAAGTAGGCAGAATTTACAGATTTTTTAAGTGGTATTACTGAACCCATTTTTTAATTATATACTCTAAAAAATTATAGTTTCATACATCTGTGACGCACTTCAATTTCAACCAAGGGTAGCGTAAAATATATTTATATTTTTATTTTAAGTGCTGATATAAGAAATAAAACTAATCTTGATCATATGTTTTCATTATTTAAAAAAAAGATAATAGTCCCACATGTAAGACTGACAGGTGTAATTGGATCTGCTGGTAGATTTAGACAAGGTATTGATTTTTCAGGACAACAGGAAATTATTAAAAAAGCTTTTTCATTTAAAAAGGCAAAAAATATTGCAATTTCCATAAATTCGCCCGGAGGTTCACCAGTTCAATCTCATTTAATACACGATTACATAAGACAGTTAGCCGTTAAAAATAAAAAAAAAGTTATTGTTTTTGCTGAAGATGTAGCTGCCTCTGGAGGTTATTTAATTGCATGCGCAGGTGATGAAATTTATGCAAACTCTAGTTCTATAGTAGGCTCTATCGGAGTAATTTCAGCCTCATTCGGCTTTCAAGATGCAATAAAAAAAATTGG